>DASUFW010000386.1:0-26917 GCA_036274335.1 Burkholderiales bacterium | reverse complement strand
CCGATCATCCACGGGATGGGCACATGCAGCCAGGCGAAGGTCGCCCCTGCCGCCGCGCACAGGGCGACGGCCAGTATGGGGTTCAGCCAACTGTCGCGAGCGGCCCGCACCCGTTACTTGCCGATGCAGAACCGGCTGAAGATCTCGCCGAGCAGATCGTCGGCCGTGACCGCACCCGTGATCTCCGAAAGTGCGTCTTGGGCCAGGCGCAGCTCTTCGGCGAAGATCTCCCACCGTTTCAGCTCGCCGGCCGCCGAGTCCAGATGCCGCCCGGCGCGCCGCAGCGCCCGAAGGTGTCGTTCCCTGGCCAGATAGACCGATTCACCGGCGCCACCCCAGCCGGCGGCCTTCAGCAGTGCGGCTCGAAATGCGGGCATCCCCTCGCCGGTCTTCGCCGAGACGGCGACCGCGCCCTTCGGCGGCGAGAAACCGGGCGCCAGGTCCAGCTTGTTGAAGACCTGCAGGCACGCCACGCCGGTCGGCAAGTCAGCCAGAGGCTCGATGGGTCGGCCCGCCTCGAACACGGTGACCAGGAGATCGCTCCGCGACATCTCACGCTGCGTGCGCTCGATGCCCATGCGTTCGACGATGTCCCCCGCCGAACGCAACCCCGCCGTATCCACGACCACCAGCGGAACGCCGTCGACCAGGATCGATTCGCGCAGGGCGTCCCGTGTCGTTCCGGCGACCGGCGTCACGATCGCGCGTTCCTCCCCTGCGAGCCGGTTCAGAAGGCTGGACTTGCCCACGTTCGGGCGTCCGACGATCGCGACGTGTATCCCGGCACGAAGCAGGCTCCCCTGCCTGCTCTTGTGGAGGACGTCGTCGAGGTCCCCGCGTACCTGCACCAGCCGGGACTCGGCGTCGCTCCGGTGCAGCGCATCGATCTCCTCCTCGGGAAAATCGAGCATCGCTTCGGTGAGCGCGCGAAGCTCGGTGAGCCCCGCGACCAGCGAGTTGATCGCTGCAGAGAATTCGCCGCGCAGCGATCTCAGCGCAGAGCTCGCGGCTTCGCGGCTCGATGCCTCGATGAGATCGGCAACCGCTTCCGCCTGCGCGAGGTCGAGCCGTCCATTGAGAAACGCCCGACGCGTGAACTCTCCGGGGTCCGCGACGCGCGCGCCGGCGTCGACGCAAGCGGAGAGGACCGACTGCAGGACCACGCGCCCGCCGTGCCCCTGAAACTCGAATACCGGCTCGCCGGTATACGAAGCGGGCGCAGGAAAATAGAGCGCCAGTCCTTCGTCAATGAGCTCGCCGCGCGCATCGCGCGCGCTCGCGCGGGTCGCTCGGCGTGCGGCCGGCAGCCGGCCAATCAGCCGGCGCGCGACTTCGGGTGCGCCGGGGCCCGATACTCGCACGATCCCGATACCGCCCATCCCCTGTGGCGTCGCGATCGCTGCGATGGTGTCCGGGACGTGGTCCGGCCGGTCAGCGCTTTCCATGGGCAGACCTGTCGCGATTGAACATGCGCTGGATCTGCCACTGCTGGAGGATGGATAGGATGTTGTTCACCAGCCAGTACAGCACCAGGCCGGCCGGGAAAAAGAAGAAGAACACACTGAACACATAGGGCATGAACTGCATGACCTTGGCCTGCACCGGATCGGGCGGCACCGGATTCATGCGTGTCTGCAGCACCATGCTCGCCGCCATCAGGATGGGCAGCACGTAGTACGGGTCCTGCGCCGACAGGTCGTGGATCCAGAGGATGAAGGGGGCGTGGCGCAGTTCGATCGCCGCGAGCAGGGTCCAGTACAGCGCGATGAAGACCGGGATCTGCACCAGAATCGGAAAGCAGCCCCCGAGCGGGTTGATCTTCTCGGTCTTGTACAGCTCCATCATCGCCTGGTTCATCCGCGCGCGATCGTTCGCGTACATCTCGCGAATCTTCGTAAGGCGCGGGGTGACCAGCTTCATCCTAGCCATCGACTTGTAGCTCGCGGCCGATAGCGGGAAGAACAGCAACTTGATGCTGATGGTCAGCAGGATGATCGCGAAGCCCCAGTTGCCGGTCCAGCCGTGGAAGAACTCGAGCACGGAGAACAGCGGCCACGCGATGATCGCCAGCCACCCGTAGTCGACCACCAGATCGAGCCCGGGGGCGGCCTGCTTGAGGCGCTGCTGCTCCTCCGGGCCGGCAAACAGGCGTACCGAGACGCGCGAGGCCGCCTGCGGCCCCGCCGCCGGCGGCGCCACGATGACGCCGGAAGCGTACAGGCCGTCGGGAAGCTTCCGCATGAAGTATTCCCTGGCCACCTTCTCCTGCGGGATCCACGCCGCCACGAAATAGTGCTGCATCATGCCGACCCAGCCGTCGGTCGCCTCCTTGGGAAGGTCCACCTTTCCCTTCTCGACGTCCGAGAACTGGATCTTGTGGAATGCGCGTTCCTTCGTGTAGTACACAGGCCCCGTGTACACGTACATCATGCGGTTCTGGCCGGCCGGCGACCCGTCGTCGCGAACGACCTGAAAGTACGCGTACGCCGAGACCGGCGTGCCGCCGGAATTCCTGATCTCGAACTCGACATCCACCAGGTAGCTGTTGCGGTGGAACGTGTAGGTCTTCTCGACCGTGACGCCACCCGGGCCGTCCGCGGCAAAGCGGACCTGAAGCTTTTCCGCCGAGGCGCCGAGGCTGCGCTCTCCCGGGAGCGCTCGCCAAGGCGAGCGGTGGTTCGGCATGCCGTCGCCGATCAGACCGCTCTGTGCGGCGTAGTGGTGTGTTGGACCGAACAGCACGAAATCCTTGGCGGGATCCTCGACATCCTTGTGCTTGCGCAGCTCCAGGCGAGTCAGGGTGGCGCCGAGCGTGTCGATTTGCGCTTCGACGAGGTCTGTCTTCACCTCGATCTTCTCGGAAGCGACGACCGGCGCGGCCGCGCCCGCCGCCGCGACGCCCGGTACCACGGCGGCGGCCGGCTTTTCGGGGGTTGCCGCCTGGGGTGCGCTGCCCAGCGGCGCGCTCGGCGTCGGCACGCCGGGGGCCTGTCGCGCAGCCGCCGCCGGGGGCGGCTTGGGATGCTGCTCCTTCTGCCACGCGTCCCACAGAAGCAGGAGCGAAAAGCTGAAGATGAAGAACAGGATGAGACGCTGGGTATCCATGGAAGCGTGAATGCCGATCTATCGATCCTTGCGAGGCGGCACGGGGTCGAAGCCTCCCGGATGCCAAGGCCCGCATCGGCACACGCGCCGCGCCGCCAGCCATCCTCCGCGCAGCAGTCCATGGTCCTCCAGCGCTTCCTCCGCGTACTGCGAGCAGCTCGGATGGAAGCGGCAAGAGGGCCCGAGCAGCGGGCTGACGAAGTACCGATAGCCGCGCAGGGCCATTCGAAGAGGCGTGGCGATCACGCGGCCACCTTGCAAAGCAATTCCCGGACTCGCGAAAGCATCTCTGCCGACGCGCGCGCGCCATAAGGCGGCCGAATCAGCATGTCGAAGCCCTCGAGGCGCGCCTGCTCGAGCCTGAAAGCTTCCCGGATGCACCGCTTGATGCCATTTCGCTCCGTTGCCCTCGCCGAGTGCTTTCGTGAGATGAGGATCCCAAGCCTCGGCGGACCTTCTTCCCGCTTTTCCAGGAAGAAAGTGTAGCCCGCGAGGTTGCGCCGCTTGCCCTGCGTCAGCAGCCGCTCGAATTCGCCGCGACGCGAGAGGCGCCGGTCCGGCCCGAATCCGAAGCCCGTCCGCTTGCCGCGCTCCGGCACACCCCTCTCGGGACTATGCCGAAAGGCGCTTGCGCCCGCGAGCGCGGCGCGCGCGAAGCACCGACCGGCCGCCCACGGTGCGGCTGCGGACAAGGAATCCGTGCCGGCGCGCACGGCGCGTCTTGGAAGGCTGGTAGGTACGCTTCATCGAGGTACTCGCGGCGAAAAAGGGCGGTATTAGAGCCTGCGGCGCTCGCCATTGTCAATCGTGGCGACCGTTGCTCGTCGCGACGCTCGCGCCTGTGGATAACGATGCACGGAAGGGGTAAAATTTCTATCCTCGCCGGCGCGTAGAGCGTGGCCCCGGCGGGGCTCCTCATAACCACGCTGCGCGAGACCGCCGAGAACACATGCAAAGCCTCTGGGACGCCTGCCTGCGACGTCTGGAGCAGGAGCTTCCCGCGCAGCAGATGAGCACCTGGATCCGGCCGCTGTCCGTCGAGACCGGCCTGGGCGAATCCGATACGCTGGTGCTGGCAGCTCCGAATCGCTTCGTCCTCGAACTCGTCCGCGAGCGGTTCGCGCCGCGCATCGAGCGCCTGCTGGCGGAAGCCGCCGGACGCGAGCTCGTCTTGCGGCTGGTGCTCTTGCGCCTGGAGGCCGCGCCGGCCCGCCCGCCGGAGCCGAGAGCGGAGGCCGCTGCACCGGCCGCCCGGGACCGCGCCCGGCTCAACCGGCTGTTCACGTTCGACAGCTTCGTCACCGGCAAGGCCAACCAGCTTGCCCGTGCCGCCGCGATCCAGGTCGCCGAGAATCCCGGCATCTCCTACAACCCGCTGTTCATCTACGGCGGTGTCGGCCTCGGCAAGACGCACCTGCTGCAGGCCATCGGCAACCACCTCGCGGCGCTGCGCCCGCAGGCGAAGCTGCGCTATACCCACGCGGAGCAGTATGTGACGGACGTGGTGCGCGCCTACCAGCAGAAGTCGTTCGACGAGTTCAAGCGCTACTACCACTCGCTCGACCTGCTGCTCATCGACGACATCCAGTTCTTCTCCAACAAGGGGCGTACGCAGGAGGAGTTCTTCTACGCCTTCAACGCGCTTGTCGAAGCGCACAAGCAGATCGTGATCTCCTGCGATACCTATCCGAAGGAGATCCTGGGCATGGAGGAGCGGCTGATCTCCCGCTTCGGCTGGGGGCTGACCGTGGCCATCGAGCCTCCCGAGCTGGAGATGCGGGTCGCCATCGTGCTCAAGAAAGCGGAAGCCGAGGGTGCCCAGGTTTCGGAGGAGATCGCGTTCTTCATCGCCAAGAACGTCCGCTCCAACGTTCGCGAGCTGGAAGGCGCCCTCAAGAAGGTGCTCGCCTTCGCGAGGTTCACGGGTCGCGAGATGACGCTCGAGATGGCCCGGGAGGCGCTGCGCGACATCCTGCACGTCGTCAACCGGCAGATCAGCGTCGACGGCATCCAGAAGACCGTCGCCGAGTATTTCAAGATCAAGATCTCGGACATGCACTCGAAGAAGCGCAGCCGCAACGTAGCCCGTCCGCGGCAGGTCGCCATGTCCCTCGCCAAGGACCTGACCCCGATGAGCCTGCCGGAGATCGGCGAGGCCTTCGGCAACCGGGATCACACCACGGTGCTGCATGCCTGCCGCACGATCTCGACGCTGCGCAAGAAGGACTCGGTCCTCAATCGGGACTATCTCGTGCTGGAGCAGGTACTGAAGGGATGAAAGCCCTGTGGATAATCCCTGAGTCGATTGTGCGCAACGCGGCGGCCGGCGCATCGGCGGAAATTCACCCCCGGGCGCACACACGCCATCCACAGCTTTTCCTCCGCCAGCGACGGGGGCAAGCTCTTGGCGGGAAGAGGGAAAGGCTCGATCTTGAGCAACTCGGCCGCTCTATTAACGATTACTAGGAATTAATAATGGCTCTCGTAAAAGCAAAGCGAGACGAACTACTGGGCCCTCTGTCTGCGGTCAGCGGCATCATCGAGCGACGCCACACGCTGCCGATCCTGTCGAATGTGCTGATCGACCAGGCCGACGGCGTGCTGTCGTTTCTCGCGACCGACATCGAGATCCAGATCACCGCGCGTTCGGCGATCGCGGCGGGCGCGGAGACCAAGCCGGTGACGGTGGGCGCCCGGAAGCTGGTCGACATTCTTCGCGCCCTGCCGGACGGCGCGGAGGTCACCGTCACGCAGCAGGACAAGAGGATCCAGGTCAAGGCCGGCAAGAGCCGGTTCACTTTGCAGACGCTGCCGGCCGAGGACTTTCCGCGGCTCGCCCGGCCCGGCGGGGAAGTCGCGCGCTTCGCCGTGCCGCAAAAGGCCATGCGCAAGCTCCTCGGGCTGGTGCAGTACGCGATGGCGCAGCAGGATATCCGCTACTACCTCAACGGGCTTCTCGTGCTGGTCGAGGACCGCCAGTTGCGTCTGGTGGCGACCGATGGGCACCGGCTGGCGTATGCCTCCATGGGGCTCGCCGCCAACCTGCCGCGCATCGAAGTCATCGTGCCGCGCAAGACGGTGATCGAGCTCTCCAAGCTGCTGGCCGACAGCGATGACGAGGTCAAACTCGAGCTGTCCGCGACCCAGGCGGCCTTCCAGTTCGGCGAGGTCGAGCTCGTCACCAAGCTGGTGGACGGGAAGTTCCCCGACTACACCCGGGTCATCCCGACGCAGCACAAGAACGCAGTGAAGATCGATCGCGAGGTGCTGCGCCAGTCGCTGCAGCGCGCCGCGATCCTGTCGAACGAGAAGTTCCGGGGCGTGCGCTGGGTGCTGACCGATGGCAGCCTGAAGATCGTCTCCTCGAACGCGGAGCAGGAAGAGGCACAGGAAGAGCTCGAAGTTCAGTACGGCGGAGACGCGCTCGACATCGGTTTCAACGTGAATTACCTGTTGGACGTCCTGAACAACGTGGGCGCAAGCGAGGTGGAGTGCCGCTTTGGCGACGCGGCCTCGAGCGCCCTGCTCCAATTTCCGGCGGAGCCCGACTTCAAGTACGTCGTCATGCCGATGAGGATCTGAAAAGGAAGCGATAGTGGGTGATCCCGAGCAGCAGCGCCCCGAACCGGGCGAATACGATTCGGACAGCATCAAGGTCCTGAAAGGCCTGGAAGCGGTGCGCAAGCGCCCGGGCATGTACATCGGCGACACCTCCGATGGAACCGGGCTGCATCACATGGTGTTCGAGGTGGTCGACAACGCCGTCGACGAGGCGCTCGCCGGCTACTGTGACGAGATCGTCGTCACGATCCATACCGACAATTCGATCTCCGTGCTCGACAACGGGCGCGGCATCCCGACCGGCGTGAAGGAAGATGACGAGCAGCGGCGCTCGGCGGCCGAGATCGTGATGACCGAGCTGCATGCCGGCGGGAAGTTCGATTCCAACACGTACAAGGTTTCAGGCGGGCTGCACGGCGTCGGCGTGTCGGTGGTCAACGCGCTGTCGAGCTGGCTGCGGCTGACGATCTGGCGAGACGGCAAGGTTCACCAGATGGAATTCGCCGATGGCGTGGCGACGGCGCCGTTGCGGGTGGCCGGCGTCACGGAGAAGCGCGGCACCGAGGTCCACTTTCTCGCCTCCCGGCAGGTCTTCGGCAACGTCGACTTTCACTACGACATCCTCGCTCGCCGGCTGCGCGAGCTTTCCTTCCTCAACAACGGCGTTCGCATCGTGCTGGTCGACCAGCGCGCGGGCAAGGAAGAGGATTTCGCGTTTGCGGGCGGGGTCAAGGGCTTTGTCGAATACATGAACCGCGCCAAGGCCGTCCTGCACCCGAACGTGTTCAATGCCCAGGGCGAAAAGGACGGCATCAGCGTCGACGTGGCCATGCAGTGGAACGACTCCTACCAGGAGAACGTCATCTGCTTCACGAACAACATCCCGCAGAAGGACGGCGGTACCCACTTGACGGGGCTACGCGCCGCGATGACGCGGGTGCTGAACAAGTACATCGAGGAGACCGATCTCGCCAAGAAGGCGAAGGTGGAGACCACGGGGGATGACATGCGCGAGGGGCTTGCCTGCGTGCTCTCCTGCAAGGTGCCCGAGCCGAAGTTTTCCTCGCAGACCAAGGAGAAGCTCGTGTCCTCGGAGGTCAGGCCGGCAGTCGAGGAAATCATCGCCGAGAAGCTGCGCCAGTTCCTCGAGGAGCGGCCCAACGACGCGCGCGTCATCACCGCAAAGATCGTCGATGCCGCGCGCGCTCGCGAGGCCGCGCGCAAGGCCCGGGAAATGACGCGCCGCAAGGGTGTCCTGGACGGCATGGGGCTCCCCGGCAAACTCGCCGACTGCCAGGAAAAGGACCCGGCGCAGTGCGAGCTGTATCTCGTCGAGGGCGACTCGGCGGGCGGCTCGGCCAAGCAGGGCCGGGACCGGCGCTTCCAGGCGATCCTGCCGCTCAAGGGCAAGATCCTCAACGTCGAGCGGGCACGCTTCGACAAGCTGCTGTCTTCGGCGGAGATCGCGACGCTCATCACCGCGCTCGGCTGCGGCATCGGCAAGGAGGAGTACAACCCGGAGAAGCTCCGCTACCACCGGATCATCATCATGACGGATGCGGACGTCGACGGGTCGCATATCCGAACGCTGCTGCTTACGTTCTTCTACCGGCAGATGCCGGAGCTGGTGGAGCGGGGCCACATCTACATCGCTCAGCCGCCGCTGTTCAAGTCGAAGCTGGGCAAGGAGGAGCGATACCTCAAGGACGAGCATGAGTTGAACGAGTTCATGCTCCGCCAGGCGCTCGTGGATGCGTCCCTGCAGGCGGCCGTGCAGCGCGAGCCCATTCGTGGCGACGCGCTGGCCGAGCTCGCCAAGTCGTACTTGCTGACCGAGGCGGTCATCGAGCGCGTATCACGCTGGATTGACCGCGATGTGCTGATCGCGCTGCTCCGCGGGGTGCAGGTGGATCTGTCGAGGCGCGACCTCGCGGAGGCTTCGGCGCAATCCCTGGCGGCGGCAATGCCGGGCAATGGCGTGCACGTTACCGCCCATTTCGATGCCAAGACGGAGCGCTACCAGGTGCGCGTCGAGCGGACACGGCACGGCAACGTGCGCGTCACCGCCATTGATTCGGAGTTCGTGCACTCCGGCGACTACGCGCAAATCCGCTCGACCGCGGAACTGCTGCGCGGTCTGGTCGGCGTGGGGGCGACGGTGCAGCGCGGCGAGCGCAAGCAGCCGATCAGGGACTTCGGCGAGGCCATGCACTGGCTGCTTGCCGAAGTGCAGAAATCGATGGTGCTGCAGCGCTACAAGGGCTTGGGAGAGATGAACCCGGCGCAGCTCTGGGAGACCACGATGGATCCCGCGACCCGGCGGCTGCTCAGGGTGCAGATCGAGGATGGCATTGCCGCCGACGAGATCTTCACGAAGCTGATGGGCGACGAGGTCGAGCCGAGGCGCGCGTTCATCGAGTCGAACGCGCTCGGCGTCCGGAACCTGGACGTTTAGCTTTTGCCGCGGGCGCCGGCTTCGGCGCCGGCTTGCGCAGCGGCTTGATCTCGGCGGTCGCCTCCGCGCGCTTTGCCGCTTCGCCCGGGCCGGCGGACGCCTTCGCCTTGCCGGGGGCCTTGGGCGCCCGCGCCTGAAACTCGAAGCCGATGGTGCCGGACGGCGTCTTTACCAGGAACGCCTTGAAAGGCCGGCCCTTCTTTGAGATGAAGCGCGTCAGCAGGTCGGTGCGTCCGGTCGCCAGCAGCTTCTCCATCTGCGCACGCTCCACCGGCTGCTGCAGGATGATCTTGCCCGATCGAAAGTCGCAGCTGCGCTGGGCACCGATCGCCTTCTCGCATACGTAGGCGACGCCGTGCTCGAACACGCGGGACCCGCACTTGGGGCAGGTGCCGAGCGGTTCCTGGCCGGAGAAATCGGGCGCCTCGTCACCCTCGTTCGCGCCGCTCGCCTGACCGAAGTCGAACTCGGTACGGAATTCGGGGGTCAGGCGGATGCCCGCGGCAAAGGGCTTGCCCATGCGGCTGCGGAACCCGGTCAGCGGACCGACGTAGCGCCGGGTCACGAGCTCGGCGATTTCCTCCGGCGACCATTCCCGGCCCGAGGTGACCTTCCACAGGGAGAAGTCACACTTCTGGCACTGGAACTTCCGGTAGTTCTCCTGAACCGTTCCGCCGCATTTCGGGCAGGGCGCGGGCACGGTGGCGAACGCCGTATCCGGGATGTCGCCATCCCGGATGCGCTGCACGAGGTCGCGCGTCACCTGCTCGATGTGGTCCATGAACTCATCGCGCCTGAGGTGTCCACGCTCCATCTGCTTGAGCTTGAACTCCCAGTCTCCCGTCAGCTCCGGTGAGGTGATCTCGGTCACCCCGAAGTGGCGCAGGGCAAAGAGCAGCGAGAACGCCTTGGGCGTCGGCACCAGCTCCCGGCCGTTGCGGTGCACGTATTCCTCGCGGATCAATCCCTCGATGACGGCCGCACGCGTGGCGGGCGTGCCCAGGCCCTTGGCCTCCATCGCCGCGCGCAATTCGTCGTCCTCCACGAGCTTGCCGGCGCCCTCCATCGCAGACAGGAGCGTGGCTTCGCTGTACCGGGCGGGCGGCTTGGTCTGCTGGGCGAGCTCGGCGACCTCGACTATCTTCACCTTTTCGCCCTCGGCCACCGGCGGCAGGTTCGCGTTCTCCTCCTGTTCGGTGCGGCCGTACACGGCGAGCCAGCCGGGCTTCTGCAGGACCTTGCCCTCCGTGCGGAATACGTGCTCGCCAACCCGGGTGATGCGGGTGGTCTGCAGGAATTCCGCCGAGGGATGGAACACCGCGAGGAACCTGCGCACGACGAGGTCGTAGAGCTTGCGCTCGCCTTCATTCAGGTTTCCCGGCGCCTGCAACGTCGGGATGATCGCGAAGTGGTCCGAAATCTTGCTGTTGTCGAAGATGCGGCGGTTGGGCTTCACCCAGCCATTCTTCTTCACGGCCTTCGCGTGCGGCGCGTACTCGCGGTCCTCGGTGAGCACATCGAGCGTCTTCTTCACCGTCTCGAGGTAGTCCTCCGGCAGGGCGCGGGAGTCCGTGCGCGGATACGTGAGGACCTTGTGGCGCTCATAAAGCGCCTGCGCCAGCGCCAGCGTGCCGCGCGCCGAGAACCCGAACCGCCCGTTGGCTTCGCGCTGCAGGCTCGTCAGGTCGAAGAGCAGGGGCGAGGCCTGCGTCGTCGGCTTGGTCTCTTCGCTCGCCGTGCCGGTCTTTCCCCGGCAGTCGGCCACGATGCGGGCCGCCGTGCCGGAATTCCAGATGCGCTCGGGCTTACGCTCGCCATCCTCGTCCTTCTTGAACTCCGGATCGAACCAGCGGCCGGCATACTCTCCCGCCTGAGCGCCGAATCGGGCGTGGACCTCCCAGTAGTCGCGAGGCTTGAAGGCGCGGATGCGCTCCTCGCGCTCGACCAGGATGGCGAGCGTCGGCGTTTGTACCCTGCCGACGGTGGTGAGGTAGAAGCCGCCTTCCTTGGAATTGAACGCGGTCATGGCCCGCGTTCCATTGATGCCGACCAGCCAGTCGGCCTCCGAGCGGCTCTTGGCCGCGTCCGCGAGCGGCAACAGGTCCGCGTCGGCGCGTAGTTCCGCGAAGCCGTCGCGGATCGCCGCCGGCGTCATGGACTGCAGCCACAGCCGCTGGATGGGCTTCCGGTTGCGCGAGTGCTGCGCGATGTATCGGAAGATCAGCTCGCCTTCGCGTCCGGCATCGCAGGCATTGATCACCCCGTCGACGTCTTTCCGCTTCAGCAGCCGCAGCAGCAGGCTCAGCCTGTCCGCACCGCGCTCGATCGGCAACAGCTCGAAGTGCGGCGGGATGACCGGCAGGTGCGCGAACGACCATTTTCCGCGCTTGACTTCGTACTCCTCGGGGACCGCCAGCTCGAGCAGGTGGCCGACTGCCGACGAGAGAACGTATTTCTCGCTCTCGAAGTAGTCACCCTTGCGCGTGAAGCCGCCGAGCGCGCGCGAGATGTCGGCGGCGACGGAGGGCTTCTCGGCGATGATGAGTTTCTTGCCCATGCGGTGCGAAAGGCCGCAGAGGATACCCGCAAAGATCGCGCCGCATCAACCGCGAAGGCGCGGCGCGGTGCTTGTTACCGCCGGAACTCGCTCAATGCGGGCGTATTACGCCGCGCGCGCCTCGCAGCTCTTCGGCCAGCAGGCGGCTCGCCGGCGCATGCTGATTCCACAGCACCATCAGCACGATAAGCTTGATCTGCTCGATGCTCAGGCAGTCGTCGGAAGTCGCCAGCGCGCGCTCGAGCACGAGCTCACGCGACTGCGCTGACAGGATGCCCGCCTGCTCGAGCGCCAGGAGGAACCCGTGAGCGGCCTTTTCCAGCTTGGCGAGTTCCCGGGGTGCGAGCGCGCGAATCGACCGGTCGCGCGCAGGCATTGGTGCTCGCGAGCGAAGCGGGACGCGCGACAGTCCCGCCAGCCAGGAGAGTGCGGCGGAGATGTCGGCTTCGCCGAACCCCGCTGCCGTCAGGCGCTTGGCCACGCGCTCCGGATCCTCGGCCAGGTCGGCCTGGCGGCAATGCTCGTACACGAACACCAGAATGTCGAACATGTTGTTTTTCTCCTGGAGGGAACGTCACTTGAGGCGCTGGTAGGTGCCGCCGGGAAGCGCCGCGACCCGGCCGTCGAGCTCGAGTCTCAGCAGGTCCGCGCTGATTCGATCTGCGGTGAGGCCGGTCCGGCTGCACAACGAATCGACATCGACGGGATCGAAGCCCATGTGACCCAATAGCGGCTCGTCTTTCGCCGCCGGCTGCAGCTGCGTGCTCGCCATGGCCGTAGGGCGGAATCCGGTCAGCTCCACCAGCACGTCCTCGGCGGATTCCACCAGCTTGGCGCCTTGCTTGATGAGCGCGTGGCAGCCCTTGGACAGCGGAGAGTGGATCGAACCGGGAATCGCGAACACTTCGCGCCCCTGCTCCGCGGCGGATCGCGCGGTGATCAGTGAACCCGAAGCCAGCGCGGCCTCGACGACCAGGCAACCTCGGGCGAGCCCGCTGATAAGCCGGTTTCGGCGGGGGAAGTGATGCGCGGCCGCCGGCGCGCCCAGCGGGAACTCCGAGAGCAGAAGCCCTCGCTCCCCGATTTCCGCCGCAAGCTCATGGTGCTGGCGGGGATAGATGACGTCGACGCCGGTGCCGAGTACCGCAATGGTCGATCCGGATGCGCGCAGGGCGCCCCGGTGTGCCGCGGCGTCGATACCCAGTGCGAGCCCGGATACGATCGTCAGACCGGCTGCGCTGAAAGCCTCCCCGAATTGCTCGGCGTTGCGCAGCCCCTGGGCTGTGGCGTTCCTGCTGCCGACGACCGCCAGCGAGGGTCGCGAAAGCAGCTCGAGTCTGCCCCATGCGTAGAGCAGGACGGGCGGATCGGGAATTTCCAGCAGCGCTCTCGGATACGCCGAGTCCGCCAGGGTGACAACGGCGTGCCCCTGCTCGCTTGCCCAGCGAAGGCTTGCTTCCAGCGCCGCTGACTGCCGCGCCGCGCGCAAGGCCTCAGCGACGGCAGGGCCGGTGATCTTCGAGATTTCTGCGGTCGGCGCGTCCAGTACGTTTTCGGGCAGCCCGAACCGCCCCAGCAGCGCGCGAATCGCGGAGGAACCGAGGCCCGGTGTCAGAGTCAGCTGAATCCAACTCGCCAGGCCCCGGTCGTTACTCATCCGGGGGTAAGGTTACGCGAAGTCGCCGGCCGGTGCCGGGGTCCCGTTCAGGGCGTCTGCACCACATCCAGCGGGTTCACCGGCTTGGAGACGCGCATGACCAGCGCGTAGGAAACCCTGTCATAGATGCGGAAGACGAATGCGAGGCCGTAGCGCTCGTCGGGAAGCTTGTACGTCGCAGGCTTGCCGCCCGTCGCAGCGGAGGCATCCGCGATCAATGCGCCCGGCCGATACAGCGCCAGCACATGGCCGATTTCGAGGCCGTCAGCGCGGCCGCGATTGAGCGTGATGATGGACATGGGGCCGGCCTCGCCGACCTTGCCCAGCCCGCCATAGATGCCGATGACGCGACCCTGCATGAACACGGCGGGCGCGTGCGGTGCGTACTTGGGGACTTCGGGGACGCCGATCGGGACCAGCTTGTCCCCCGCACCGACCTCTTGAGTGACCGTCGTCAGGCGTACGGTCGCCGGGTCCCCCGGACGAGTCAGGCGCGCGGTTCCCAGGTAGATCGCTTCGTAGCCCAGCGTCACATTCGTGTCCGGGTCCACAAGCGGCCTGCCGCGACGATACAAGTACCAGTTCTCGTCCTTCGCGCCGGCCATGCCGCGCACATAGGCCTGATTGCCGGCCTCGATGATGACCCGCCCGTCTTCCGTCGCGATGATGGTCGGCGCGTTGTCCAGGCCATCGGGCTCGACCACCAGCGGCCTTGACAGGAAGGGCTCGATCGCGCTCGGTGGAATGCTGGGAATCGCATCGCGCGCGGAGGACTCCGCGCGCAGGCGTGGCGACAGCTTGACCGTTCCTACGACGCCGCCTTCCCCAGGTGCGGTGCGGCCGCTGCCGGTCCCGCTACTCGCGTCGCTGGCCGGGGGTTTGCCAGTGTCCGGGGACGGCGCGGGCGCCGGGGTGGTGGCGACCGGCTTACGCCGGCCGGCGATGAAGAGTTGTCCGCTTGCCCGGTCGAGGACGATGACATCGCCCGGGAAGATCCAGTGCGGGTTCTTGATTTCCTCGCGATTGAAGTTCCAGATCTCCGGCCAGCGCCAGGGCGAATCGGTGAATTTTTCGGCGATGCCCCAGAGGGTGTCACCGCGTACGACCGTGTAGCGTTCGGGAGCGTCCGCCTTGAAGGCGATCGGGGTGTCCGGAATCTGCGCAACGGCCACGCCAACGACCGCGCCACACAGGGCAAAACTGAGCGCTGTGATAGACTTACGCAATTGGTCGTGCATGGTGCCCCCGAACCTCGTCCATGTTCCCGGGCTGGCTTGAAATGCCCCTTTGCCATCCAAATGTAGCACAAACGGGCGACTGTTTATCCGGCGCCTTAGATTTTGTATGTAATTTGTTCAATTTGCAACACTATTTGCCCCAAAGATGGCCCTTTTGAACATTCTGCGCTATCCGGACGCCCGCCTTCACAAGGTGGCGTCCCCGGTCACCGTTTTCGACGACTCGCTCAAGAAGCTGGTCCGCGACATGGCCGAGACGATGTACGCGGCGCCGGGCGTCGGTCTGGCGGCGACCCAGGTCGATGTGGCGAAGCAGGTCATCGTGATCGACGTTTCGGACCGGCAGGACTCGCTGGTGGTACTGATCAATCCGGAAATTGTCGAGACCTCCGGCATCTCCGACATCGAGGAAGGCTGTCTGTCGGTTCCGGGGGTGTACGACGTGGTCGAGCGCGCCGAGCGCGTTAAGGTGCGCGCCTTCGACCAGCACGGGCATCCGTTCACGCTCGAGGCGCAAGGCCTGCTGTCGGTCTGCATTCAGCACGAGATCGACCATCTGAAGGGCAAGGTGTTCGTCGAGTACCTCTCGCAACTCAAGCAGCAGCGCGTGCGCGCCAAGCTCGCCAAGCAGCTGCGCAAGACCGCCTGAGGCTCTCGCCAGGGCGCGAGCTCCGTTCCGCCTGCGCCTCATTTTTGCCGGTACGCCTGAATTCGCCGAGCGCTCGCTGCGCGCGCTGCTCGACGCAGGCCATGACGTCGCGCTCGTACTGACGCAACCGGATCGGCCATCCGGCCGGGGTCTTCGCTCGACCCCGAGTGCGGTCAAGCGCCTCGCCGTGGAGCGCCGGCTTGCGGTGGATACGCCGGCAACGTTGGCGGACCAAGCGACGCAGGCGCGTCTCCTGGGCGTTAGCGCCGACTTCCTCGTGGTGGCGGCCTACGGACTGATCATTCCGGCAAGCCTGCTCGAGCACGCGAGATTCGGAGCGGTCAATATTCATGCGTCCCTCCTGCCGCGGTGGCGGGGCGCTGCGCCCATCCAGCGAGCGCTGATGGCCGGGGATCACCAGACCGGGATTACCTTGATGCGCATGGACGCCGGGCTGGACACCGGCCCGATGCTCGTGCAATCGAGTATCGAGATCGCGGCCGACGACGATGCCGGTACGCTGCACGATCGGCTCGCCGAGCTTGGGGCACGCATGATCGTCGAGTCGCTGCCGGCCATCGCGTCCGGCCAGCTGCGGCCGTCCCCGCAACCCGCCGACGGCGTGACCTATGCGCGCAAGATCGCGAAGCCCGATCTCGCTCTGGACTGGCGTCGCTCCGCGACCGAGATCGAGCGGACGATACGCGCGCTGCGCCCCGCGCCGGGCGCGACGGCGCGCATGCGCGGCGAGTCTGTCAAAGTCTGGAGGGCCGACGTCTCGGACGCGTCCGGCGAGGTGGGTCAGGTTCTCGCGGCCGACGACCGAGGCATCCTGGTTGCCTGCGGAGAAGGGGCTCTGCGCATCACCGAGCTGCAGCGCGCGGGCGGCCGGCGCCTGGTTGCTGCCGAGTTCCTGCGTGGATTCGCCGTGAACCGGGGTGAGCGCCTCGAATGAAGCTCGGCGCGGAGCTCGCGCCCGCGCTGGCCGAGGCGGCGCGCGTGGTCAGCGCGGTCGCCGCGGGCAGCAGCCTGGACGAGGTGCTGGAACGCGGGCCGGGCCGGGAGGCGGTGATGGATCTCTGCTTCTCGACCTTGCGGCACTACGGCAGGGTGCAAGCGCTCGAGCAGATGCTTTCTGTTCGGGGCCGGGCGGCCCCGCGGATTCGCGCCTTGCTGTGGTGCGCCCTCTCCGCGGCCGAGCGAGAGCAATACGCGCCACACACGCTGGTCGATCAGGCCGTGCGGGCCTGTGGAATCCTCGAGCAGCCTCATGCTCGAGGCTACGTGAATGGCGTCCTGCGCCGCTACCTGCGTGAACGAGATGCGGCGGAGCGGCGTCTAGGTACGAGCGAGGAAGCCAGCCTTCAGCACCCGGCTTGGTGGATCGAGCGCCTGCGGCGCGACCATCCGGTGCAATGGCGAAGCATCCTCGACGCCGGCAATTCGCATCCGCCCCTTTGCCTGAGAGTCAATCGACGCCGAATCCAGGTGGAGGCATACCGCCGGCGCCTTGAGGGCGCGGGGATCTCCGGCCGACAAATCGGCGAGTGCGCCATCCTGCTCGATCGGCCGATTCCCGTCGCACGCCTTCCGGGATTTGCCGAGGGCGAGGTCTCGGTGCAGGACGCCGGAGCGCAGCGGTGCGCGGCCGTGCTGGATCTTGCGGACGGGCAACGCGTGCTCGACGCCTGCGCGGCGCCCGGCGGAAAGGCGGCGCACATTCTGGAATCCGCAGAGGTCCGCCTCGTGGCGCTCGACGCCAGCGGGCCGCGCGCGGCGCGCATAGAGTCGGCCCTGACGCGCCTCGGCCTTTTGGCCGAAGTGCGTGTCGCGGACTGCACTGCGCTGCCCTCGTGGTGGGACGGTCGGCCCTTCGATCGCGTGCTCGCTGACGTGCCCTGCACGGGCTCCGGCGTCGTGCGCCGCCATCCCGACATGAAGTGGCTGCGCAGACCGGACGACGTGCGCGAATTCGCCGCGCGCCAGCAGGCGATCCTGGAAGCGCTGTGGCGAGTCGTTGCCCCGGGTGGTAAATTGCTGTATGTCACGTGCTCGGTGTTCCGCGAGGAGAACGACGCCGTGCTCGAGACGTTCGGCGGGCGGCACCCGGATGCCGTGCGCGAGAATCTTCCCGGAGGCGCGATGCCGCAGCTGCTGCCGTGCGCCGAGCACGACGGTTTCTTCTTCGGCCTGCTGACCAAGGCCGCCTGAGGCGGCGCGATGAAGTTCGCCGTTGCCTGTTCCCGACTCGCGATCGCGCTGGCGTGCATGGCCGGCACCGGCGCTCACGCCGACGAGATCGACGTCGTCGACTTTCGGCTCGCATCGTCTGACGAAGGGCTGATCCTCAGCGCGGACTTCGCGTTCGAATTCAGCGCGCCGCTGCAGGAAGCGGTCGCCAACGGCGTGCCGCTGCATTTCCTGGTGGAGTTCGAACTGACGCGACCTCGCTGGTGGTGGTTTGACGAGGTCACCACGCGGCGGCGCACGCAGTGGCGGCTCACGTACCACGCGCTGAGCCGGCAATACCGGCTGACGACCGGCGCGCTCCACCAGAATTTCGCGCAGCTCGACGAGGCTCTCGACGTCATGCGCCGATTGCGCAACTGGCAGGTGCTCGAGCGCTCGGTGCGGCTGACCGGCTCCAGCTACGAGGCGGCGGTACGCATGCGGCTGGATACCACGCAATTGCCACGGCCGCTGCAAGTCAGCGCGCTCACGAACCGCGAGCTGCGGCTGGAATCGGCGTGGAAGACGATCATCTTTCAGCCGCCGGTGCCGGGTGCATCGCCGCCGCCTGCCGTCGTTCCGCCCGCGCCTGCGCCGGTGCCACCGGCGCCGCCCCCCCAGCCGCCGTCGGCGCCCGCCGAAGCGCTTCCACGAGGAGGGGAGACGCGGTGAGGATCCTGCTCATCGTCGGCGCCGCGCTCGCAGGCATCCTGCTGTTTCTGCTCGCGACCGCAAGCGCGGCCGATACGACGCTGCTCGCAAGGCACTTTCCGCTGCTGCTGGGGTTGAACGCCGCGCTGGCCGGCGCGTTGGCGGCGCTCGTCGGCTACCAGATCGCCGGCATCGTGCGGCGTTACCGCGCCAAGGCGTTCGGCTCGCGGCTCACGCTGAGATTTCTGCTCCTCTTTGCGCTGATGGCCGTCGCGCCGGGCGCGCTGGTCTACACAGTATCCGTGCAGTTCCTGACGCGCAGCATCGAGTCCTGGTTCGATGTCAAGGTGGATGCGGCGCTGGAGGGCGGCATCAGCCTCGGGCAGTCCGTGGTCGATCGAATGATGGCCGAGACCCAGAGCAAAGCCCGTTCCCTCGCGATGGAGCTCACCGGGCAGCCGGCGGCTCAGCAGGTCGCGACGCTCAACCGCCTGCGCGAGCAGGCCGGGATGCAGGAAGTCGCGCTGCTCGGCGCGGGCGGCACCCTGCTCGCCAGCGCGACGGACGAGGTTTCCCGGTTCCTGCCGGATCTGCCCACCGCGGAAATGCTGCGCCAGGCGCGCACATCGCAGGGCTACAGCTCGATAGATGCCGTGGACGGGCGTTCACTGGCGCTGCGGGTCGTCGTTCCGATCGCAGGCCTCGCGATCGCGGACGAGGCTCGTTTCCTCCAGGTCCGGCAATCGGTGCCGGGCGGCATATCGCGGAGTGCGCAGGCTGTCGAGGAGGCCTACCGGGACTACCGGGAGCTCGCGCTGTCCCGCCAGGGCCTGCGGCGCATCTATATCGTTACCCTGACGCTGGCGCTGCTCATGGCCCTGTTCGTGGCGGTCTCGCTGGCGGCAATCCTCTCGTCGCGGCTCTCCTCGCCGCTGGCCAACCTTGCGCAAGCCACACAGGCGGTGGCGCGAGGCGATTTTTCGCAACGCCCGCCCGTGATCAGCCAGGACGAGCTCGGCGTCCTGACCACCTCGTTCAATTCGATGACCCGCCAGCTGGATGACGCCCGCAAGGTGGTCGAGTCGAACCGCATCGCGCTCGAGACCGCGAAGGCGTCCCTCGAGAACATCCTGGCGAATCTGTCCGCCGGCGTGCTGGTATTCGACCGCGAGTTGCGGCTGACCATTTGCAACCGGGGTGCGGCGGAGATTCTCACCGGCGAGCTGGACGGGCTGCTCGAGCGCCCTCTGGAATCCTGGTCCGGCGCGCTCGAGTCGTTCGCCATGGCCGTGCGCGAGCAGTTCCTGCTGCATCGCGCACGTACCTGGCAGCTGGAGATTTCCCTCAAGGGGACTGGCAAGACGCTGCTGGCGCGCGGGGCGGCTCTGCCGGAGGCCACGGGCGGCGGCTTCGTGCTCGTGTTCGATGACATCACGCAGCTCATCCAGGCGCAGCGCGCGACAGCGTGGGCGGAAGTGGCCCGGCGCCTGGCGCACGAGATCAAGAATCCCCTGACCCCCATCCAGCTCTCCGCGGAGCGCCTGGAAATGAAGCTCGAGGACAAGGTGGACGCGGAAGACCGCGAGATGCTCCGCCGCAATACCCAGACCATCGTCAACCAGGTCACCGCACTCAAGTCCATGGTCGACGATTTCGGCGACTACGCGCGGCTGCCGGCGCCGGTCCCGACGGTGCTCGATCTGAACGCGCTGGTGACCGACGTGCTGGCGCTCTATGAGACGTCCCGGGTACCGATCGCCAAGCGCCTGGCGCCGTCCCTGCCGCCGGTGTGGGCCGACGGCGCCCAGATACGGCAGGTCATCCATAACCTCGTGCAGAACGCCCAGGACGCGCTGGAGCACCGCAAGGAGATGCAGGCGCAAGCGCGCCCCGCGGTCGAGGTGTGCACTGAGCTGGCGGGCGACAAGGTGAAGCTGTCGGTCTCGGACAACGGCGACGGTTTTCCCGAGGAACTGATGGCGCGGATCTTCGAGCCCTATGTGACCACCAAGCCGCGCGGCACCGGGCTGGGCCTGGCCATCGTGAAGAAGATCGTCGACGAACACCACGGCTCGATCGCAATCGAAAACCGCCCGGAGCGCGGCGCCTCGGTCAGCGTGCTGCTGCCGCTCACCGCCGAGGCGGCCTGAGGGGCCCATGGCGGAGATTCTGGTCGTCGACGACGAAATCGGCATCCGCGAGCTGCTGTCCGAAATCCTGGTCGACGAGGGTCATTCGGTCCTGCTGGCGGAGAGCGCGGGAGCGGCGCGCCGCCAGCGCGAGGCGCGGCGCCCCGACCTCGTGCTGCTTGACATCTGGATGCCGGACACCGACGGCATCACGCTGCTCAAGGAGTGGGCCGGCAACGGCCGGCTCACGATGCCGGTGGTGATGATGTCGGGACACGGGACGATCGAGACGGCGGTCGAGGCGACCCGCATCGGAGCGCTCGACTACCTGGAAAAGCCGATCGCGCTCCAGCGCCTGCTCAATACCGTGAAGCGCGCGCTGCGCTACCAGGACATCGCCGCGCCGCGGCAACTGTCGCTGGCCGGGGTCGGGCGCTCGGCCTCTCTGGTCGAGTTGCGCAAGCGCCTCGCCCAGCTCGCGCAGTCGGCCGCGCCGCTCCTGCTGCGGGGTGAGAACGGCATGCTGCCGGAAGTCTTCGCCCGGGAGCTTGCGTCGCCGGGCGCGCCCTTTCTCTCAGCGGATGAGTTCCTCGCGGAGGCCTCGAGTGAGCTCCTGGTGCGTGCCGCGGGAGGCATCCTGTTCGTGCCGGATCTCGCGCGGCTCCAGCGGACGGCGCAGAAGAATCTGGAATTCCTCCTTGCGCGCGCGGATCGCCACCGCGTGCGGCTGGTGTCGTTTTCGGCGGTCGACGCCAAGTCGCTGGCGGAGCGTCACGCGTACGATCCCGCGCTGGTGGCGCGCTTGAGCGAACTGACGCTGCGCCTGCCGGCGCTGCGCGACTTCGCTGAAGACATCCCGGTGCTCGCGGCACAGCTGCTGGTCCAGCTGGTCGAGGCACGCGCCTGCCCGGCGCGTCGCTTCTCGGTCGGCGCGCTCAACGCGCTCCGCCACTACCGCTGGCCCGGCAATCTCGCCGAGCTCGAGCACGCCGTCAGGAACCTCGC
This sequence comes from Burkholderiales bacterium, assembly GCA_036274335.1. Lineage (GTDB taxonomy): Bacteria > Pseudomonadota > Gammaproteobacteria > Burkholderiales > SG8-39 > JAABQT01. The sequence goes on along the minus strand of DASUFW010000386.1, from coordinate 5,681 downwards.
GCTGAGCGCGCTGGAAGAGGAACTGTCTCTGCAGGATGTCGAGCGCGTCTTCGCATCGCAGGCCCGGCATGCGGACGCTGCCGATCTGCCGCTCGATCGACCGTACCGGGAAGCACGGGAGGCATTCGAACGCGCGTATTTCGAGAATCTGCTCGCGGCCGAGAGCGGCAGCATGTCCCGGGTCGCGGAGCGCAGCGGGCTCGAGCGCACGCATCTGTACCGGAAACTCAAGGCGCTGGGCCTGCCGGTGGGCCGGCGCGAAGAAGGGTGAGACGAGCTTGCTGCGGCGCAAAAAGGACTACAATGCCGCGCTTTCCCGTTAGGCCCCTCGACCGATGAAAGTCATCATTCTCGGAGCCGGTCAGGTCGGCGCCACCGTGGCGGAGAGCCTGGTGTCCGAGCAGAACGACATCACGGTCGTCGATGTCGACCCGGCGCGGCTGCGTGCGCTGCAGGACCGCTACGATCTGCGCACGGTCACGGGCAGCGCATCGCATCCCGCAGTGCTGGAGGAGGCGGGCATCGACGACGCCGATCTGCTCATTGCGGTGACGCAATCGGATGAAACCAATCTCGTGGCCTGCAAGCTGGCGGCGCGCATGTTCAATGTGCCCCGCCGGGTGGCACGGATCCGGGCGAATGCCTTCCTCGACAACAAGTTCGTGCTGGGACCGGACGGCTTCGACGTCGACCTGTCGATCTGCCCCGAGCAGGTGCTGACCGACTACATCGTCAAGCTGGTCGAGTTTCCAGAAGCGCTCCAGGTGCTCGATTTCGCGGACGGCAAGGTGAGCCTCGTCGCGGTGCGCGCCTACCAGGGCGGGCCGATGGTCGGCCGGCCCGTCAAGGAAATCCGGGCTCACATTCCGAATATCGACGCCCGCATCGTCGCGATCTTCCGCCGCGACCGCGCCGTTCCGCCGGAAGGCGATACGGTGATCGAGGCCGGCGATGAGGTGTTCTGCCTGGCGGCGGCCGATGACATCCGCAACGTCATGCACGAGCTGCGACGGATGGACCAGCCCGTGAAACGCGTCATGATCGCCGGTGGCGGCAACATCGGACTGCGCCTCTCCCGGGCCCTCGAATCGCAGTATTCGGTGCGGCTGCTCGAGCACAACAAGCGGCGCTGCGAATTTCTGGCGGCGCGGCTCAACCAGGCGCTGGTGCTGAACGGCGACGCCACGGACGAGGAGCTGCTCGAGCAGGAGAACATCGGGGAGATGGACCTGTTCGTCGCGGTCACCAACGACGACGAGAACAACATCATGAGCTGCCTGCTCGCCAAGCGCATGGGCGCCCGGCGGGTCGTGGCGCTCATCAACCGTCGCAGCTATGTCGACCTCCTGCAGAGCGGGCAGATCGACATCGCGATTTCACCGGCGCAGGCGACCATCGGCAAGCTGCTCGCGCACGTCCGGCGCGGCGACGTGGTCGCCGTGCACAGCCTGCGGCGCGGCGCTGCCGAGGCGCTGGAGGCCGTGGTGCACGGCGACCGGGAGTCCTGCCGCGTGACCGGGCGCAGTGTTCAGGAGATCGAGTTGCCCGCCGGGGCGACCATCGGCGCTGTCGTGCGCAATGGCGAGGTATTGATGGCGCACCACGATACGCGGATCGAGGCCGAGGACCACGTCATCGTGTTCGTGACGGACAAGAAGACCTTGCCGCGCGTCGAGAAGCTTTTCCAGGTCGGCGCGCGCTTCCTCTAAACACGCTGCGGCCCGCCGTGCGCCTGCTTGCCGTTCTGCATGTGCTATCCCTGGTCCTGGTGCTGTTTGCGGCCTGCATGCTGGTGCCGCTCGGCTTCTCGCTCGCACTGCTCGACGGGGCTCACCAGGCGCACGCGAAGTCGCTCGCGGCGACGGCGGCGGCTGGAATTGCGCTCTGGGCCATTTCGCATCGGGCGGGGCGGGAGCTGCAGGTGCGGGACGGATTCCTCCTGGTCGCGCTGGTGTGGACGGTGCTGCCGGCGTTCGCGACCCTGCCCCTGCTTCTGCAGCTGAAGGGGCTGTCTTTTACCGATGCCTACTTCGAGGCCGTCTCCGGTCTGACCGCGAGCGGTGCCACCGTACTCAGCGGGCTAGACCTTCTGCCTCCTTCGATCAACATCTGGCGCGGCTTCATGATCTGGCTGGGCGGCATGGGCGTCATCGTGCTCGCCGTGGCGATCATGCCGCTGCTGGGCGTCGGCGGCTCGCAGCTGTTCAAGGCAGAGACGCCCACGCCGATGAAGGATACCAAGCTCACGCCGCGCATCGCGGAGACGGCCAAGGGCCTGTGGCTCGTCTACGTCGGCCTGACGGCGGCTTGCGGTCTCGCCTACTACTGGGCCGGCATGAACTGGCTGGATGCGCTGATGCATGCCTTCACGACGCTCGGGCTGGGCGGATTCTCCACGCACGACCTGAGCTACGCCTACTGGAACTCGCCGCTCATCGAGTCCGTGGCCATCGTCTTCATGATGATCGCGGCGCTCAATTTCGCGACCCACTTCCTGGCCTGGCGGCGGCGCAGCCTGCGGCCTTATCAGGTCGATCCGGAAGCGAAGCTGTTTGTCGGCGTCACGCTGGTCTCGGTGCTGGCCGTCTCGGGGTACCTCGTCTGGACGCACGCGTACCCCGATTTCGCGACCGCCTTTCGCTTTGCGGCGTTCAACGTCGTCTCCATCGCGACCACCACCGGGTATTCCACCGCCGACTTCAACCTTTGGCCGATCTTTGCTCCGCTGTGGATGCTGTTCCTGTGCAGCTTCGCGAGCTGCTCCGGCTCGACGGGCAGCGGGATGAAGATGATCCGGGCGCAGATCCTGTTCAAGCAGATCTTCCGCGAGCTGCTGCGCATCATCCACCCGCGCGTCTACAACCCCGTGAAGCTCGCGGGCCGCCCCGTGGAGAACAACGTGGTGTTCGCCGTGCTGGCCTATGTATTTGTCTACGTGTCCTGCATCATCCTGTTCACGCTGCTGCTGACGCTGAGCGGGGCGGACGTGGTGACGGCGTTTTCTGCCGCGGTGGTCTCCCTGAACAACACGGGACCGGGCCTCGCCCAGGTCGGACCGGCGAGCACCTATGCGCCGTTGAACGACTTCCAGACCTGGGTGTGCTCGTTTGCCATGCTTCTCGGCCGGCTCGAGCTCTTCACCCTGCTGGTCGTGCTCACGCCCGCGTTCTGGCGCAAATGAGCCGAGTCCCGGTCCGCGTCGCCGCGGATGGGTCCGGGGCGCCCGCCGGGTGGGCCGTGCTCAAGTCGGGCGCCTGCCCGTGCTGCGTTGGAAAGATCCAGCTCCAGGTGGAGCTCGTGCGGCTCGTGCGGGAGCAGCGGCCGCCGGGCGTGGTCATCGAACTGGCGGACGCCGGCCATGCGCGGACACTGCGCCGCGCGCTACGCGAGTGGCCATTTTCCGACCACCTCGTCGTGCTGCCCGAGTAAGGACCTAGCCGCGCAATGCCGCGGTGGCGAGCGCGGTCCAGCCGGCGAGGAACGCCAGACCGCCGAGCGGCGTCACGATGCCCAGGCTCCGGGGTGCGCCCAGCGCCAGCGCGTACAGACTGCCCGAGAAGAGCAGGATGCCCGCGAACAGCAGGATGCCCGCGGCGCGCAACCACGGCCCGTCCGGGATCAGCGTTGCGCAAAGGCCGATCAGGATCAGGCCGAGTGCGTGCCAGAGGTGGTACTGGACGCCGGTGTTCCATATTGCCAGGGACTCGGCGCCAATCCGCGCCTTGAGCGCATGGGCGCCAAAGGCGCCCATCGCCACGCCGACTGCCGCGAGCAGCGCGCCGGCCGATACAAGGAGCTTCGGGGTCAGGCGCCCTTCTTCTTCTTGACGCGCTGCGGCCGCGTCTTGCCGTAGCTGCCCTTGTAGATCTTCCCGCGCCGCGTGCGCTTGTCGCCCTTGCCCATGTCAACTCTCCGTGTCCGGTTGGCGCCGCATTATAGCGATGCAGCTTGGGCTTGCGGCTCCGGCTCGTACCCCAGGTTCGGCGCGAGCCATTGCTCGGCCTCGCGCAGCGTCATGCCCTTGCGGCGCGCGAAGTCCTCGACCTGATCACGCCCGATCTTGCCGACGGCAAAGTAGGACGCCTCCGGGTGCGAAAGGTAGAAACCCGAGACCGCTGCCGCCGGCAGCATCGCGTAGGACTCGGTCAAGGTCATGCCGGCATTTCGGGCCGCATCGAGTAGCGCGAACAAACCCGCCTTCTCCGTGTGATCGGGGCACGCCGGGTAGCCGGGCGCCGGCCGGGTGCCCTGATAGCGCTCGGCGACGAGCGCCGCGTTGTCCAGCGCCTCGTCCGGCGCGTAGCCCCAGTACTCGCGCCGGACCCGCTCGTGCAGGTGCTCGGCAAAGGCCTCCGCCAGGCGATCGGCGAGCGCCTTCAGCATGATGGCCGAATAGTCGTCGTGCGCGCGCTCGAACTCGGCGAGCTTCTTCTCGATGCCGAGGCCCGCAGTCACGGCAAAGGCGCCGACCCAGTCGGCGACGCCCGATTCCTTCGGGGCAATGAAATCCGCGAGGCACAGGTTGGCGTTTCCGGATGGCTTCTGATTCTGCTGGCGCAGGTTGTGCCAGGTCACTGCCACGTCCCGCCGGGAGACGTCGCGGTAGATCTCGATGTCGTCATGGTTCACGCGTGCCGCGGGGAACAGGCCGCACACGCCGCTGGCGCGGACCCAGCGTCCCGTGATCATCTTCTTGAGAAACGCCTGTCCATCCGCCAGCAGCTTGCGCGCCTCCTCGCCCACGACGGGGTCGTCGAGGATCTTCGGGTAGGGTCCGGAGAGCTCCCAGGTCTGGAAGAAGGGTCCCCAGTCGATATAGGGGACCAGCTTCTCGAGCGGGTAGTTGGCGAGCACCGTGAGGCCCGTCTTGGCCGGCGCCGGCGGCCGGTAGCTCGTCCAGTCCACGGCGTGGCCGAGCTGTCGGGCGCGCTCGAGCGGGAGCAGGGGCCCGGGACCTTTCTTGCCCGCATGCTGGCGCCGTATCTTTTCGTAGTCCGCGCGCACCTCGGAAACGTACGCATCGCGCGCATCCGACAGCAGGCTCTGCGTCACGGTCACCGAGCGCGATGCGTCCGGAACGTAGACGACCGGCCCGGCGTAGTTGGGCGCGATCTTGACCGCCGTATGCGCGCGCGAGGTGGTCGCACCGCCGATCAGGAGCGGCAGCTTGAACCCCTCGCGCTCCATCTCGCGTGCGATGTGCGCCATCTCCTCGAGCGACGGCGTGATCAGGCCCGACAGGCCGATGGCATCCGCTTTCTCGGCGCGGGCCGCCTCCAGGATCTTCTGCGCCGGCACCATCACGCCGAGGTTCACGACGTCGTAGTTGTTGCACTGGAGCACGACCGCGACGATGTTCTTGCCGATGTCGTGCACGTCGCCCTTCACGGTGGCGATGACCACCTTGCCCTTGGCACGCCCGGCCTGGCCGGTCTTCGCCTTTTCCGCCTCGATGTAGGGGATGAGGTGCGCCACTGCCTGCTTCATGACGCGCGCCGATTTCACCACCTGCGGCAGGAACATCTTGCCCGCTCCGAACAGGTCGCCCACCACGTTCATGCCGTCCATCAGCGGGCCTTCGATGACGTCGATCGGCTGCCCCGCCGACAGTCGGGCCTCCTCGGTGTCCGCGACGATGTGCGTGGCAATGCCGTTGACGAGCGCGTGCGTCAGCCGCTCGC
>DASUFW010000385.1:0-1580 GCA_036274335.1 Burkholderiales bacterium | reverse complement strand
CGTCCGGTTTGGAACACGCGGGTCTATGTGCTGGACGGGGGCCTCCATCCTGTGCCGGCTGGGGTGGTGGGCGAGCTTTACATCGCGGGGCTTGGTGTTGCGCGGGGCTATCTGGGTCGGTTCGGCCTGACGGCGGAGCGTTTTGTGGCGGACCCGCACGGCGGTGCGGGCGAGCGGATGTACCGGACCGGGGACCTGGCGCGCTGGCGCGCGGACGGGGTGCTGGAGTTCGTCGGGCGGGCGGACGGCCAGATCAAGCTTCGGGGGTTCCGGATCGAGCCTGGGGAGATCGAGGCGGCGCTGTGCGCGCAGGCGGGTGTCGCGCAGGCCGCGGTGGTGCTGCGGGAGGATGGGGCGGGCTCGCCGCGTCTGGTGGGCTACGTGGTGGGGTCGGCGGGCTCTGCGGGTGAGGGAGCGGCGGTTGACGTTTCGGGGCTTCGCGGGGCGCTGTCGCGCCGGCTGCCGGATTACATGGTGCCGTCCGCGATCGTTGCGCTGGATCGCCTGCCGCTGACGCCGAACGGCAAGCTGGACCGGCGCGCGCTGCCTGCGGTGGATGTGGTGCGCTCGGCGGTGTGGCGCGGTCCGCGCAGTGCGCATGAGGCTGTGCTGTGCGGGCTTTACGAGGAGGTTCTTGGGGTCGCAGGTGTGGGGCTCGACGACGACTTCTTCGAACTGGGCGGGCATTCGCTTCTGGCGACGCGTCTGATCAGCCGGCTGCGGGCCGAGCTTGCTGTGGAGGTTTCGATCCGCAGCCTGTTCGAGGCGCCGCGGCTGGCGGAGCTGGCGCGGCTTGTGGGGGCGGCGTCTGCGGCGCGGGCGCCGCTGGTTGCGCGCCTTCGTCCTGCGGAGCTTCCGCTGTCGTACGCGCAGCGGCGGCTGTGGTTCCTGGAGCGTCTTGAGGGGCGGTCGGGAACCTACACGATCCCGTTTGCGGTGCGGCTGCGGGGGGAGTTGGACGCGGCGGCGCTGGAGGGGGCGCTGTGCGACCTGGTGGAGCGTCACGAGAGCCTTCGCACGGTGTTTGCGGAGCGGCTCGGGGTGCCGCGCCAGGAGATCCTGCCGGCGTCGGGGAGCGCGGTGCGGCTTGAGCGGATTGCGGTGCGCGAGGCCGAGCTTGGGGCAGCGCTGCGCGCGGCGGCGGCGCGCGGCTTCGATCTTGCGGGTGAGCTTCCGGTTCGGGCGCAGCTTTACGCGCTGTCTGGGGACGAGCAATCCGGTGACGAGCAATCCGGGGACGAGCAATCCGGTGACGAGCACGTGCTGCTGTTGCTGCTGCATCACATTGCGGCGGACGGCTGGTCGCTTGCGCCGCTGTGGCGCGACGTTGCGGGGTTCTACGCGGCGCGGCGTGGTGGGGTGGGTGCGCCGCTTCCGGCGCTGCCGGTGCAGTACGCGGACTACACGCTGTGGCAGCAGACTGTTCTGGGGGAGGAGGGTGACGCTTCGAGCGCGCTGGCGCGGCAGCTCTCGTACTGGCGCGAGCGGCTGCAGGCGCTGCCGGAGCAGCTTGATCTTCCGGTGGACCGGCCGCGTCCTGCGGTGGCGAGCCACCGCGGCGACGGCGTTGCGGTGCGGCT
>DASUFW010000384.1:0-6297 GCA_036274335.1 Burkholderiales bacterium | reverse complement strand
GACGACGGCTGACGGACGATTCACCATCCTGATGGAGCATCCGGAGCGCGTCTTTCGCACTGCGCAAATGTCGTGGGCGCCGGACGACGCCGGCGAGGAATCGCCCTGGATGCGGCTGTTCAGGAACGCGCGCGACTGGGTGGGGTAGCTGCGGCATCCCCCTGAAAAAGGGGGGGTGGGAGGAGGCGGCCGGCGGCCCTGTCATAGACGCGGATCGCGTCCATCCTTATTCTTGTCATATTCCCGTGACGAGCCCTGCCACGTGATGAGCGCCTTCCCGAGCGCCGGCCCGCTGAAGCCGGCGGACCTGACGACGATTCCCAACCTGCTTTCGATCGCACGTATCGCGGGGATGGTGCTCGCGGTGGCGCTGTATCTGGAAGGCTACGGGTGGCCGGCGGTCGCCGTCGGCGCCGTGTCGGGCCTGACCGACCACCTCGACGGATATCTGGCCCGCCGCCTCGGGCAGGAGACAGCGCTCGGCGCGCTGCTCGACCAGGCCGCCGACAGCTTCACGACGGCGATCCTGCTGGCCATGCTCGTCGTCGCGGCGGGGGCGCCGTTCGCGTTCCTGGCGATCTTCCTGCTGCGGGAATTCTGGGTCGGCGCGGTGCGCCGCTACGGGGCGGCGCGAGGCCTCGAGATCCCCTCCAACGCGCTCGGCAAGTGGGCGACCGCCGTTCTCTACGTAGCGATCCTCGCGGCCGGCGTTGCGGCGCTTCCCGAGGTCCCGGCGGCGCTGGCCGGGCCGCTGCACTCGGCCGGGCTCACGGTGATCGGCGCGGGCCTGGCCATGAGCTGCTTTGCCGCCTGGCGCTATACGGCGGCGCTCACGGGAAGCCGCGCGTGACGCCGGATCGCGAGATCCTGCTTTGCCCCGGACCAGTCATGCTGTCTCCGGCGGTGCGCGCGGCGCTCGCCGATTGCGAAATCGGACATCGAGATGCCCGCTTCTCGCAGGTGCTCTCGCGCCTGCGCCAGCGCAGCCGCCGCGTCTTTCGGGCGGGCGACGAGCACAGCGTGATGTTCCTCGGCGGGCCGGCGACGGCGGCGATCGAGGCCGTGTGCGCGACGCTGCTGGGGCGCGAATCGCGCGTGCTCGTCCTGCACAACGGCGCGTTCGGCGCACGCATCGCGGAGATTCTCACCGTGCACGGCATTGGCCACGCGTCCGCCGACTTCGGCTTTGGCCAGGCCTTCGACCTGGCGCGGCTTGAGGCGATCCTGGCTGCCGAGCGCGGCCTCGGCGCCATCGCGCTCACGCACCACGAGACGTCGGCCGGGGTGCTCAACCCGGTGCCCGCGGTCAGCGCGCTGGCGCGGCAGCATGGCTTGAAGCTGATCGTGGATGCCACCTCGAGCGCGGGCGTCGAGGATCTGAGCGTCGCTCGCGACGGCATCGATGCGTGCATCACCACCTCGGGAAAGTGCCTGCATGGGGCGCCGGGCCTGAGCCTCGTGTGCGTGCGTCGCGACTGGCTGGCCGAGTCGCGCGCCCGGCCGCCGCGCAGCTATTCCCTGGATCTGCATCGCTATCACGACGCGCTCGAGTCCAGGCGCCAGACGCCCTTCACCGCGTCGGTGCCGTTGTTCGTCGCGCTCGACCAGGCGCTCGAGGAACTGCTCGAGTCCGGAATCGAGGCGCGCCGCCGCACGTACCGGCATCGGCGCGAGATTCTCGCGTCCGGCCTGGCGCGGATCGGACTGCCGCTGCTGCCGATCCCGGCCGATGCGCAGTCCTCGTCGATCCTGACCGTCGCGGTGCCCGACGGTCAGTCGTTCGAGGTGTTCTACGCCGCCTTGAAGGCGCAGGGCTTCGTCGTCTACGGGTGCAAGCCGCCGCTCGCGCCGCGCTACTTCCAGGTGGCCGTCATGGGCGAGTTGGCGGACGAAGACCTGCACGACTTCGTCGAGGTCGTGCGCGCGCAGATCGAGGCTGCGGCCGCACCCGCGCTCGGTCTGCCGGCGCCCAGCCCGCGCGTGACTTGAGCGTGTGAGCGCGCACAGGCTGCGCAGCTGGCGGCACTTCCTCGCGTTCGGCCTGGGCAGCGGGCTCTCGCCATTTGCCCCGGGGACGTTCGGGACGCTCGTCGCAGTGGTCCTGTTCCTGCCGCTCGCGCTGCTGCCCGCCTGGGCTTACGCCGCGGTGGTGGTCGGCGCTTTCGCTTTCGGCGTCTGGCTGTGCGGGAGCGTCTCTCGCGACCTGCGCGTGCACGATCCAGGCGGCATCGTGTGGGACGAGTTCGTGGGTTACTGGATCACGATGTTCCTGATGCCCGTGACATGGGAATGGATCCTCGCGGGCTTCCTGCTCTTCCGCCTGCTCGACATCTGGAAGCCGTGGCCGATCCGCTGGGTCGACCGGAACGTGCGCGGGGGGCTGGGTGTCATGCTGGACGACGTGCTGGCGGGCGTCGCGGGCTGCCTGATCCTGCACGGCGTACGCCTGGGTCTCGGCATCTGAGCCTGTCAGCAGGCTGACGCGCCGGGCGCCGGCGGGCGCGCAGTAGCATGCGCCGTCCGTTCTGAACGGGGAGGAGACCCATGAACAAGACGAACGTGGTGCTAGCCGCTGCGCTGTGCGTCGCGGCGTTTTCTGCGCTGGCGGCCGGCGAGCCGGCGCCGAAGGAAGGCGACTGGATCGCGAAGGATTTCCGCTTTCACACGGGGGAGACGCTCCCCGAGCTCCGGGTGCACTACACGACGGTGGGCGAGCCGACCGGCGAGCCCGTGGTGCTGCTGCACGGCACGACCGGCTCGGGCACGGGGCTGCTCGGCCCGGCGTTCGGCGGCGAGCTGTTCGGTCCCGGCCAGCCGCTCGACGCGAGCCGCTACTACGTGATCCTGCCCGACTCCATCGGCACCGGGAAATCGAGCAAGCCCTCTGACGGCCTGCGGGCGAAATTTCCGCGCTACAACTACGATGACATGGTGGCGGCGCAGTACCGCCTGGTCACCGAGCATCTCGGCGTCAAGCACCTGCGCATGGTGCTGGGCAACTCCATGGGCGGCATGCAGACCTGGATCTGGGCGGTGAAGTACCCCGAGTTCGTGGATATCGCCGTGCCGATGGCCTCGCTCCCCGTGGAGATGTCGGGCCGCAACTGGATGATGCGCCGGCTGATCATCGACTCGATCCGCAACGATCCGGAATGGAGGGACGGCAACTATACGAAGCAGCCGCGCAGCCTGCAGTTCGCCTCGGTGTACTTCTCGGTCGGCACCAACGGCGGCAACCAGGGGCTCTACAAGGTCGCGCCGACGCGCGACAAGGCGGACGCGTTCCTCGACCAGCGGCTCAAGGGCCCCTTCCGCGGCGACGCCAACGATCACCTCTACCAGTGGGATTCGTCGCGCGACTACAACCCTTCCGCGGGGCTGGAACGGATCCGTGCGACGCTGCTCGCCATCAATTCGGCCGACGACGAGCGCAACCCGCCCGAGCTCGGCGTGCTCGACCAGGAGATCAAGCGGGTCAGGAACGGTCGCATCCTGCTGATTCCGGGCAGCCCGGACACCTTCGGGCACGGCACGACCGGCCGCGCGAAGTTCTGGAAGAACGAGGTCGGCGCGCTGCTCAAGGAGGCGCCGAAAGTCCAGTAGCGGCCTCAGTCCAGCGTCGCCGCGATCTTGCGGATCTCCTCGGCGCTGTGCTCGCCGGCGAGCGGCGTGCCCGGCATCAGGTACTTGCCCTTCGCCAGCCCGCCGATCAGCACCGGCTCGTAGCCGACATCGCGGATGAGCCGCGAGGCGGTGGCGACCGCCGCGGCGTCGTCGCCGGCCATCGGCATGCCCACGCGCCCGGGCTCCTCGTGCGCCGCGCCCATGCGCGCAGCGCCGATCGCGTTGAACGCACGCACCAGCCGCGCGCCGGGCAGCAGCTCGGCGGAGGCGAGCCCCGCACCTTTCTCGCGCGCCCACGCGGCGATCTCGCCGTCGCGGCCGACGAACGGATTGCAGGTGTCGATCACCACCTTGCCCTTGAGCAGACCGCCGCACTCCTTGGCGACGTCGGGCAGGGCGCGGTAGGGCACCGACACCATCACCACCTCGCCGAACGCCGCCGCCTCCTGCGGCGTGCCGGCACGCGCGCCGCCGCCCAGCCGGGCGGCGAGCGCCTTGTCGTCGTCGAGGTGCCGCGAGGAAAACATGACCTCGTGCCCCGCCCTGACCCAGGCGCTGCCGATCGCGCTGCCGACCTTTCCCGAGCCGATGATGCCGATCTTCGTCTTCTCCGCCGCAACGCCGCGCAAGGGCAGGCCGAGCGCCAGCGCCGTCATCAAGAACCCGCGCCGATTCCATGTCATGGCAATGCCTCCACCAGGTCGATCATGCGTTTTCTCATGGCCGCGTCGGGCAGCGGGCCGACGGCGGCCCCCATGTTGTCCGCCATGTTCGCGGGCTTGCTGGTCGCGGGCGTGATGGCGGTCACGGCCGGATGGCTCGCCACGAACTTGAGGAAGAACTGGGCCCAGGACTTCGCGCCGATCTCGCCCGCCCAGGCCGGAAGCTCGCGGCCCTTCACGCGCTGCCACAGGCGTGTGCGGCCGAACGGCGCGTACACCAGGACGGCGATGCCCTTGTCCTGCGCGAGCGGGAGGAGGGTTCTCTCCGCGTGGCGCTCGTCGATGGCGTAGTCGGTGCCGATGAAATCCAGCGGCTGGCTGCGCATGAGCTGCGCCAGGTCGTCGTACTGGGACTCGATCGTCGTCGTCACCCCGACGTAGCGAACGCGCCCGGCCGCCTTGTATTCCCGCAGGATCGGCAGCTGCGTGCGCAGGTCGCCCAGGTTGTGGACCTGGACGAGGTCGATCACGGGCTTGCCGATGCGCCGGAACGAGGTCTCCAGCTGCTCGCGCGCCGCGGCCGGATCGGCGCTCCCGCCGCCCCAGCCGGCGACGTTGAGCTTGGTCGCCCAGAAGAGCCGTCTGGCGATGCCGAGGTCCTGTGCGATGCGCCCCGCGACCTCCTCGGAGGCGCCATAGGCGGGGGCGGTATCGAATACCGTGCCACCGAGCTCGACCAGCTTGCCGAGCACCTCACGCAGCGCCGTCACGTCCTCGCCGCGCGCAACGCGCGAGAACGTGGCCGAGCTGCCGAGCCCGATGACGGGCAGGCGCTCGCCGCTCGAAGGAATGGCGCGGGTGATGAGCCCTTCGGCGGCGATGCCGGCCCGCGGCGCGAGCGCCGCGCCCGCCATCGCCAGGATTGCTTCGCGTCGCGTGGTCATGCAGGCACTCCCTCAGGTTGTCCGGCACGCGCGCGCTGCGCGTGGCCCAGCCACGCGGCGAGCGCGGCCCAGACGATCGCGAGCGGCACGGCCACGGAAGCGAGCGCGGCGAGACCGAGGCCCAGCCGCCCGAGCAGTCCTTCGGTTTGTGCGCCGGCCACGTCGCCGGCGCGGTAGACGAAGGTATCGATGAAGGCCTTGGCCTTGTAGCGCTCGGTCCGCGGCACGACGGTAAACAGGGTCTCGCGCGCGGGACGCATGACCCCGCGCTGCACGGCCCGGAAGGTGGCCTCGAAGGCGATGAGCGCCGCGATCGACCCTGCGATCGCGAGGCCGACGAAGCCCAGCGCCGCGGTCAGGGGCAGCAGCGCCAGCGCCACCGACACGCCAAGCCGCTTCATCACGTGTCCCGTGACCACCGCCTGCAGGACCAGCGTCGCGACCTGCGTGATCATGTCGATGCGCGCGAACGTCGCCGTGCGCAGGTCGATGCTCTTGCCGAGCGCCGCCACCATCTGCAGGCGCGTGAAGTACAGGAAGGTGGCCATGACGGCGACGATCAGCACGTAGCCGCAGATGGCCGCGAGGTACGGCGAGCGGAACACCGCCCGCAGGCCTTCCCAGGCACCGCCGCCGATCAAGGTGTCCTCGGGGAGGGCGCGGCGTTCGTCCGGCCGCAACCGGGCCAGCGCCTCCGCCGCGACGAGCGCGAGCGCGAGGAAGGCGGCCGCCACCAGGAGCAGCGCCGGCGTGCCGAGCGGCCGCGCCAGCACGCTGGCGAGCCACGGCCCGAAGATCGCGCCGAGCGTGCCGCCCACGGCGACCGTCCCGAACAGGCGCTTCGACTGCTCGAGCGTGAAGCGGTCGGCCATCAGCGCCCAGAACAGCATCACGGCGAACAGGTTGAAGACGCTGAACCAGACGTAGAACACCTGGCCGCTCGCCTGGCCGACGCCGTGCGGCGCGAGCGCCAGCAGCAGATAGAAGCCGACCAGGCCGGCGGCGAAGAAGAGATAGGTGGCGCGCACGAACACGATGCGCCGGTAGCGCGCGACCAGCCAGCCGAA
>DASUFW010000383.1:0-1430 GCA_036274335.1 Burkholderiales bacterium | reverse complement strand
CGAGCGCGGGGTCGGTCGCCCAGGCGCCCGAGAGCCCGCTCACCGTGACCGAGTTGAACACCTGGTCGCCGCTCACCTGGGTGAAGCGCGCGTACAGCGTGTTGCGCAGGCCGAAGCGCCAGTCCGCGCTCACCCACAGGCGCGTGTTGTTCAGGTCGTAGATCGCGACTTCCCCGGGTCGGCCCGGGTCACCGCCGCTGCGCGTGTCCCAGCCGAAGCCGGCGCTGCCGCGCACGCGATCGGTGAGGTGGCTGGCCACGCTCGCCTCCAGCGTGCCGATCGTGCCGTCGCGCAGCGTGCTGTCGGCGAACTGCAGCCAGGCGAGGGCGCCGGCGAGCTCGAAGATCGGCGAGCTGAAGCCGCGCCCCGGCTGGGTGCGCCACGCCGCCCGCCCGGAGAGCGCGACGTTGCTCAGGTCGCTGAACGTCGTGAAGTTCGTGTAGCGCGCCGCTGCGCGGAACAGCGCGCCGCTGCGCTCGCCGAGCACCCAGCTGCGGCTGGCGGCGCCTTCCACCGACAGGAGCGTGTCGCCCTTGATGTCCGCGTCGTACAGCCCGCGCGTCACGTTGTCGTCGTAGGCGGCGTCGCCGGAGACGGCGTAGCGCCAGCCTTCCGCAGCCTGCGCGGGCAGGAGGGGCGCCGCCATCAGCAGCGCGGCGGCAAATGCGGTGGTGCGCGTCATGAGGCTTTCCCCCGCGGTGGTGTCCGCGTGATAATACGTTGCTCACCCGGCGAGCGAAAGGCGTGCGTCCATGGCGAAGCATGCAGGCGAAGCGGAGGATCCGAGGCGCACATTCCTGCTGCGCGCGCTCGCCGCGGGCCTGCTCGCGGCGGGGAGCGCGGGGCGCGCGGGCGCGCAGCTCTTCGGCCGTCGCCCGCAGCCGCTGCCCGCCGGCCAATCGATCTTCGAAGCGACCGGCCCGGTCAGCGTGGACGGACAGGCGGCCGGCGCGCAGACGCGCGTCGGGGCGCGCGCGCGCATAGAGACCGGCAAGGGCGCGCGGCTCATCTTCGTGGTCGGCAGCGACGCCTTCCTGCTGCGCGAGCAGAGCCGACTGGAACTCGACGGCGAGGGCGCGCTGGTCAACGTGATGCGCCTGGCGGCCGGCGCGCTGCTGTCGGTGTTCGGCCGCAGCAGCAAGCGCTTCGTCACCCCGACCTCGACGATCGGCATTCGCGGCACCGGCCTGTACGTGGAATCCGACCCGGAGCGCAGCTACGTCTGCACCTGCTACGGCGAAACGCGCATCGGCACGCCCGACGACCCGAACCTGGCGGAGACCATCGTGTCGAAGCACCACGATGCGCCGCGCTACGTGCTCAAGCCGGGCGCGGCCCGGCGCATCCAGCCGGCGCCGTTCATCAACCACACCGACGTCGAGCTGGCGCTGATCGAGGCGCTCGTGGGCCGCACGCCGCCGTTCTCGATG
>DASUFW010000382.1:0-9829 GCA_036274335.1 Burkholderiales bacterium | reverse complement strand
GAACGCGTCGTCGCAGCCGAGGAAGCAGATCCACTCGCCGCGGCTCATGCGCACGCCCTTGTTCCACGCTTCGTACAGGCCGCCGTCGGGCTCGGAGACAAATCGCGTCACCTTGCCCGCGCGCGCGTTCGCCTCCAGCAGTCCAGGCGTGCCGTCGGTCGAGGCGCTGTCGACGACGATGGTCTCGCGCGAGGAAACGTCCTGCGCGGCGATGCTGTCGAGACAGCGCTGCAGCGTCGCCGCGCCGTTCTTCACGCCGATGATGATGCTGACTTCGGGCGCCGCCATCGCGCAATGATACGTGACGGTGCCGCGCTACAATGCCCTTCGCCATGAAGCGCGCCCTCATCACCGGCATCAACGGACAGGACGGTTCCTACCTCGCCGAGCTGCTGCTCGCCAAGGGCTACGAGGTGCACGGCGTCGTGCGCCGCGGCGCGCTGGAGAATCCGGCGGAGCGCATGGCCAACATCGCGCACCTGCAGCGCGACCTGCGCATCCACGTCGGCAGCCTCGAGAGCCACCTGAGCATCTACAAGATCGTCGCCGAGGTGGAGCCGGACGAGTGCTATCACCTCGCCTCCTCGAGCTTCGTCAGCTACAACTTCGAGGACGAGTCCTCCATCGTCTCGAACAATTTCATCGCCACGCATGCGCTGCTCTCCAGCCTCAAGGAGCGGGTGCCGGAATGCCGCACGTACTTCGCCGGCTCGAGCGAGATGTTCGGCGACGCCAAGTCGACGCCGCAGAACGAGGCGACGCCGTTCAATCCGCGCTCGGTGTACGGCATCTCCAAGCTCGCGGCCTTCCACCTGGCGCGCAACTACCGCGACCACCACGGGCTCTTCGTGGCCGCCGGCATCCTCTTCAACCACGAGTCGCCGCGCCGGGGGCGGCAGTTCGTCACGCGCAAGGTGAGCTCGACGGTCGCGGCGATCAAGCTCGGGCGGGCCAGCAGTCTCGCGCTGGGAAATCTGGACGCGCGCCGCGACTGGGGGTATGCGCCCGACTACGTGAAGGCCATGCACGCCATGCTCCAGCAGAGCGCGCCGCGCGATTTCGTCGTGTCGACCGGCGTGACGCACAGCGTGCGCGACCTCCTGAAGGCGGCGTTCTCGGTCGCCGACCTCGATTACGAGAAGTACGTGAGCGCGAATGCCGAGTACTTCCGGCCGAGCGAAGCGGTGACGCTGTGCGGGGACTCCGCGCTCGTGCGGCGGGAGCTCGGCTGGGCGCCGACGCGGCAGTTCGAGGAGATCGTCCGTGAAATGGTTCTCGCGGACCTCGAGCGGCTGAAGGCAAACCGGGAATAGTTCCGCCACCCGCACCTTGCCGGTACCCGTGTTTCGGGGTCTAATGCGGCATGTGTTCAATAACTGAACAGATGGCCGTCCGGCCATGCTGACCGACGAGTACCGCTACCGGATCCTCAAGCTCCTGCAGGCCGACCCGCGCGCCAGCCAGCGGCGCATCGCCGACGAGCTCGGCATCAGCCTCGGGCGCGTCAACTACTGCCTGCAGGCGCTGATCGCGAAGGGCCTGGTCAAGGCGCAGAACTTCCGCAACAGCACCAACAAGCGCGCCTACCTCTACCTGCTGACGCCCAAGGGCATGGAGGCGCGCGCGAAGCTCACCGTGCGCTTCCTGCAGGTGAAGCTGTCCGAGTACGAGCTGCTGCAGCGCGAGCTGGAGGTACTGCGCAAGGAAGCGGCCGAATTCGAGGCGCTGAAGCGGGACGCCAGGCCCTAGCGAGATGGCCGACACCCTGCGCACGCTCTGGCACGTGCTTGCAAGCGCGGAACGGCGGCGTGCCCTTCTGATCGCCGGGCTGATGGTCGTCGGCATGGCCCTGGAAACGCTGTCCACCGGGTTGATGCTGCCGGCCATCGCCCTGATCCTGCAGCAGGACCTGTCGGGTCGGCTCCCGCCGCTGGCGCAGCTGCAGGCGGCGCTGGGCAGCCCCTCGCATGCCGAAATCATCGCGATGGTGATGATCGCCTTGGTGATCGTCTACCTCGTCAAGAACGCGTTCCTGACCTTCCTGATCTGGCGCCAGACGAGCTTCGCGTACGGCGTGCGCCTGCGACTCTCCCAGGAATTGTTCGCGACCTATCTTCGCCAGCCCTACACGTTTCACCTGCAACGCAATTCTGCGCAGCTCATCCGCAACATCGTCGGAGAAGTCAACCTGCTGACCGAGGCACTGATCAGCGGTCAGGGCATCGCGACCGAGCTACTCGTGCTGCTCGGCATCTCGTGCCTCCTGTTCGCGGTCGAGCCGCTGGGCGCGTTCATCGCGGTCGTCCTGCTGGGGGCTTCCGCGTGGGTCTTCTACCGGGGCACGCGAGCGCGCGTGGCCCGGTGGGGTGCGGCACGCCAGCACCATGACGGGCTGCGCATGCAGCATCTGCTGCAGGGGCTGGGCGGCGCCAAGGAAATCAAGCTGCTCGGCCGTGAAGCCGAGTTCATCGAGCAGTACCGGACCCACAACGCGGAAAGTGCGCGCGTCGGCCAGTACCAGACCACGCTGCTCATGATGCCGCGGCTGTGGCTGGAGATCCTGGCGGTGCTGGGTCTGGCGGCGCTGGTGCTCGCCATGCTCGCCCAGGGCCGGGATCTGAACGCCATCTTTCCCACGCTGGGCCTGTTCGCCGCCGCCGCCTTCCGGCTCATCCCCTCCATCAACCGCGTGCTCGCGGGCGTGCAGGTGCTGCGCTATTCGCTTCCCGTGGTGGACACCCTCCGCGAGGAACTCGCGCTCGCGGACGAGAGGCCTGCCCCAGGATCCCCTTCCGGCGGCCGGCGTGACAGACAGTTCGCTTCCACCCTCCGCTTGAGCGACGTCTCTTTCGCATACCCGCAATCGGACGCACCGGCGATCCGCGGCGCTTCGTTCGAGGTCCGCAGGGGCGAGTCCGTGGGCTTCGTCGGCACGAGCGGCTCGGGCAAGAGCACGCTGGTCGACGTGATCCTCGGGCTGCTGAGCCCTTCGGCCGGCAGCATCGAGGTCGACGGACGCGACATCCGGCAGGACCTGCGCGCGTGGCAGGACCAGATCGGCTATGTCCCCCAGACCCTCTACCTGGTCGACGACACGCTGCGGCGAAACGTCGCCTTCGGGCTCCCGGACGCGCAGGTCGATCCGGCGGCGGTCGAGCGCGCCCTGCACGCGGCGCAGCTGGATGCGTTCGTGGCAGAGCTGCCGGACGGCCTCGACACGGTCGTCGGCGAGCGCGGCGTGCGGCTCTCGGGCGGCCAGCGCCAGCGGATCGGCATCGCCCGCGCCCTCTATCACGATCCTGCGGTGCTCGTGCTGGACGAAGCGACCAGCGCCCTGGACGCCGCGACGGAGCGCGACGTCATGCAGGCGGTCGCGGCGCTGCACGGCACCAAGACCATGCTCATCGTCGCGCACCGCCTTTCGACGATCGCCGGTTGCGACCGGCTCTACCGGGTGGAAGACGGTCGCGTCGCCGAAATCGCCGGTGCGGCGGGCTCGTCGCCGAACCCGGCACAAGCGCAGGGCGTGGCGCGATGAAGCGGGTCGCGATCGTCCAGTCGAACTACATCCCGTGGAAGGGCTACTTCGATCTGGTCGCGGCGGTGGACGAATTCATCCTGTACGACGACATGCAGTACACCCGCCGGGACTGGCGCAACCGCAACCTCATCAAGACCCCGCAGGGCCTGCAGTGGCTCACGGTCCCGGTGAAGGTCAAGGGCCGCTACGCCCAGAAGATCCGGGACACCGAGCTGGACGGCTCGGACTGGGTCGATGCGCACTGGAAAGCGTTCACGTTGAACTACCGCCGCGCGCCGCATTTCGAGGCGGTGGCGAGCTGGCTGGAGCCCCGCTACCGCCAGCGCGAATACACGCACCTTTCCGAGCTCAACCGGGTGCTGACCGAGGCGATCTGCGAATACCTCGGCATCGAGACCCGGATCCGCAATTCGTGGGACTACACGCTCGGGCCGGGCAAGTCCGAGCGCCTCGCCGACCTGTGCCGCCAGGCGGGCGCGACGATCTACCTGTCCGGGCCCAGCGCGAAGGACTACCTGGACCCCGCGCCTTTCACCGAGCGTGGCGTCGAGGTGGCCTGGTTCGACTACGAGGGCTATCCCCCTTATCGGCAACTCTGGGGCGAGTTCATCCACGGGGTCTCGGTCGTGGACCTGCTCTTCAATGAAGGCCCCGACGCCCGCAGGTACCTGAAGTACGCGTCGGAACGGAGCGTGAGCCATGGGTGATCCGGCCGGACCGCTGAGCGACATCGCCCGCTATTACTCGGACAGGTTGGCGGAGCACGGCGCCACTGCACGCGGCGTGGACTGGAACGGCGAGGAGGGTCAGCGCACGCGCTTCGCCCAGCTGTGCAAGATCATCGAGGGGGGCTCGCCGTTCTCGGTCAACGATCTGGGGTGCGGCTATGGGGCGCTCTGCGAGTACCTGGCCGGCCTGTACCGCGATTTCTCGTACTCGGGCTTCGATCTCTCCCGCGACATGATTCTCGCCGCCGAAACCCGGCATGCGGGCCGCGCCGCAGCGCGCTTCCGGGTCGCCGATGCGCCCGGGTCGGTGGCCGACTACGGCATGGCAAGCGGCATCTTCAACGTCCGGCTGGAGCGCCCGGACGGAGACTGGGCGCAGCAGATCGAGCGCACCCTCGACACGCTCGATCGCACGAGCCGGCGCGGATTCGCCTTCAATTGCCTGAGCTCGTATTCGGACGCCGACAAGCGGCGCGACTATCTCTACTACGCCGACCCTGGCCGCCTCTTCGACTGGTGCAAGCGCCGCTACTCCAGCCGGGTCGCCCTGCTGCACGACTACGGCCTGTACGAGTTCACGATCCTCGTGAGAAAGCTGACATGAGCAAGCCCCTGGTCCTCTTCGGCGCCGGCGACATCGCGCAGCTGGCCCACTACTACTTCTCCAAGGATTCCTCGTACCGGGTCGCGGCCTTTACCGTGGACGGGGCCTTCCTCAAATCGCCGGCGCTCGAGGGCCTGCCAGTCGTGCCGTTCGAGGACGTCGCCCGCCGCTTTCCGCCGGCCGAGTTCGAGATGTTCGTCGCGCTGAGCTATGCCGGGCTGAACGCGCTGCGCAAGGAGAAGTACCTGGCGGCGAAGGCGATGGGCTATCGCCTGGCGAGCTACGTGAGCAGCCGCGCCACCGTGCTGAACGAGGGAGCCATCGGGGACAACTGCTTCATCCTGGAGGACAACACCGTCCAGCCGTTCGTGCGGATCGGGAACAACGTGACGCTCTGGAGCGGGAACCACGTGGGCCACCATTCCAGGATCGGCGATCACACCTTCGTCGCGTCCCACGTCGTGATCTCCGGAGGCGTCGAGATCGGAGAGTCGTGCTTCCTCGGCGTGAACGCGACGCTGCGGGACCACATCCGGGTCGGCGATCGGACCGTGGTCGGCGCCGGCGCGGTGCTCCTGTCGGATGCGGAGCCCGAGGGCGTATACGTCCAGGAGGCGACCGAGCGGTCCAAGGTGCCCAGTTCTCGGGTCCGCAAGCTGTGAGCGAGCGCATGCATTGGAGAAAGCTGGGTCGCGTGTTCTGCCCGGCCGGCGAGCGGGACTGGATGCGGTCGCATGCCGCAGTCCCGATCGCCCAGCCCGTCGGGGGCAGCGTCTACCGCGTCTACTTCAGCTCCCGCGACGCCGCGAACCGATCGCATACCGGCTACGCCGTCTTCGATCTGAACCGGCCCTCCGAGGTGCTCGAGCTGTCGAGCAGCCCGGTGCTTTCGCCGGGCGCGCTCGGGGCTTTCGACGACAGCGGGGCCATGGCGACGTGGATCGCGAGGCATGGCGGGCAGCACTACCTCTACTACATCGGGTGGAATCTGGGCGTCACCGTTCCCTTCAGGAACGCGATCGGGCTGGCGATGCTGGATTCCCGGGGTAAGGCCACGCGGGTTGCGCAAGGGCCGATCGTCGACCGCACGATGCAGGAGCCGCACTTCTGCGCGAGCTGCTGCGTGATCCCCGGCAGCGACTTCTGGCGCATGTGGTACCTGTCCTGCACGGGGTGGACCGAGGACGACGGCGGCCCGAAGCACCACTACCACATCAAGTACGCGACCTCCGACGACGGCATCCGCTGGCGTCGCGAGGGCCTCGTCGCCATCGATTACCAGCATCCCGCTGAATTCGCGATCTCCCGGCCCTCGGTCCTGCGAGACGGAGAAGTCTGGAAGATGTGGTATTCGACCCGCGGAGAGGCCTACCGGATCGGCTACGCGGAGTCCGGGGACGGCTGCTCATGGCGGCGGCTCGACCACCGCGCGGGAATCGCCCCATCCGCGGCCGGCTGGGACGCGGAGATGATCGAGTACCCGTTCGTCTTCGACCACGAAGGCGCGCGTTACATGCTCTACAACGGGAACGGCTTCGGGAAGACAGGGTTCGGTCTTGCCGTTCTGGAGGGCCAGTGACGGAAAGAGTCCTATTCAACGTTCCGCACCTCACGGGCAGGGAACAGGAGTACGTCGCCGAGGTGCTCCGCAAGCGCCACCTCGCCGGTGACGGCGAGTTCACGCGGAAATGCCACGCGTGGCTGGAATCGAACACGGGGAGTGCGAAAGCGCTGCTGACACATTCCTGCACCGCGGCGCTGGAGATGGCTGCGATTCTCGCGAATGTCGGCCCCGGCGACGAGGTCATCATGCCTTCGTATACGTTCGTGTCGACCGCGAACGCCTTCGTCCTGCGAGGCGCCACGCCCGTCTTCGTGGATATCCGCCCCGATACGCTCAACCTCGACGAGCGCAAGGTGGAGGGCGCGATCACCAAGCGCACCCGCGCCATCGCCGCCGTCCACTACGCCGGGGTCGCCTGCGAGATGGAGGCCCTTTCCGCCCTGGCGGAGCGCCACGGGCTGCGACTGGTGGAGGACGCCGCCCAGGCTCTCGGCTCGACGTACAAGGGCCGGCCGCTGGGGGCGCTCGGGCACCTCGGGTGCCTCAGCTTCCACGAGACGAAGAACATCGTCTCCGGCGAAGGCGGCGCCCTGCTGGTGAACGATCCGGAAATCGCCCTGCGGGCCGAGATCGTGCGGGAGAAGGGCACCAACCGGACCCAGTTCTTCCGTGGCCAGGCGGACAAGTACACGTGGATGGACCTCGGCTCGAGCTACCTGCCGAGCGACATCCTGGCGGCTGTGCTCTGGGCGCAGCTCGAGCAGGCCGACGCGATCCGGGCGGCCCGCCTGCAGGCCTGGAACGCTTACCAGGAAGCACTCGAAACGCTGGAGTCGGAAGGCCTGCTCAGGCGACCGCAGGTGCCGCCCGAGTGCGGGCACAACGCGAATCTGTACTACATCCTGCTGCCTTCCGAAACGCCAAGGGACGGGTTCATTCGCGCGCTGCGAGACCGGGGCGTGAACACGGTGTTTCACTACGTTCCCCTGCACAGCTCTCCGGGCGGACGCCGGTTCGGGCGAACCGCAAGTGCGCTTCCGGTGACGGAGAGCATCGCCGGTCGCCTGGTCCGGCTGCCGCTCTGGGTCGGCGTCGACACCGGGAAGGTGGTCACCGCGGTGGAGGCCGTGGCGCGCTCGAGCAAAGCCGGGTGAGATGCGGATCGCGCATCTGGCGTTCGATCAGAAGTTCATCCCGCTCGCGCAAGAAGCGTTCGAGGAGGCGTTCCCCGGCGACAACGCCTGGTACCTGCTGCACGCGGATGGACAGCCCTTCCAGTTCGCGAGGCCCGATCCGCGGGGGGCAGTGGTGGATCGCCGCGGCCTGCTGTCGCCGGAGATCCTGAATTCGCTCAACCGCCACCCCCTGCTGGTGGTGCACGCCATGATCCCGGAGTTCGCCGAGGTCGTCCGGCGCGTGTCGCGCGATCCGGTCGTCCTGTGGTTCGGGTGGGGTTTCGAGTACTACGATTTCCTCGAGCCGTATTTCGGGGAGATCGTGCTTCCCGATACGGCGGTCGCCTGGCGGAAGGCCCGCGCGGCCGAAGAAAGAGTCGGCGGGTTCGGGCGCTGGCTCTCGCCTGCCCGGCGCGCGTACCACGCGCTCAAGGGCCTCGTCGCCGGCCGCCGAACCACGATCCAGTCGATCGCGGACCGGATCGACCTGTGCAGCGTCAGCCCTTCCGAGATGCCCCTTCTGGAGCGGGCGTTTCCCGGTTTCCGCGCCCGCCACTACCAGCTCCACTACTTCAGCAAGGAAGACACGCTCGATCGCGGACCGGCGCGCATGGAGGGACCGGACATCCTGCTCGGCAACTCCGCGACGGGCGAGAACAACCATGTGGAGGCCCTGTCGCTGCTGCGGCGAATGCCGCTGGAGAATCGCAGAATCCTGGCGCCGCTCAATTACGGGAGCGCGCTCTATGCCGACGAGATCTGCCGCCTGGGGACGCAGCTGTTCGGGCCGCGCTTCGTGCCGCTGCGGGAGTTCCTGCCGCTCGACGAATACCACGAGCTGCTCGCCACCTGCGGAACGGTGATCATGAACCATCGCCGCCAGGCGGCGATGGGAAACATCAGCGCAGCGCTGTACAAGGGTGCGCGGGTCGTGCTGCGCGCGGAAAACCCGATCTTCCAGACCTATCGCGGGCTCGGCGCGGCGCTCGACGCCATGCACGACATCGAGGACACGCCGGCGGCCGCGCTCGTCCCGCTGTCGGAAGCGCAAAGGACGAGGAACAGGGAGCTCGTCGGCAACTACCTGGGCCGCCCCGCCCTGGTCGAAGCCATCCGCGGGCTGGAGGCGTTTTGCAGGCAGCGCGGATGACCGCATCCTGTCCGCCCCTGCTGATACTCGCGTTCAACCGCCCGGACACGACCCGGCGCGTGCTCGAATCGGTGCGGGTTGCCCGGCCGGCCAGGGTCTACTTCGCCGTCGACGGTCCCCGCGCGGACCGGGAAGGCGAGGCCGCCGCGGTGCAAGCCGTGCGCGAACTTGCGGGAACGCTCGCACCGGACATCGAGCTGCATACGCTCTTCCAGGAGAAGAACCTCGGCTGCAAGCTCGCGGTCAGCCAGGCGATCGGCTGGTTCTTTTCGGACGTCGAGGCGGGCATCATTCTCGAAGACGACTGCATCGCGCACCCGAGCTTCTTCCCGTTCGCGGCGGAGCTGCTGGCGCGCTATCGCGACGACGAGCGCGTCTCCATGGTCTCGGGCAACAACTTCCAGCGGGGCCGGCGGCGCACCGAAGACAGCTATTACTTCTCGCGCTACGTCCACATCTGGGGCTGGGCCACGTGGCGCCGCGCCTGGCGCCTGTACGATCACGGCATGGCCCGCTGGCCGCAGCTCCGCGCGGAGGGCTGGCTTTCGGACGTCCTCGGCGATCCCGTGGCGGTCAAGTACTGGACACAGGTGTTCGACGAAACGCATGCCGAGCGCAATACCTCCTGGGCCTACCGCTGGATGTTCGCTTCGTGGGTGCACAGCCGACTCGTCGCACTGCCGGCGGTGAACCTGGTCTCCAACATCGGCTTCGGCGAGCACGCGACGCACACGTTGAACCGCGAGTCCCCGTTCGCAGCCATGCGTACGGACGCCATGCGCTTCCCGCTGCAGCATCCTGCCAGCGTCATGCGCGATGCCCGAGCCGATGCATTCACGCAGGGCACAGTCTATGCCAGCGTACCGCCGCTTTGGCGCCGGGTGGCGCGGCGCGCGGCACGGCTCTTCGGCCGGGAGGCGGGCGGGTGATCCGGTACTGCACGCTGTTCGACGCCCGCTACCTGTCCCGCGGACTGGCGCTGCACCGCTCGCTCCTGCGCCACGCGCACGACTTCCGCTTGCACGTGCTGTGCCTCGACGACGCAACCTACCGGGTCCTCGCCGCGC
>DASUFW010000381.1:0-1472 GCA_036274335.1 Burkholderiales bacterium | reverse complement strand
GCGCGCCCGACAGTCCACCCGCCTCGTCGGAGTGCGGCAGACCCTGGACCCCCTCGCGCGACAGCGAGGTGTTCGTCGCGATGACGGCCTCGATGCGGTGCCGCCGCACCGCGTCGGCGATGCCCTGCACCTGAGCGGCGTCCAGGTCGGGCGCCACCTTGAGCGCGAGGGGCACGCGCCGTCCATGGCGGTCGGCGAGCTGGTCGCGCAGCGTCACGAGGCGCGCAAGGAGCGCGCCGAGGCTCTCCGGCGACTGCAGGTCGCGCAGGTTCTTCGTGTTCGGCGAAGAGACATTGATGGCCACGTAGCTCGCGCGGGGATAGACGCGCTCCAGGCAAGCCGCGTAGTCCTCGCCCGCGCGCTCGATCGGCGTGTCCGCGTTCTTGCCGATGTTGACGCCCAGGATGCCGCGCCACTCGACGCGCGCGAGGTTGGCGAGCAACGCGTCCAGGCCCGCGTTGTTGAATCCCATCCGGTTGATGAGGGCCTGCGCGGCGGGCAGGCGGAAGAGGCGGGGCCGCGGGTTGCCGGCCTGCGGGCGCGGCGTCACGGTGCCCACCTCGAGGAAGCCGAACCCGAGGCGCGCGAGCGCGTCGACGTGCGCCGCGTCCTTGTCGAGCCCCGCGGCCAGGCCCACCGCGTTGGGAAAGGACAGCCCCATCGCCTGCACGGGGACGCCCGCCGGGCGTGCCGCCGGCAGCAGCCGCGCTGCGCCGAGCGCTAGCGCGTGGGCTCGCTCCGGATCGAGGGCGAAGAGGAGCGGGCGCGCGAGCGCATAGAGCATCCGTCAGAAGCGCATGCGCGCGAGGTCCGACTCGGTGAGGCGGCGCCAGCCGCCGCCGCTGAAGCCTTCGATCGGCATGAAGCGCGACTTGTAGGCCATCTTCGGGCTCTCGCGGATCCAGTAGCCGAGGTACAGGTACGGCAGGCCGAGGGCGCGGCAGGCCTCGAGCTGCCAGAGCACGTTGTAGGTGCCGAAGCTGCCGCGCCGCTCCGGCTCGAAGAAGGTGTACACCGAGGACAGGCCGTCGGGGAGGTAGTCGACGATCGACACCATCACCAGCTGGCCCTGGTCGCGGAACTCCACGAGGCGCGTGTCGACGCGGCTCTGCAGCAGGAAGTGCGAATACTGGTCGCGGCTGTCGTTGTCCATGCCGCCGCCCGAATGGCGCCGGGACTGGTAGCGCAGGTAGAGCGCGTAGTGCTCGAGGCGGAACTTGAGCGGCTGCAGCTGCGCCGTGAGCCCCGAGTGCTCCTTCCAGGCGCGCCGCTGCGAGCGGCTCGGCACGAACTCGGCGGCCGGGATGCGCACCGGCACGCAGGCGCGGCAGCTGTCGCAATGGGGCCGGTAGGTGAAGATGCCGCTGCGGCGGAAGCCCGACTTGACCAGGTCGCCGTACAGGTCGGTGTTGATCAGGTGCGACGGCGTGGCCACCTGCGAGCGGGCCATCCGGTCCGGCAGGTAGCTGCAG
>DASUFW010000380.1:0-10587 GCA_036274335.1 Burkholderiales bacterium | reverse complement strand
TGGTACTGGCACCCGCCCATCGAGCGATCCATCCAGGTGTCCACCAGATCGAACACCAGGGGCGAATGCACGCCGATGGTGGGATGCAGGGCCGAGGGCGGCGCCCAGGCGCGGTAGCGAACCCCGCCGACGAACTCGCCGACGTTGCCGGTCGGCGCCAGCGGCACGCGGCGGCCGTTGCAGGTCAGCACCATGCGATCCCCGACCAGGCCCGTCGCCTTCACCTGCAGCCGCTCCACCGATGAATCGACGTAGCGCACCGTGCCGCCCGGCGTGCCCTCTTCGCCCATCACGTGCCAGGGCTCGAGCGCGAAGCGCAGCTCGATGTCGGCGCCGCGCGCGGCGAAGTCCCCGAGCCTGGGAAAGCGGAACTCCAGGTGCGGCGCGAACCACGCGGCCTCGAGCGGATAGCCGAAGTCGTTCTGCTCGGCGATCACGTCCTCGAAGTCCTGCCAGACGAACCACGGCAGCATGAAGCGGTCGTGAAGTTCCGTGCCCCAGCGCTGCAGCCGTCCGGGCTTGTAGGGCTTCTGCCAGAAGCGCGAGACGAGCGAGCGCAGCAGCAGCTGCTGGGTGAGCGACATGCGCGCATGCGGCGGCATCTCGAAGGCGCGCATCTCCAGCAGCCCGAGCCGCCCGGTCGGGCCGTCGGGCGAATACAGCTTGTCGATGCAGAACTCGGCCCGATGGGTGTTGCCGGCCGAGTCGATGAGGAGATTCCGGAAGATGCGGTCGACCAGCCACGGCGGGCAGGCGAGCGGCCCCATCTTCATCTGGCGCTCGAGCTCGCGGAAGGCGACCTCGATCTCGTAGACAGAGTCGCTCCTCGCCTCGTCGATGCGCGGCGCCTGGCTGGTCGGCCCGATGAACATCCCCGAGAAGAGGTAGGAGAGCGACGGGTGGTTGTGCCAGTACGCGAGCAGGCTCGTGAGCAGGTCGGGCCGGCGCAGGAAGGGCGAATCGGCGGGCGTCGCGCCGCCGAGCACGAAGTGGTTGCCGCCGCCGGTGCCGGTGTGCCGGCCGTCGAGCATGAACTTCTCGGTCGACAGGCGCGTCTGGTGCGCCTGCTCGTAGAGGAAGTCCGTGCGCTCCACGAGCTCGTTCCAGTCCTTCGCCGGGTGCACGTTCACCTCGAGCACGCCCGGATCGGGCGTGATGCGCATCGCTTCCAGCCGGAGGTCCTTCGGCGGCTCGTAGCCCTCCAGCACGACCGGGAAACCGAGCTCGCCGGCGGTCGCCTCCACCGCGGCGCAGATTTCCAGGTAGTCCTCCAGGTCGGTCGTCGGCGGCATGAAGACGTAGAGCACGCCGTGGCGCGGCTCGGCGCACAGCGCCGTGCGCGCGATCGACGCAGCGGACTCGAACGGCCGGGGCCGGCGCTCGGTCGCACCGCGCCCGGCCGGGCCGGCCGGCTGCATCTGCGGCGCGAGGTCGTGGTAGCGCGGCAGCGGCGCCTGCGGCTGCATCGGATCGGGCTCGTGGATCCACGGGTAGTCGGTCTTCGAAGCCCAGGGCAGCGAATCGAGCGGCAGGCGCAGGCCCATGGGCGAGTCGCCCGGAACGAGGTAGCAGCGCTCGGGACGCAGGAACCACTGGCCCGTCGTCCAGCGCCGCGTCGCCGGGTCCTTGCGCACGGGCAGGGCGTGGCCGACCACGCGGTCGAGCCCCTGGTCGAAGACCTTGTGCAGCCGCGCGCGCTCGAGCGGGTCGTCGACGCGCGAGTCGAGCGGGTCCACGTTCGAGGGCAGCCGGCGCTCGCGCCACAGGTAGTACCAGGTGTCCTCGTAGGCCGCGAACACGTGCTTCGGATCGAGGCCGAGCCGTTGCGCGAGGTGCCGGAGAAAGGTGTCCGCCTGCGCGGGCGTGGCGCCGTAGTTGACCGACTCGTCGGCGAAGAGGGACGCGTTCTCCCATACGGGCTCGCCGTCCTTCCTCCAGAAGCAGGAGAGCGACCAGCGCGGCAGCTGCTCGCCCGGATACCACTTGCCCTGGCCGTAGTGCAGGAGGCCATGCGGCGCGTAGCGCGCCTTCAGCTTCGCGAGCAGCGCCGCGCCCAGGCGGCGCTTGGTCGGTCCCGTCGCCTCGGTGTTCCACTCCGCGCCGTCGCGGTCGTCCACCGAGACGAAGGTCGGTTCGCCGCCCATCGTGAGACGCACGTCGCTGCGCACGAGGTCGGCGTCGATCCGGTGGCCGAGCGCCTCGATCGAGAGCCACTGCGCGTCCGTGTAGGGCTTGGTGACGCGCGGCGCTTCCCACACGCGCGTCACCTTCATGTGGTGCGAGAAGGCGACCTCGGCCTTCTCCGAGAAGCCGGTGACGGGCGAGGCGCTGCCCGGCTCGGGCGAGCAGGCGAGCGGGATGTGCCCTTCGCCCGCGAACAGGCCCGAGGTCGGATCCAGGCCCACCCAGCCCGCGCCCGGCAGGAACACCTCGCACCAGGCGTGCAGGTCGGTGAAATCGGCCGCGGGGCCCGAGGGCCCGTCGAGCGACTTCACGTCGGGCGTGAGCTGGATCAGGTAGCCCGAGACGAAGCGCGCGGCGAGGCCGAGGTGGCGCAGGATCTGCACCAGCAGCCATCCCGAGTCGCGGCACGAGCCGGCGGCGAGCCTGAGCGTCTGCTCGGGCGTCTGCACGCCGGGCTCCATGCGGATGAGATACTGGATGTCCTTCGCGAGCTGCTGGTTGAGCTCGACGAGGAAATCGACCGACGGGCGCGGCGCGCGCGGGATCTCGGCGAGGTAGGCCTTGAGCAGCGGCGTCGCGGGCGCCTTCGCCAGGTACGGCGCGAGCTCGAGCTTGAGCGTGTCGTCGTACTCGAAGGGGATCTTCTCGGCCACCGGCTCGAGGAAGAAGTCGAAGGGATTGATGACCGACATCTCGGCCACCAGGTCGACCTCGACCCGGAACTCTGACGTGCGCTCGGGGAACACCAGGCGCGCGAGCCAGTTGGCCTGCGGGTCCTGCTGCCAGTTGATGAAGTGCTTGTCCGGGGTGACCTTGAGCGAGTAGGCGTGCACGGGCGTGCGCGCGTGCGGGGCGGGGCGCAGGCGCACCACCTGCGGCGAGAGCATGACCGGCCGGTCGTAGCGGTACTCGGTGACGTGGTTGAGCGCGACGTGGATCGACATGGCGGGTCGGGATTATTGCCGGGCTTCGGCGTTCGCGCTCATGGTCTCGAGCCCGCCGCCGGTGCGCACGCCGCGGATCGGGCAGGCGTCCAGCTGGTCGGCGCCCACCGCGAGCTTGATGTGGCGCTCGCCGATCGGCCCCCCCTGCGCGATGTCGAAGCTGCGCCAGTGCTCCCCGATCCAGGCTTCCGCCCAGGAATGCAGCGCCGCGCCGCCGTCGGCGGCGCACAGGTAGCCCGAGACGTAGCGTGCCGGCACGCCGAGCAGGCGGCAGCCCGCGAGGAAGGCGTGCGTGAGCCCCTCGGGGACGCAGCCGGGCTGCGCGTCGCGCACGGCGTCGGCCAGCTCGCGCAGGCCGGCGAGGTCCGTGCTGCGCGCGCGGAAGCCCTCCGCGAGCTTCTGCAGCTCGCCGTCGGCCCGGGTGAGGGCGGTGGCGCGCACGAAGACGAGCGGCGGCAGCGTCACGCCGGTGAAGTCCGAGGGCTCGTCCAGCGTGCGGTCGGTCTGCACCACGCCCGAGACGCGGATCACGATCTCGGAGACCGGCCGGTCGAGCGTCAGCACGTGCAGCACGTTGCCGTAGCCGTCCTGGGTGCGCACGGGCTGGCCCGGCGTGTCGAGCTTCCAGCCGAGCACCTTCTGGCGGGCGGTGTCGCGCGGAGTGAGGCGCAGGTACTGCGCCGAGTAGCGCACCGGCGAGTCGTAGGCATAGCGGGTCTCGTGCGCGATCGCAAGCCTCATACGGCCCCCAGGTAGGCGCGCTGGATGCGGTTGCCGAGCTCGCCGAAGTCGGCGAGGCAGCTCGTGAGGTACTCGTGCAGGCCGTTCTGGAAGATCTCCTCGATGTCGGCGTGCGTGAGGCGCGCGTGCAGCTCGTAGGCGAGGCGCTTGGCCGCCTGGTCCTGCTCGCCCTGGATGCGGTCGAGCGAATCCTTGATCAGGTCGAAGCACGCCGCGAGCGAGCGCGGCATGCGCCGCTCGAGGATGAGCAGCTGCGCCACCTTGATGGGAAAGATCTGGTCGTGGTAGAGCTGCCGGTAGGTCTCGAAGGACGACACCGAGCGCAGCAGCGCCGTCCACTGGTAGTAGTCGAGCGCGCCGCCGACGTCGGAGACCGAGGGCAGCAGCACGTGGTACTTGACGTCGAGGATGCGCGCGGTGTTGTCGGCGCGCTCCAGGTGCGTGCCCAGGCGCGAGAAGTTGAACGCCTCGCCGCGCACGATGGTGCCGTAGGTCACGCCGCGGAACAGGTGCGAGCGGTCCTTCACCCAGTCGAAGAACTGCGTCGCGCCGGCCCCCGTGACGCGCGAGGCCTTCATGCCGCGGATCTCGATCCAGGTGCTGTTCAGCGTCTCCCACATCTCGGAGGTGAGCTGCCAGCGCACCGCGTGCGCGTTCTCGCGCGCCCACTTGAGGCAGGTGAAGATCGAGGAGGGGTTCTGCTCGTCGAGCGCGAGGAAGGCGATCAGCTCGGGCAGCGTGAGCTTCTCGTGGCGCTCGAAGTACGCCTCCTCGGTGCCGGTGATCGACAGGGGCGCGAGCAGGTTCTGCTCCTGGCGGTCCTTGCCGCCGAACAGCACGAGGTTGGAGGTCACGCCGAGGATGCGCGCCATGTTCTCGGCGCGCTCCATCTGGCGCGAGAGCCAGTAGATGCGGTCGGCGACCCTAGACAGCATGATCTGAAAAATAGGGACAGACCCTATTTATCGCCATGTGGAAAACAGGGTCTGTCCCTGTTTTTCTCAGTCGACGACCCATGTGTCCTTCGTGCCGCCGCCTTGCGAGGAGTTCACCACCAGCGAGCCTTCCTTGAGCGCCACGCGTGTCAGGCCCCCCGGGACCATCTGCACCTCGCGTCCCGAGAGGACGAACGGGCGCAGGTCGACGTGGCGCGGCGCGATGCCTTTCTCGACGAAGGTCGGGCAGGTCGAGAGCGACAGCGTCGGTTGCGCGATGTAGTTGGACGGATTGGCGCGCAGGCGCTTGCGGAACGCCTCCAGCTCGCTGCGCGTCGCCGCCGGTCCGATCAGCATGCCGTAGCCGCCCGAGCCCTGCACTTCCTTCACCACCAGCTCGCCGAGGTGCTCGAGCACGTGGGCGAGGTCCTCCGCCCGCTTGCACTGCCAGGTCGGCACGTTCTTCAGGATCGGCTCCTCGCCCAGGTAGAAGCGGATCATGTCCGGCACGTACGGATAGGTGGACTTGTCGTCCGCGACGCCGGTGCCGATCGCGTTCGCCAGGCCGATGTTGCCCGCGCGGTAGACCGAGAGCAGCCCCGGCACGCCGAGCAGCGAATCCGGCCGGAAGGCGAGCGGGTCGAGGAAGGCGTCGTCCACCCGCCGGTAGATCACGTCCACGCGCTGGCTGCCCGCGGTGGTGCGCATGTAGAGGAAGCCGTCCTTGACGAACAGGTCCGAGCCTTCGACCAGCTCGACGCCCATCTGCTGCGCGAGGAACGCGTGCTCGAAATAGGCGCTGTTGTACTGGCCGGGCGTGAGCACCGCGACCACCGGGTCGCGCGCGCGCGCCGGCGCAGCCGCGCGCAGCGTCTCCAGCAACAGCCCCGGGTAGTGCTCCACCGGGTGCACGTGCTGGCGGTCGAACAGCTCCGGGAAGAGCCGCATCATCATCTTGCGGTTCTCCATCATGTAGGACACCCCGGAGGGCGTGCGCAGGTTGTCCTCCAGCACGTAGTACTGGCCGTCGTCGTGGCGGATGAGGTCCACGCCCGCGATGTGCGCGTAGAGCTCGTTGGGCAGGTCGAGGCCGAGCATCGCGACCTGGTAGGCCTCGTTGGTCAGCACCTGCTCCGGCGGGATCACCCCCGCCTTGAGGATCTCGCCGCCGTGGTAGATGTCGTGCAGGAAGCGGTTGAGCGCCGCCACGCGCTGGCGTAGCCCGCGCTTCAGGGCTTCCCATTCGTCGAGCTGGATGATGCGCGGGATGGTGTCGAAGGGGATGAGCCGCTCCGCGCCCGCGTCGTCGCCGTAGACCGCGAAGGTGATCCCGACCCGGTGGAAGAGCAGATCTGCCTCGCGGCGCTTTTCCGCCACCCGCTCGGCGGGGGTGTCGGCCAGCCACTCCGAGAGCGCATGGTAGTGCGGGCGGACTTCCCCGCCTTCCGTGCGCATCTCGTCATAGTGCCGCCTTGCCATGCGTGAACCCCCGGAATGGAGCGGCAAGCAACCGCCATGCCCAAGCGCGGTGCGCCGGGCGATCAATGGCTTAGGTTATCGCGTGTACGCCCTGCGCACCAGCACAGAGCATGCGTCGCCGGACGTCAGCCTTTCGGCTCGGCGGCGGGTGACTCGGGCTTGTCCTCGGCCGGGCGCGTCGCCGCGCGCCGGTACTCCGAGGGCGGAATGCCGACCTGGTTGAGGAAGAAGCGGGTGAAGTTGCTCTGCGCGGAGAAGCCGAGCTCGGCCGAGACGTCGGCGATGCGCGCGCGGCCGGTCGAGAGCTTGGTGATGGCGCTTTCCACGCACAGCATGTCGAGATAGGCGCGCGGCGAGCGGCCGGTGCACAGCTGAAAAAGGTCGTAGAAGCGCGAGCGCGACAGCCCGACCTGGCTGGCGAGCTCATCGATGTTGGTGTCCTTGTTCGGGCGCGCGCGCAGCAGCCCCAGCGCCTTGCGGATGCGCGTATCGGCGAAGCGCGAGCCGCGCCAGAGCGTCGCCCCGGCGCGCCGGCGCGCGAGGTAGCTCTCCACGACCGAGAGCATCAGCTCCTGCAGCATGAACTCGAGCCGCTCCGGCGACAGGAACTGGTCGTTCAGCGCCTCGATGGCGAGCGTGTCGGCGAGCTGGCGGATGCGCGGCGTGACGGCTTCCCGCACCCGCGGGAACACCTCGGAGGCGTCCTCGAACACCGCCGGGAACACCTGGCGCAGCCAGTCGAGCGAAGGGTGGAACTCGATCAGCCGCGCGGTGCCGCTGCCCTGCACGCCTTCCAATCGCAGGGGCAGCTCGGGATTGAGCAGCAGCACGTCCTCGCGGTTGAGCACGTGGCGCTCGCCGCCCACCGTGACCGCGCATTCCGCCCCGTCGATCTTCAGCAGGATCAGCGGCTGGGGATGGGTGCGCTCCTCTTCCGGCGCCGAGCCGTCCGCGAGGACCAGGCGGCCGAAGCGGCCTTCGAAGATGCGCTGAGGCGAGGGCATGGACGCAAGGATAATGCGCCCCGCGCGGCCGCGCCAGCGAAAGAATTCACGCAAAGTATCGAAAAAACAGATATCTGGCGGCTAGTACGCCAGCCAGCGCGGCCGCTTGGCCGAAAGCACCTTGGTATTGACGCCCACCCAGTTCAGGCCGCCGAACAGCCGCCCGTGCTCGATCTTCACGCAGCGGTCCATGACCGCCTCCAGCCCGGCCGCGCGGGCCTTCCCGGCGGCAGCCTCGTTGCGCACCCCGAGCTGCTGCCACAGCACCTTCGCGCCGATGGCAATGGCCTCGTCGGCGATCGGCGGAATGTCGGCGGTCTTGCGGAAGCAGTCGACGAGGTCGACCTTCTCCGGGATGTCGCGCAGCGACTTGTAGCACTTCTCGCCGAGGATCGACTCGTAGCGCGGGTTGACGGGGATGATGCGGTAGCCGTGCTCCTGCAGGTACTTGGCGGCGAAGTAGCTCGGCCGGAACCAGTCGGCCGACAGGCCCACCACCGCGATGACGCGGCTCTGCGAAAGGATGCGGCGCAGCGTGTTGATGTCGTCCATGACGGGGATGATAATCGAGCGAACCCCGGGGAGGAGACCCATGTACGTCGAAGAACGGATCTATACGCTGCATCCCGGCAAGGCGCCCGAGTACTTCAAGCACTACGAGGAGGCGGGCATGAAGGTGCAGCTGCGGCACCTGCCGCGCATGGTGGGCTACTACGTGACCGAGATCGGGCCGTTGAACCTCATCACGCACCTGTGGGCCTACGACGACCTCAACGAGCGCGAGCAGCGGCGCGCCGCGATGCAGGCCGACCCGGAGTGGCAGGCCTACCTGCCGAGGGTGCGGCCGCTGATCATTTCCCAGGAGACGCGGATGCACAAATGCGCGCCGTTCTTCGTCGAGCGGCTGAAGAAGATGCTGGGAGCCGCGGCATGAGCCTCCATCCGCAGGTCCAGCAGCTGCTCGAGCGGGCGCAGAAGTCACCGCTGCCGATGCCCTGGCAAGTGCCGCCGCACGTGGCCCGGCGCCTCTATCGGGACACGCGGGCCGCGAGTTCGCCCAAGGCGCCGGAGGTGGCGTCCGTGGCGCTCATGGTCACGCCGGAGACGGTCCCGCTGCGCGCCTACCGCCCGCTGGGTTCCAAGCCGGAAGAGGCGCTGCCGGCGCTCGTGTACTTCCACGGCGGGGGCTGGGTGATCGGTGACCTCGACACGCATGACGTGCTGTGCCGCCAGCTGTCGAACGGGGGGCACTGCGCCGTGTATTCGGTGGAGTACCGCATGGGGCCGGAGCACCCGTTTCCGGCGGCGGTGGAGGATTGCTTCTCGGCGACGCGTTTCGTCGCTGCGCGCCACAAGTCGCTCGCGGTCGGAGGCGACAGCGCGGGGGGCAACCTGGCCACGGTGGTCTCGCTTCTCGCGCGCGATGCGGGCGGGCCGGAGATCGCCTACCAGCTGCTCATCTATCCCGCGACCGACCAGCGTGCCCAGCATCCGTCGGTCGACCGCAACGGCGAGGGCTATCTGCTGACGAAGCAGGCGATGGAGTACTTCCGGGCCCGGTACCTCCCCAACCCGGCCGACTACACGGATTGGCGTGCGTCGCCGCTTCTCGCGAAGAGCCTCGCCAACCTGCCGCCGGCCTACGTGATCACCGCGGGCTACGACCCGCTGGTGGACGAGGGGCGGGCGTACGCGGAGCGCATGGCGAAGGAGGGCGTGGACGTCGCCTACCGGGAATATCCCGACATGGTGCACGGCTTTCTTCTGTTCGGCGGGGTGGTCGATACCGCGAACGCCGCCGTCCAGGAGTGCTGCGAGAAGCTGAAGAACGCCTTTGCCGGAGTGACTGCATGAAAGCGGACCTGCGCACCCGGCACGGCGGGAAGATCCTCGCCGACGCGCTCGTCGGCCACGGCGCCAAGCTCGCCTTCGGCGTGCCGGGCGAGAGCTACCTGCCGGTGCTGGACGGCTTCTACGACGTGCGCGACCGGCTCAAGTTCGTGATCTGCCGCCAGGAAGGCGGCGCCTCGTACATGGCGGAGGCCTACGGCAAGCTGACCGGCGAGCCCGGGGTCCTGTTCGTGACGCGCGGGCCCGGGGCGACCAACGGCGCGGTCGGCGTGCACACCGCCTTCCAGGACTCCACGCCCATGGTCGTGTTCGTCGGCCAGGTCGGCAACGAGTTCGCCGAGCGCGAGGCGTTCCAGGAAATCGACTACCGGCGCATGTACGGGCAGATGACCAAGTGGGTGGCGCAGATCGACCGCGTCGAGCGCATCCCGGAATACGTGAGTCACGCGTTCCACACGGCGATGGCGGGTCGCCCGGGGCCGGTGCTGCTCGCGCTGCCCGAGGACACGCTGTTCGGGGAGACGGCGGTCGCCGACGTGCCGCATTACAAGACGGTACGCGCGGCGCCCGCGCCCGCGGACATGGCGAAGCTGAAGGAGATGCTGCAGAAGGCCGAGCGCCCGTTCGTGGTGCTCGGCGGGGGCGGCTGGGACCGCGCGAGCTGCGACGCGCTGCGGGCGTGGCTCGAGGCCGCGCAGCTTCCAGCTGGAACGTCCTTCCGCTGCCAGGACCTGCTCGACAACCGCAGCTCGTCCTTCGCCGGCGACGTCGGCATCGGTATCAACCCGAAGCTCGCGCAGCGCATTCGCGAGGCAGACGTGGTGCTGGTGATCGGCGCGCGCCTCGGCGAGATGACGACCGGCGGCTACACGCTTTTCGAGGCGCCCGTGCCGAGCCAGGCGCTCATCCACGTGCACGGCGGCGCAGAGGAGCTGGGGCGCGTCTACCACGCGGCGCTGCCGATCACCGCGGGCATGGCGCGCTTCGTCGAGGCGCTCGCGCAGGTGAAGCTGGACGGCGCGAAGTGGGCGGGGCGCACGAGGCAGGCGCGCGAGGAGTTCCTCGCGTGGACCGAGGTGCAGCCGATGCCCGGGAAGCTGCACTGGGGCGGAATCGTGCGATGGCTGTCGGACAATCTGCCCGAGGATGCGATCGTCGCCGGCGGCGCCGGCAACTTCTCCGGCTGGGTGCACCGCTTCGTCCGCTACCAGGGCTTTCGCACGCAGCTGGGCTCGACCAACGGTTCGATGGGCTGCGGTCTGCCCGCCGCGGTCGCCGCGAAGCTCGCGGCCCCGCAGCGCACGGTCGTGGCGGTCACCGGGGACGGCGACTTCCTGATGACCGGGCAGGAGCTCGCGACGGCGGTGCAGTACGGCGCGGCGGTGATCACGCTGGTGGTGAACAACGGCATGTACGGGACGATCCGCATGCACCAGGAGCGCGAATACC
>DASUFW010000379.1:0-8771 GCA_036274335.1 Burkholderiales bacterium | reverse complement strand
AGCCGTTCCGCCGCACGTTCGGCGACGAGCAGGCGGACTACGCGGCGGCGCTGCAGCGCAACTACGAGCAGGGCCCGCCGCCGGACTGGTCGCAGCGCTGCGTCAGCGCCTACGCGAGCACCCACCCCTGGGAAGACTGGGCGGAGACCTGGGCGCACTACCTGCACATGGTGGACACGCTGGACACGGCGCTCAGCTTCGGCTTCCACGCCCGCGACATCGAGGTCGACACGGAGCCGTTCCCGGCCAGCGTCCTGGAGCACGAGGACCCGGACTTCCTGTACTTCCTCAATTCCTGGGTCGAGATGACCTCGCTGCTGAACGAGCTCTCGCGCAGCATGGGGCAGCCGTTCTTCTACCCCTTCGTGCTGAGCGCGCCGGCGGTGCGCAAGCTGCACTTCGTGCACCGGGTCGTCATCGGCGCCGCGCCCCCGGCCTGAGCCCGCCCGGCCCTACAGCCAGTCGGCGAGCAGCAGGCCGAAGCCCAGGGTGGTCTGCTTCCAGTTGTAGTCGATCAGCGATTCTCCGTAGCCGGCGAAGAACTTCACGTAGCCCTTGAGCTTCTCGTCGATCGGGAAGCTCCAGCCAACCTGCAGCGCCCCGTGGTGCTTGGACACGTTGTAGCGCGTGAGCAGCGACAGCTCGTGCGCGCCCCACAGGTAGACCGCGAGCAGGTCGCCGTGGCCCAGGTAGTCGGTGATATCGGGGTTGTCGTCGTCCTCCAGGCTTTCCGGGATGCGGTACCACGGCCGAAGGACCAGGGAAAAGTTGCCGCGCTCGAAGCCGAACTGGACGTAGGCGCGGTTCCAGCTGCGCGACAGGGGATCCGAGCGGCCGTTCGACTGGTGGACGAAGCCGGCCCCGAGAAACCGTCCGCGCAATCCGAGCAGCGAGTAGTCCGTAGGCAGGACGAGGAACATCTCGGGCTCGTAGTCGGTCTCGCGGAACGGGCGCGAGATCTGCGGGCTGTACACCTGCCACTGGCTCTGCTGGGTGTAGGCGAGCCAGAGGTCCGCCCCGGTGGAGAGCACGTTCTGCCAGGCCTTCGTCTTGAAGCTGATCTGGAACTCGGCCTCGGTTTCCTGCAGGGGCACGGCGTCGGACGTCGGATGCGTGGGCGACTGCGGCGAGTCGTTCGGGTTGTCGCTGTAGCGCGCGACCAGCAGGAACAGCGGCTTGTACGGCCGCACGTTCCAGTCGCCCAGCCTGGTGTCCGGGTCGAGCTCCCAGCGGGCGGCAAAGGCACTCGAGCCTTCGCCCGGCGCGGGCTTTCGCCCGGCGGCCTCGTCGTAGCACTTCAGGCGGGCGCGCTCGTCTGCCACGCCTGCGCAGTCGGCGGCGTCCGCGGCCTTCGCGCCCGGGGTATGCAGGGCCGCCGCGAGCAGCAGGGCGGCCGCGGAGATCGTGGTCCGGGTCACGTTCATCCGATCCAGTGTAGCCGACCTGGTGCACGCCTCGCCCGCGCGCACCGGGACGGTGCGCGGCGTTCCCGGGCATCCCCTCAGCGGCCCTGGCGCGTTCCTTGCGTTGAGCATCGCATGGGCAGCATCGCACCGGTCGCCGTGGCGCGGCCCGGCACGGTCGTCGTCGACGCGGAGCCGGCGCCGCTCGAGTTCGAGCTCGTGCGCTCGGCGCTCGTGATCATCGACATGCAGCGCGATTTCCTCGAGCCGGGCGGCTTCGGCGAGGCGCTGGGCAACGACGTGTCGCGCCTCGCGCGCGCCGTGGAGCCCTGCCGTCGCCTGCTCGACGCCGCGCGCCGGCTCGGCCTGCTCGTCGTGCATACGCGTGAAGGCCACCGGCCCGACCTCTCGGATGCGCCGCGCGCCAAGCTCGAGCGCGGCGCGCCGCGCCTGCGCATCGGCGACGCGGGCCCCATGGGCCGCATCCTCGTGCGCGGCGAGCCCGGGCACGCCATCGTGCCCGCCCTCACGCCGCTCGCCGGCGAGCCGGTGATCGACAAGCCGGGCAAGGGCGCCTTCTACGCCACCGACCTGCAGGCGTTGCTCGCCAACCGCGGCATCGAGAACCTGGTCGTGTGCGGCGTCACGACCGAGGTGTGCGTGCATACCACGGTGCGCGAGGCGAACGACCGCGGCTACCGCTGCGTCGTGCCTGGCGACGCCTGCGCCTCGTTCTTCCCCGCTTTCCACGAGGCGGCGCTGCGCATGGTGTGCGCGCAGGGCGGCATCTTCGGCTGGGTCACGGACACGGCGAGGCTGCTCGCCGCCTTTGCACAGGGAGAGAAGCGATGAGCACGGGCACAGCGGCCGCCGGCCACTAGCGCCGGCCTGCGCTCGATCGCGGGGCGCTGGCCGCCGCCCGGCGCGCGGGACACAATGGCGGCCGGATGGGGTCCCTCCGCCATTTCCTCGCTCGCCGGCTGTGGCGCTATCTGCTGTGGACGGTGGCCGGTGTCGTGGCGCTCCTCGTGCTTGCGGTCGGTGCAGCCTGGGTCCTCGTGGACCAGGATTGGGTGCAGGCGCGGGTGCAGCGCCGGCTCTCGGAGTTCGCGCACGGGGAGATCGCCTGGGAAACCCTGCGCATCCGGCTGCTGCCGCTGCCCGGCGCGACGCTGACCGGGGGGCGCGCCGAGATCGCCGGCACGGTCCGCGTGCTGCTGGGCGAGGCGGAGGTCGACCTGCGGCTGCTGCCCCTCCTCTCGGGGCGCGTGGAGATCGCGCGCTTCCGGATCGACAAGCCTGCCGCGCGCGTCCAGCTGCCCGCCGAGTCGCCGGCCCCGGCCTCGCCGCCGCAGGAATCGACCGACCCGCCGGCCGTGGTCGGCGACCTCGTCGCGGCGCTTCGCCGGTATGCGCCGCAGTCGGAGATCGACGTCGAGGACGGCAAGGTCGAGCTGGTGGACGGCAAGGGGCAGCCGCTGCTGCGCATGAGCGGCTTGTCGCTGCGCGTGCGAAGCGACGACGAGAGCCTGCGGCTCGCGGCGTCCTCGGCCGGCTCGCTGTGGTCGCGCCTGGCCGCGGACGCCACGCTGCGCTTCGCGGACTTGAGCGTGCAGGCGAAGGCCGAGGCGGCGGGCCTGAAGCTCCAGGCGCTGCTCGACCAGGCCCAGGCCGGCTCGCCGGTGACGGTGGAGCTGCCGGTGGCCGATGTGAGCGCCACGATGCATAGCGTCGGCAAGGCCTCGCTCGACGGCGCGTTCGAGGTGCGCGTGCCCGAGCTCGCCGTGCGGCGGGAGGGGCGGCGCCTCGAGATCCGCGACGCGAGCGCGGCGGGCCGCGTGGCGGCCGCGCCCGGCGAGGCCCGGCTTTCCCTGAGCAAGGTACGCCTCGCGCCGTATGTGCCCGAGGGGTCGGCCGAGCTTGCCGTGCGCCAGAGCGGGAAGCAGATCGAAGTCCGCGGCGACATCCCGCAACTCGACCTCGCGACTGTTCGCGATGCCGCGCTCGCGCTGGCAGGGGACGTACCCGAAGTGCGGGAATACGTGTCGCGCCTTCGCAAGGGCGAGGCGAGCCGCGCGCGGGTCGAGCTCGGCGCCGATTCCTGGCCGGCGCTGGTGGAGCCCGGGCGCATCGCGGCGAGCCTCTCCCTGGAGGGCGTCGAGTACGTGCCGCCCGTCCTCGAGCAGCCGGTGACCGGTATCGCCGCACAGCTGCGGCTCGCGGGCGGCGCCCTGCAGGTGGGGGATCTGAAGGCCGCGCTGGGCAGGAGCACGCTCAGGGACGGGAAGCTCCGCTACGCCTGGGCGAGGAATTCGCTCGCCGGCGACGTCGTCGTCGACCTCGACGTCGAGCAGGCGCTCGGCCTCGCGCGCGGGCTCCTGCCGCAGGCGCAGCGCGCGTCGCTCGATCCCGTCGAATCCGCGGCCGGCCGGCTGCGCGGGCGGGCCTCTGCGTCGCTCGACAAGGGCCGCTGGCAGGCGTCCGCCGACGTCGGCCTCTCGGATGCGGCTCTGAAGCTGAAGCGGCTGCCCGAGCCGGTCACCGGGATCGCTGCGCAAGTGCGGCTGGCCGAGGGCATCCTGCAGGTGGCCGACCTGCAGGGGACGCTCGGCGCGAGCAGCGTGAGGGAGGGCAAGCTCCGCTACGCCGTGGCGAAGAACTCGCTCTCCGGCGAAATCGGCTTCAACCTGGACATGCCGCAGGGGCTCGCGCTTGCGCGCGAGCTGCTGCCGGACGCGCAGCGCGGCTCGCTCGATCCCGTCGAGTCCGCCGCCGGCCGGCTGCGCGGGCGGGCTTCGGCCTCGCTCGACCAGGGCCGCTGGAAGGCCTCCGCCGACGTCGCCGCCTCGGACGCCGCGGTGAAGCTGAAGGCGCTGCCCGGGCCCGTCACGCTGTCCGCGGCGGGCGTGCGCGCCGATGCCTCGTCGATCGCGGTCGAGCGCGCCGACGCGACCTTCCTCGACGCGCGGATCCTCGCGGACGCGCGGCTCGACGGCTACGCCGGGGACGCCCTCGCGGTGAGCGGCTCGGTCGCGGAGGGCAGCCTCGGCGAGCGCACGGCGGACTGGCTGCTCGTGCGCACGGGCGTGCCGCCCGCGTTCGCGCCCGCGATGCCGGTCCGGTTCTCGGCAGAGCGTCTGCGCTGGCGGTCGGGGGCGCTCGATGCCGCGGCGCGGCTCCGGTTCCCCGCCGGGCAGCAGGTGGACCTGCACCTGGCCTGGAAGCCCGGCACGGTCGACGTGCCGGCGCTGCACTTCACCGACGAGAAGAGCGACGCCACGCTTGCGCTGCACCTGGAGGACCAGCAGGTCGTCGCGCGCTTCGGCGGGACGCTGCAGGCCGCGAGCGTGGAAGCCATGATGAGGCAGCCCCTCGACAATACCGGCAGCGTCACGGGGGAGCTGCGCGTGCAGCTCGACCAGCGCGAGCCGGAGAAGACCTCGGCGAGCGGCCGGCTGCAAGTCGCCTCCATCGACCTCAGCCGGTGGCTCGCCCGTCCGGTGCGCCTCGAGCGCATGACGTTTTCTGCGGACGCCGAGCGCTGGCGACTCGAGGAGGCGCTGGTCTCGGTCGCGAAGCAGACGCTCACCGTGCGCGGCGACGCGCGCCGCGGTCCCGATGGCCCGGTGATCGACGCGGAAATCGAGACCGACGGGCTGACGCTCGATGCGCTCCTGCCCCCCGCTCCGCCGCCGGAAAAGAAGCCGAAGCGGGAGATCTTCGAGCCGTGGCCGCTGCCGGTGACGGGCCACGTCTACGTGCGCGCGGACTACGTGGAGCTGAAAGGCCGGCGCGTGGCGCCGCTGCTCGCCACGCTCGACCTCGAGCGCCGGCGCGTGCGGCTGGAGGTCGCGGAGGCGGACCTGTGCGGCCTCTCGCTGCCGCTCACGGTGGAGGCGGCTCCCGGACGCTATGAGGGCCGCATCTCGATCCACACGAAGAAGGAGTCGCTCGACAAGCTGGCGCATTGCCTCTCGGGCGAGCGGCTGGTCATCACGGGAGACGTCGACCTCGACGTCGAGCTGCGCTCGCAGGGCGCGCGCGCCGAGCTCGTGCCCAACCTGCAGGGGACGGTGCTGGTGCGGGCGCGCGACGGGCGCGTGCACAAGTTCGGCCTGCTCGCGAATCTCCTCGCCTACGTGAAGGGGCAGGGCCTGCTCGACAAGGACTCCCCGGGGATGGACCGCGAGGGCTTTCCGTACCGCGAGCTGAACGTGAAGGCGAGCGTCGGAATTGGCCGCATCACGGTCGAGGAGAGCAACTTCCTCAGCCCCGCCCTCGGCCTGGTGGCCACCGGCACGGTGGGGATCCCGGAGGGCAAGGCCGCGCTCACCGTGCTGGTCGCGCCGCTGGGCCGGGTGGACCAGGTGGTCGGCAAGCTTCCCGTGATCGGCTACATCTTCGGCGGCTCGATCCTCAGCGTGCCCGTGCAGGTGTCGGGCGACATCCGCGATCCGCTGGTGGTGCCGCTCGATCCGCGCGCCATCGCCTCGCGCGTGATCGGCATCTTCGAGCGCACCTTCAAGCTCCCCGGCAAGCTCTTCTTGCCGGAGGACGGCGCGAAGCCCGCGCCTCAGCCCGCGCCCGCCACGCCTTGAGCCCGCCTACCAGAGGCTGACGCGCTCGTCCTCGGGCAGGTAGAGCTTCGCGTCGCGGCCGACGCCGAAGGCCGCGTACCAGGGGTCGAAGTTGCGCAGGATGCCGTTGACGCGGAACGCGTTGGGGCTGTGCGGATCGGTGAGCACCTGCTCGCGCAGGGACTGCTCGTTCTGCACCTCGCGCCACGTCTGCGCAAAGCCGAGAAAGAAGCGCTGGTCGCCCGTGTAACCGTCGATCACGGGCGCCGCGCCCTTCAGCTCCTCCGCGACGTAGCCGCGGT
Source organism: Burkholderiales bacterium (assembly GCA_036274335.1). GTDB lineage: Bacteria > Pseudomonadota > Gammaproteobacteria > Burkholderiales > SG8-39 > JAABQT01. The sequence goes on along the minus strand of DASUFW010000379.1, from coordinate 2,489 downwards.
AGGCGGCGTGGGCGACGGTGACGCCGCCGAGGTCGCCGAGATTCTCGCCGAGCGTGAGCTCGCCGTTGAGGTGCAGGCCCGGCAGGGGCGAGTAGCGGTCGTACTGCTTCGCCAGGCGCTGCGTGCGCGCGTCGAAGTTCGCGCGCGCCCGCGCCGTCCACCAGTTGCGCAGCCGGCCCGCGCCGTCGTAGCGGCTGCCCTGGTCGTCGAAGCCGTGGCCCATCTCGTGCCCGATGATCACGCCGATCGCGCCGAAGTTGACCGCCGGGTCGGCCTTCGGGTCGAACAGCGGCGGCTGCAGGATCGCGGCCGGGAAGACGATCTCGTTGGAGGTCGACGAGTAGTAGGCGTTCACGGTCTGCGGGAACATGGCCCATTCCCAGTCGCGAGCGGGTTCCTTCAGCTTCGCGCGCGCGTCTTCCAGCCCCCAGCGCTCGAGGCGCTCGACGTTGCCGACCAGGTCGTCGGCCGCGATGCGCACGCCCGAGAGGTCGTGCCAGCGGTCCGCATAGCCGACCTTGGCCTTGAAGGCGTCGAGCTTCGCGAACGCCTCGCGCTTCGTCGCCTCGTCCATCCAGGCGTTGTCGCGCAGGCGCTCGCGGAACGCGCGCAGCTCGTAGCCGACCAGCTTCTCGATGGCCGCCTTCGATTCGGGCGGGAAGTAGCGCTCGACGTAGAGCCGCCCCAGCTGCTCGCCCAGCGTGTGGCTGACGAAGCGCACCGCGCGGATCTCGAGCGGGCGCGGCTCGGCGATGCCCGAGAGCTTGCGCGAGTAGAAGTCGAACTGCGCGTCCACCCAGGGCTGGCTGAGGAGCCCCGCGTGCCCGTCCAGGTAGTGGAAGGCGACGTAGGCGCGCAGCGTGTCCATCGGGGTGCGCGCGTAGAGCTTCGCGATTCTCTGCACCGCCGTGTTGGTGCCGAGGAGCACCTCCTGCACGTCGCCGAAGCCGCCTTCGGCGAGGAACGCGCGCCAGTCGAAGCCCGGGGCATAGGCGACGAGCGTCGCGAGCGGCTTGCGGTCGTAGTTCTTCAGGGCGTCGCGCTCCTCGGTCGGCGTCCACTGGCGCCGGGCGATCTCCGTCTCGAAAGCGAGGATCGCCGCGGCTTTGCGCTTTCCGTTCCCGACGCCGGCGCGCCGGAAAGTGCCGGCGATGTAGTCCTGGTACGCCTTGCGAAAGCCCGCGTAGGGCTCGCCCTTGTTGAGGTAGTAGTCGCGCCCGGGGAGGCCGAGGCCGCCCTGGCCGAGCGCGAACACATAGCGCGTCGGCTCGCCGGGGTCGCGCTCCACGCCCCCGTCGAAGAGCGAGTCGTAGCCGATGCGGCCCATGAGGCGGGCAAGCGTCCCGCGGTCATTCGCCTTCAGGGCGGCGTCGAGACCTTCCTTCAGCATCGACATGCCGAGCGCGTTGCGGCGGTCCAGGTCGAGGTAGCTCGCGCGCAGGTCGGCGAGCTGCTGCGCAGGAGTGCCGGGCTTCAGGCCGGTCTTCGGCAGGTCGTCGAGGATCTGCTTCAGCTGCTGCTCGGTGCGCAACGCCACTTCGACCATGGCGCCGTAGAGCGGCAGCCCCTGCGGGATCTTCGCCGTCTTCAGCCAGCCTTCGTTCACGTAGCGGTAGAAGTCGTCGCCCGGCTGGATGGCCGGGTCGATGTATTGCGTCTCGACGCCCCATTTGCCGAGGGTGGCGTCGGCTTGCGCGGTAGCACCGGTAACGGCGACGAGGAGCGCCGCGGCGAGGGCGAGCCTACGCATCCTTGCCTTTGGCGCAGCGCGGGCAGAGGCAGGCGAGGCCGCGCGGGTCGGCCGGGATGCGGGCAAGGGTTTCCGGGGAGATCTTCACGTGGGTGCACCAGCAGGGGGTGTCGAAGCTGCCGGTGCTCGCGGGAACGCATTGGTTCGGCGCGCCGCAGAGCGGGCAGCGGAGGGTGCGGAGCGGGGAGGTCAAGTTGGGGACGCGGCGCGCTCGCCGCGACAGCCGTTGGTCACTATTGTCCCGGCGGAGTTCCTGTCGTTTCGACTAGCGCGCGGGCCTGCGGACGAGGGCGGCGATTGTCGGCGCGATTGCGACCACGACGAGCACGACAGGCCAGATATTGCCGTCCTTGAACCGGTAGGCGTCGAGCAGCGAATCCAGGGTCCCGCCGCGCACCAGCAGCCCGAAGCCGAACTCGAAGGCGAGGGTAAGCAGGAGCCAGAGTCCGCCCACCAGCGCGTATTGCGGATAGGTCAGCCTGCCGAGCCATGGGATCGAAAGGATCGCGATCGCGAGGATGCAGGCGACGAGCAGGAGCCCGCTGACGGTGAAGGCGGTGTCGCGCGCGAAAGCCTTCAGCAGGACCGCTTCGCGAACGCCGCCGTTGGCGACGGCGAAGACGAGGATGAGCAGCCAGAGCGCGAGCGCCTTGAGCGCAGGCACTGCTCGCCCGGCGCTCAGAAGACGACCGCGAAGCTCAGCTCCGGGTAGGTGCTGGAGCACTCGTTGTACACCGAA
>DASUFW010000378.1:0-13354 GCA_036274335.1 Burkholderiales bacterium | reverse complement strand
TGGTCGGGGTGAGAGGATTTGAACCTCCGACACCTGCGTCCCGAACGCAGTACTCTACCAGGCTGAGCTACACCCCGAATCGCCGCCGGATCAGCCGCGGCGGGACACCGAAAAGGCCGCCAATTCTAGCAAAGAATCCCGGTACGCCGACGCCGGCAGGCGATCGATGGCCCGGGTCGCGGCCTGCGATTCCCGGGTCGCCGCGGTGCGCGCGTAGGCGAGCGCATCGGTCGCCCGGATCACCTCGAGCACCGGCGCGAAATCGGCGCGCCCGCCGGCGATGATCGCCCGGCGGACCTGCTCGCGCTGGGTCGCGGATCCCGCCTGCATCGCCCGGATGAGCGGCAGCGTGGGCTTGCCCTCCGCGAGGTCGTCGCCGAGGCTCTTGCCGGTGTCCTGCGCCTCGCCCGAGTAGTCGAGCACGTCGTCGATGATCTGGAACGCGGTGCCGACATGGGTACCGTAGTCGGCCAGGCCCTGCTCGGTCGACGCATCGGCGCCGCCGAGCACCGCGCCCAGGCGCGCCGACGCCTCGAACAGCTTGGAGGTCTTGCGGCGCACCACCTCCAGGTAGCGCGCCTCGTCGACGTCGGGATCGTGGCAGTTCATGAGCTGGAGCACCTCGCCCTCGGCAATGGTGTTCGTCGCGTCGGCCAGCACCTGCATCACGCGAAGGCTGTTCAGGCCGACCATCATCTGGAACGCGCGCGAGTAGAGGAAATCGCCCACCAGCACCGCCGCCGAGTTGCCGAAGGCGGCGTTGGCCGTACGGTCGCCGCGGCGCAGCTGCGACTCGTCGACCACATCGTCGTGCAGCAGGGTCGCGGTGTGGATGAACTCCACCACCGAGGCGAGCTCGTGCCGTGCGACCCCGCGGAAGCCGACCGCCCCGGCGGCGAGCAGCAGGAGCGCCGGCCGCAGCCGCTTGCCGCCGCCGGCGACGATGTGCTCGGCCACCTGCCGGACCAGCGGCACGTCCGAATCCAGCCGCGCGCGAATGACCTCGTCGACGCGCCGCATGTCGTCGGCGACGACGGCGAGGAGGGTTACGGCGGCGGTGGGCGGCATGGGGAGGGCGCGGCGGGCGCGAAGCGTAGCATACAAGGCTTTGACGCCGCTGGCGGAAATCTCCTATAATTCCAAGTCTTTGCAGCTGACCAGTGGCGGAAATTCCATGTACGCGATCATCAAGACGGGCGGCAAGCAGTACCGCGTGAGCTCGGGCGAACAGGTACGGGTCGAGGCCTTGCCGGCCGACGTCGGCGCGGCCATTTCCTTCGACCAGGTGCTGATGGTCGGCGCAGGCGACGGCGTGCGCGTCGGCGCGCCGCTCGTCAGCGGGGCGCAGGTGAAGGCGACGGTCCTCGGCCATGGCCGCGGAGACAAGGTCAAGATCTTCAAGCTGCGCCGGCGCAAGCATTTCCAGAAATCGCAGGGCCACCGGCAGGAATACACCGAAGTCCGGATCGACGACATCGTCGCCGGCAACTGACGAGGACGGGCACACCATGGCACACAAGAAGGCGGGCGGCAGCTCGCGCAATGGTCGCGACTCGCAGTCCAAGCGCCTGGGCGTCAAGGTCTACGGCGGCGAGCAGGTCAATCCCGGGCGGATCCTGGTCCGGCAGCGCGGCACCGTCGTGCACGCGGGCGACAACGTCGGCATGGGCCGCGACCACACGCTGTACGCGCGCGTGTCGGGCACGGTGCAATACCGCGTGCAGGGGGCGGCGAGCCGGAAGACCGTGCGCGTGATCCCGGCCTGACGGCCGACCTCCTCCCAACGACGGGCCCTATCGACTCCGGTAGGGCCTTTTTGTTTCTGGGCCATGAAATTCATCGACGAAGCGAGAATCGAGGTGTTCGCGGGCAAGGGCGGCAACGGCAGCGCCGCCTTCCGGCGCGAGAAGTACGTGCCGCGCGGCGGGCCGAGCGGCGGTGACGGCGGCGCGGGCGGCAGCATCTGGGCGCGGGCCGATCGCAACCTGAATACGCTCATCGACTACCGCTACGCGCGCCTGCACCGGGCGAAGGACGGCGCGGGCGGCGGCGGGTCGGACAAGAACGGCCGCGGCGGCGAGGACATCGAGCTGCGCGTGCCGGTCGGCACCGTGGTGCGCGACGCCGAGAGCGGCGAGACGCTCGCCGACCTCGCGCGCGACGGCGACCGCGTGCTGCTCGCGCGCGGCGGGCGCGGCGGCCTGGGCAACCTGCACTTCAAGTCGAGCGTGAACCGCGCGCCGCGCCAGTTCACGCGCGGCGAGCCGGGCGAGTCGCGCACGCTGCACCTCGAGCTGCGCGTGCTCGCCGACGTCGGCCTGCTCGGGCTGCCGAATGCGGGCAAGTCGACGTTCCTGCGCGCGGTGTCGAGCGCGCGGCCCAAGGTGGCGGACTACCCGTTCACGACGCTCGATCCGTCGCTCGGCGTGGTGCGCATCGCGCACGACGCGAGCTTCGTGGTCGCCGACATCCCCGGGCTGATCGAGGGCGCGGCCGAGGGCGCGGGCCTCGGACACCAGTTCCTGCGCCATCTCGCGCGGACGCGCCTGCTGCTGCACCTGGTGGACATCGCGCCGCCGGGCGCCGAGGCGGCGGCGCCCGCGCAGGGCGTGCGTGCCCTGGTCCGTGAGCTGCGCCGGTACGACGAGGCGCTGTACCGAAAGCCGCGCTGGCTGGTGTTCAACAAGATCGACGCGCTCGACCCGGCGGAGGCGGACGCGCGCATCGCCGCGGCGCTGCGCACGCTGCGCTGGAAGGGGCCGTGGTTCAAGGTGAGCGCGCTGAACGGCGAGGGCATCCGGGCGCTGTGCAATGCGGCCTACCGCTTTCTCGCCTCGCCCGGCAAGGGCGCACGCCGCGCGGCCTAGCGCCATGACCCATCCCGTCGCCGCGGCGCGCACGCTGGTCGTCAAGGTGGGCAGCTCGCTGGTCACCAACGAGGGCCGAGGGCTGGACGTGCCTGCCATCGCGCGCTGGGCCGCGCAGATCGCGCGCTTGCGTGCGACCGGCAAGCGCTGCGCGCTGGTGTCCTCCGGCGCGATCGCCGAGGGCCTGCAGCGGTTGGGCTGGACGCGGCGCCCGCACGAGATCCACGAACTGCAGGCGGCGGCGGCCGTCGGGCAGATGGGCCTCGTGCAGTGCTACGAGTCCTGCTTCCGCGAGCACGGGCTGTCGACCGCGCAGGTCCTGCTCACGCACGCCGACATGGCGGACCGGCAGCGCTATCTCAATGCCCGCTCCACGCTCGCCACGCTGCTCGACCTGGGCGTGATCCCGGTGATCAACGAGAACGACACCGTGGTCACCGACGAGATCAAGGTCGGCGACAACGACACGCTCGGGGCGCTGGTGGCCGGCCTGGTGGACGCCGAGGCGCTCGTCATCCTGACCGACCAGGCCGGGCTGCACGAGACCGATCCGCGGCGCGACCCGGGCGCACGCCTGATCGAAGAGGCGGTCGCCGGCGAGGCTCGGCTGGAGGCCATGGCCGGCGGCACCGGTTCGGCGCTGGCGCGCGGCGGCATGCTCACCAAGATCCTGGCGGCCAAGCGGGCGGCGCGCGGCGGCGCGCACACGGTCATCGCCTCGGGCCGGGAGCCCGACGTGCTGCTGCGCCTGGCGGCCGGCGAGCGCATCGGCACGCTGCTCCGCGCGCAGACCACCCCGCTCGCCGCGCGCAAGCAATGGCTGGCCGACCACCTGACGGTGAGCGGCCGCGTGGTCCTCGACGCGGGCGCGGTGCGCGCGCTTGCGCGCGAAGGCAAGAGCCTGCTGCCGGTCGGCGTCACCGCGGTGCAGGGCGAGTTCGAGCGCGGCGCCGTGATCGCCTGCCTGGACCCCGGGGGCCGCGAGATCGCGCGCGGGCTGGCCAACTACGCCGCAGCCGAGTGCCGGCTCATCATGCGCCGGCCGTCCTCGGAGATCGAGGCCGTGCTCGGCTACGTGGACGGGCCGGAGCTCATCCACCGGGACAATCTGGTGATGCTGGACGCGGCCTAGTAGTTGCCGCCGGACGGCCGACCGCGCTCGGTGCCCTTGCTCAGCGCCCGGATGCCCGTGGCGGCATCGGGGATGACATCGCCGAGCGGGCAGAAATACTCGCCGTACAGCGCCTCCTCCCACGGCTGCACACGGGGCAGCAGGATCGCCCGCCAAGGCCGGTCGACGAGGGTCCAGCGCCCGGCGGACCCGGTGGCGTAGATCCTGAATTCCCGGGTGCTGCAGCGCATCCCCTCGTAGGTCACCGTGTCCGCCCCCTCCGGGCTGCGCGCGACCAGCGTGTAGCGCACGACGCCGTCCTTGTCGACGGAGACCGAGGCGCGATCGACGAAGAAGGAGAACGGATTGGTCGCGCTCACGTAGAACGGCATCAGCCGCTCGTTCGCCGGATACGCGGGCAGCACGACTTCCCGCTCACGCCAGTTGCGCTCCTGCTGCTGGCGCTCCCAGTCGGTCGCCGGCTGCGCGAACGCCGCCGCGCTCGCACCGAGCACGGCGAGCCACGCGAACCGCGGCGCCTTCCGGTTCAGGACAGGTCGGCGGCGAGCGCGGCGCACACCTCGGGCGCCGCGTCGACCATCGCCGGATACTGCGGATGATCGATGCCGAACGCGAGCGGCGCGCCGCCGCGCAGCGCCGCACGCATGCCCGGGTCCAGCTCGAACCGCAGGAAGTGCACCGCCGAGGTCTTCTCGGCGTTCTCGCGCTCGAGATCCTCGTCGGCAATGGCATGCACCCGCGCGTGACCGCCGACCTGCAGCCAGACCCGGTCCTCGATGCCGCGCAGGCGCGCCAGCGCGCGCTGCCGCTCGGCGGGGTCGGGATACTCGATCAGCATCGTGGCCTTCAGGTTGCCGCCGTCGGGCACCAGCGGGTTGTAGGCCTCCAGCTCGTGCTGGATGCCGTCCTCCTCGAAGATGCGCTCGATGCGCAGCATCTCCTGGATCTGGTAGCGGATCGTGAGCTCGTCCTCGAACAGCAGCGTGACGTGCTCGCCGAGCGGCACGCTCCGGTGCCGCTTGTGCTCGAGCACCCGCGCGCGGAACGCGTTGCGTTCGCGCGCGTAGGCCTCGAGCGACAAGAGGCTGTCGCGCTCGATGGCGGGCACGCTCAGTCCGTCAGCACGTCCAGGGCCTTCTGGAACCGGTTGGCGTGCGAGCGCTCCGCCTTGGCGAGCGTCTCGAACCAGTCGGCGATCTCGCTGAAGCCTTCGCCGCGCGCGTCCTTGGCCATGCCGGGGTACATGTCGGTGTACTCGTGCGTCTCGCCCGCGACCGCGGACTTGAGGTTTTCGCGCGTGCGGCCGATCGGCAGGTCGGTCGCCGGGTCGCCCACCTGCTCCAGGTACTCGAGGTGGCCGTGCGCGTGGCCGGTCTCGCCTTCCGCCGTCGAGCGGAACAGCGCCGCCACGTCGTTCTGGCCTTCGACGTCGGCTTTCGAGGCGAAGTAGAGATAGCGGCGATTGGCCTGCGATTCGCCGGCGAATGCATCCTTCAGGTGCTGGTGCGTCTTGGTGCCTTTCAGGGCTTTCATCTGGCTTTCTCCGTTTGCGTGATGCGCCAACTTGGCTGCGCCAAGTTACGCCGCGGCCCGCCATCGATCAAATCGATTTTTGCAATTCCGCCCATTGAGCAGGGCTATGCGCTCAGGGGCGGCTGGCCGCTGCCGGGCGCGCCCGGCGGCGCCGGTCCGCGCCCAGGAAGCGGTGCAGCTCCGCGAGCGCCTCGCGGTACACCTCGCGCTTGAACTCGATGACGTGGTCGAGCGGCACCCAGTACTCCAGCCAGCGCCAGGCGTCGAACTCGGGCTTCTCGCTGGTTCTCAGCTTGACGTCGCAGTCGCGGCCGACCATGCGCAGCAGGTACCAGATCTGCTTCTGGCCGCGATACGCGCCGCGCCAGTCGCGCCGCAGCCAGCGCTGGGGGACCTCGTAGCGCAGCCAGTGGCGCGTGCGGCCGAGGATGCGGACGTGCGCCGCCTGCAGCCCGACCTCCTCCTCGAGCTCGCGGTACATCGCCTGTTCCGGCGTCTCGCCCTGCTGGATGCCGCCCTGCGGGAACTGCCACGCGTGCTGGTTGACCCGCTTGCCCCAGAACACCTCGTCGCGGTCGTTGGCGAGGATGATGCCGACGTTGGGGCGGTATCCGTCCCGGTCGAGCATGGCGACACCACCTAAGTTAGAATCCACCGGCATTTTTCCATAGGCGCCCTGCAAAGACAACGCGCCGGACCCCACGATGCGCACGTCTCGATTTCATCTCGGTACCAGCAAGGAGGCGCCCGCGGACGCGGAGCTCGCCAGCCACCGGCTCATGCTGCGCGCCGGGTACGTGCGGCGCCTCGCGGCCGGCATCTATTCCTGGCTGCCGCTCGGCGTGCGCGTGCTGCGCAAGGTCGAAGCGGTGGTCCGCGAGGAGATGAACCGCGCGGGCGCGATCGAGCTCGCCATGCCCGTGGTGCAGCCGGCCGAGCTGTGGCAGGAGTCGGGCCGCTGGCAGGACTACGGCCCCGAGCTGCTGCGCTTCAGGGACCGCCACGAGCGCGACTTCGTGCTCCAGCCGACCTCCGAGGAGGTCATCACCGACCTGGCGCGCGCGGAGCTCAGGAGCTACCGGCAGCTGCCGCTGCACTTCTACCAGATCCAGACCAAGTTCCGCGACGAGCGGCGCCCGCGCTTCGGCGTCATGCGGGGGCGCGAGTTCGTCATGAAGGACGGCTACTCGTTCCATGTCGACCACGCCGACCTCGAGCGCGAGTACCGCAACATGTACGACACCTACACGCGGATCTTCACGCGGCTCGGGCTGCGCTTCCGCGCGGTGGCCGCCGATACCGGGGCGATCGGCGGCACCGGCTCGCACGAGTTCCAGGTGCTCGCCGAATCCGGCGAGGACGCCATCGCCTATTGCCCGCAATCCGACTACGCCGCCAACGTGGAGCTGGCCGAGGCGCTGGCGCCGCCCGATCCGCGCCCCGCGCCCGGCGAGGCGATGCGCAAGCTGCCCACGCCGGGACGCGCGCGCTGCGAGGAGGTCGCCGAGCTGCTCAAGCTGCCGCTCGCGCGCACGGTCAAGGCGATCGCCGTGGTGGCGGACGCGGGCGGCCTGCAGCTTCTGCTCGTGCGCGGCGACCACAGCCTGAACGAGATCAAGGCGCAGAAGGTCGTCGGCGCGTTCCGGTTCGCCGGCGAGGCGGAGATCGCGCAGGGGCTGGGGGGCCCGCCCGGCTACCTGGGGCCGGTGGGCCTCCCGTCGGGCGTACGCGTGATCGCGGACCGCAGCGTGGCCGCGATGGCGGACTTCGTCTGTGGGGCGAACGAGAAGGATTTTCACCTTGCGGGCGTGAACTGGTCCCGCGATCTGCCGGAACCTGCGGGGGTCGCCGACATCAGAAACGTCATGGAAGGGGATCCCAGTCCGGACGGCCGGGGGCGGCTGCGCATCCAGCGCGGCATCGAGGTCGGCCACATTTTCCAGCTGCGCACCAAGTACTCGCAGGCCATGCACGCCGCGGTACTGGACGCGAGCGGCGCCTCGCGAACCCTGGAGATGGGCTGCTACGGCATCGGCGTGACGCGCGTGGTGGCCGCGGGAATCGAGCAGAACCACGATGAGCGCGGCATCGCCCTGCCCGCGCCGCTCGCGCCCTTCGAAGCCTGCCTGGTGCCGATCGCCTACGCGAAGAACGCGAGCGTCCGGGCAGCGGCCGACCGGCTGTACGCCGAGCTCGTCGAGGCCGGCATCGACGTGCTCATGGACGACCGGGACGAGCGGCCCGGCGTGCTGTTCGCGGACATGGAGCTGATCGGCGTGCCGCACCGCGTGGTGCTCTCGGAGCGCGGCCTGGCCGCCGGCGAAGCCGAATACAAGGGCCGGCGCGACGACCAGCCCCGGCAGGTGCCGCTCGCCCATCTCGCGTCCTTCCTCAAGGAGCGGCTGGCCGGGGCATGAGGCGCGCCCTTCCGCAGGCGGCGCTGCTGGCCGCCGTGCTGCTGGCCCCGGTGGACGCCGGCGCCGGCGCGCAAGTCTACGAGGAGCTCGCGCTCAACGTACGCAACCGGATGTCCCAGTCGCTCTCGGACCGGGCCGCGCCCGAGCTGCGGTTCCGCAGTCCCGACGACGCGAGCAAGTGGCTGTTCGAGATGTCGCACCGGCTGGAAAAGCGCATGCCGGATCGCAAGCAGCGCATCGACCTGCTGCGCACGGTGCATTTCGAGGCGCTGCGCGCCGGACTCGACCCGCAGCTGGTGCTGGGCGTGATCGAGGTGGAAAGCCGCTTCCGCAAGTACGCGGTGTCGCGCTCGGGCGCGCGCGGCTACATGCAGGTCATGCCCTTCTGGGTCAAGCTGGTCGGCCGGCCGGGCGACAACCTGTTCCACCTGCGCACCAACCTGCGCTACGGCTGCGTGATCCTGCGGCACTACCTGGACGTCGAGGACGGCGACTACTTCCGCGCGCTGGGGCGCTACAACGGCAGCCTGGGCAAGCCCGCCTATCCGCGCGCCGTGCTGGCCGCCTGGAAGGTGCGCTGGGGCTACCAGGGCGCGACGAGCTGACATGGCGAGCGCGCTGGCCGGGCGGCCGAAGCTGCGCGACTGGTTCTACGGATACGCGGCGCCGGAGCGCGGCACGGTGGTCCTCGGCCACCGGCGCGTGTACATCCTGCCGACGCGACTGGGCTGGATGTTCGGCGCCACGCTCGGCATCCTGCTGGTCGGCTCGATCAACTACGCGCTGCAGCTCGGGTTCGCGCTGACGTTCCTGCTCGCCGGCATGGGGCTGGCGGGCATGGTGCACACGGTGCGCAACCTCGCGCGCCTCTCGCTCGGCAGCGCGCGCGCCGAGCCGGTGTTCGCCGGCGAGTCCGCCCAGTTCCGGCTGGTGCTCGACAACCGCGCCCGTCACGACCGCCCCTCGCTCCTCGTGCGCCACCTCGCGAGCGGCGCGCAGACCGTGCTCGACCTGCCGGGGGCATCCGTCGGGGAAGCCGTGCTTTCCGTGCCGACCTCGCGCCGCGGCTGGCTGAGCGCCGGGCGCTTCCTGCTCGAGACCCGCTTTCCGCTCGGGCTGTTCCGCGCCTGGAGCTATTACGAGCCCGAGCTGCGCTGCCTCGTCTACCCGCGCCCCGAGTACGCGCCGCTGCCCGCGCCCCACGCCGCCGCGGAGTCGGGGGCCAGCCGGGCTGCCGCGGCCGGCAGCGACGACTTCAGCGGACTGAGGGCTTACCAGCTGCAGGACTCGCCGCGGCACGTCGCGTGGAAGGCCGTGGCTCGGACCGAGGACATGCTGACCAAGCAGTTCGCCGGGGCGACCGGCGCCGAGCTGTGGCTCGACGAGGGCCGGCTGCCGCCTGGCCTCGACCTCGAGCAGCGCCTCTCGCGGCTCGCGGGCTGGGTGCTGAGCGCCGAGCGCGCGGAGACGCGCTACGGGCTGCGCGTGCCGGGGCGGGAGCTTGCGCCCGGGACGGGGGCCGCGCATTGCGCGGCCTGCCTGGAGGCGCTGGCGCTGCGCGGACTCGAATGAACCTCGCGCATCCCTTGGCCCCCGAGCAGCGTGCGCTGGCGACGCGCGACGTGCTCACGCTGGTCGCCTGCCTGTTGCTGGTGGCGGCGCCCCACGCGCTGCGCACGCCGGTCTGGCTGACGCTGCTGGTGCTCGGCTTGTACGCGTGGCGCTCGGCCCTGGCGGTCTCGCGAGCGGCGCTGCCTTCCCGCTGGCTCCTGCTCGCGCTGGCACTGCTCGCGACGGCCCTCGTGTGGCTCGAGTACCGGACGCTGTTCGGGCGCACCACGGGGATCGTCCTGCTGGTGCTGTTCTCCGGGCTCAAGCTGATCGAGATGCGCACGCACCGCGACGCGGCGGTGGTCGCGTTCCTCTGCTACTTCCTCGTGATGACCAATCTGCTGTACACGCAGAGCATCGCCACCGCGGCGCTCATGGCGCCGGTGCTGCTGCTCACCACCGGCACGCTGATCGGCCTGAGCGCGCCGCGGCGCCCGCTGCGGGCCAACCTGCGCACGGCCGGGCTGCTCCTCGCGCATGCGGCGCCCGCGGCCTTGATCCTGTTCCTGCTGTTCCCGCGCGTGCCCGGACCGCTGTGGGGGCTGCCGCAGGACGCCTACGCGGCCATGACGGGACTTTCGGACTCCATGTCCCCGGGGAATATCGCATCCCTCGCGCAATCCGACGCCATCGCGTTCCGCGCGGAGTTCGACGGCGAACCGCCGCCGCCGCGCGAGCGCTACTGGCGCGGCCCGGTGCTGTGGGATTTCGACGGCAGGACCTGGCGCATGGGCGCGGGCTGGGCGCGCTCGTTCGAGGCGCCGGCGGGCGAGGGCCGCTACGACTACACCATTACGCTCGAGCCGCACAACCGCACCTGGATGTTCACGCTCGAGAAGGTGGCGAGGCTGCCCGCGCGCGCGCGCTACACGAACGACGGCATGGTGGTGGCCGCGGCGCCGCTCCGCAGCCGGGTCCGCTACGACGCCGCCTCGGTCGCCCAGCCGGACGCCACGCCCGATGAGCCGCCCAGTGCGCTGCGCCGCGCCCGCGCGCTGCCCCCCTCGGGCAATCCGCGCGCCCGGGCGCTCGGCGAGGAGTGGCGCCGGGCCTCTGCGGACGAGGCCGCCGTCCTGCGGCGGGCCGTGGACTTCTTCGTGGCGAGCGGCCTGGGCTATACGCTCGAGCCGCCGCTGCTCGGCCAGGACACGGTCGACGAGTTCCTGTTTTCGACCCGGGAAGGGTTCTGCGAGCACTTCGCCTCGGCTTTCGTCTTCCTCATGCGCGCCGCCGGCGTGCCGGCGCGCGTGGTCACCGGGTACCAGGGCGGAGAGGTGAACTACGTCGACCGCATCATCACCGTGCGCCAGTCGGATGCCCACGCCTGGGCCGAGGTCTACCTCGCGGGCCGTGGCTGGGTGCGCGTGGATCCCACCGGGGCGGCGGTGCCTGGACGCATCTTTTCGGGCATCGCGCGCTCCGTGCGCGAGGGCGACCCGGTGCCGCTGCTCATGCGTCCGCGGCTCGAGTGGCTGCGCGGGCTGCGCAGCAACTGGGAAGCCCTGCAGCACCGCTGGAACATCTGGGTGCTGGGCTATGGCGTCGAGCGCCAGCGGGACCTCATGCTGCGCATCGGGATGCGCGACGCCGACTGGCGTAAGCTGACGGCCACGATGGCGACTTTCCTGGGCGCTTTCACCCTGGCGCTGCTCGCGTGGTCGCTGCGGCGGCTCGCTCGGCCGGACCGCGCGCAGCGCGCCTGGCTGTCTTTCGCGCGCAAGGTCGCCCGGCGAGGCGTGGTGCGCTCCCCCCACGAGGGACCGCGCGACTTCGCGGAGCGCGCGGCGCGGCGCCTGCCGGCCGCGGGTGCCGCGATCCGCGCGATCGGCGAGCTGTACCTCAACGCGCGATACGGTCCGCCCGGCGCCGACCCGTCGGCCCTCGCCCGGCTCGAGCGCCGCGTCCGGGAGCTGCGGCTGGCATGAGCGCACGCTGGCTGCTGCTGATCCTCGCGCTGCTGTGCGCCGGTGCGCGCGCGGAGGAGGACGAGCCGCGCCCGTACCTCGAGCGCCCGGAAGTCGACCGCTTCGTGAACGACCTCGTCGCGCGGCACGCATTCAACGCCGCCGAGCTGCGGCAGGTGTTCGCGGGCGCCCGGCGCGAGGAGGCGGTGCTCGCGGCCATGCGCGCGCAGCCGCGCCAGGCCGACTCCTGGGAGACCTACCGCGCATTGTTCGTCAACGAGCGCCACGTGCGCGGCGGACTGGAGTTCTGGAAGGCGCATCGCGCGAGCCTGGCCCGGGCCCGCGCCACCTACGGGGTACCCGAAGAGATCGTCATCGCCATCATCGGCATCGAGACGTTCTACGGGCGCAATACCGGGCGCTGGCGGGTGATCGACGCGCTGGTCACGCTCGCGTTCGACTACCCGCCGCGCGCGCCGTTCTTCCGCGACGAGCTGGAGAACTACCTGCTGTTCGTGCGCGACATGGACCTCGACGTCTTCTCGGTCAAGGGCTCCTACGCGGGGGCGATCGGCATCCCGCAGTTCATGCCCGGAAGCTATCTGCGCTACGCCGTCGATTTCGACGGCGACGGCGCGACCGACCTGCGCGGCAATGCGACCGACGCGATCGGCAGCGTCGCCAACTTCCTGAGCCGCCACGGATGGCAGCCCGGGGGCCCCGTGCAGCGCAAGGTGCGTGAGCCGGGGCCCGAGGCGGCGGCGCTCGTCACGACGGACCCCGCGCCCCGCTATACGCTGCAGGAGCTGGCGCACGCGGGCGTGCGGGTCGGGGGCGCACCCCTGCCCGGCGACGCGCGCGCGGTGCTGCTGCGGCTGGACAGCCCGGAGCGGCCGGCGGAATACCGGCTGGGCCTGCAGAACCTCTACGTGCTCACGCGATACAACCGCAGCCTGTTCTACGCGCTGTCGGTCTCCGATCTCGCCGACACGCTGCGCGCCGAGCGACGGCGGGCCCTGCGCGGCCGGCGGGACTAGCGCGCCGCGCTCAGGACGGCGGCGCGCCGGGCAGGTAGCGCATCGGGTCGACCGGCTTGCCCGATTTGCGGATCTCGAAGTGCAGCTTGGGCCGGTCCGCGTCGCTGTCGCCGAGCTCGGCGATCTTCTGGCCGCGCGTCACCGACTGGCCTTCCTTGACCAGGATCTCCCGGTTGTGCGCGTACACGCTGCTGAAGCCGTTGTCGTGGCGGATCACGATCAGCTTGCCGAATCCGCGGATGCCCGTGCCCGTGTAGAGCACCTGCCCCGCGGCGGCGGCCACCACGGGATCGCCGGCCTTGCCCGCGATGTCGACCCCTTTGCTGCTCGGCTCGGAAAACTTGGCCAGCAGCCCGCCCTTGGCGGGCCAGATGAAATCGAGGGCGCCGGGCTCGCGCTCGACCGGCGCCGCCTTCGGCGGCTCGGGCTTCGCGGGCGCAGCCGGCGTTGCCGCGCCCGGCCGGGCGACGACCGGCGCCGCGAGCGCCGCGGCCTCGCCCTTGCTCAGCATGGCGACGTTCTCCTCGGAATACGGCAGGCGGAGCGCTTTCGGCGCCACCTTGGTCGCCCCGTCTCCCTGCCCCTGGCTCGCGACGGCGGCGGCATCGAGCGGCCGCGACTGCAGGGCGCCCGGCCCGCGTGCCGCGCCCACCTGCACGCCTTGCGCCGCTTCCGGCGGCGCGACGCGCAGCACCTGGCCCGGCGCGATCTTGGTGGGGTCGTCCAGCCCGTTCCAGCGGGCCACGTCGCGATAGTCCGCGCCGTTCTCCAGCGCAATGCTGTAGAGCGTGTCACCGCGCTTCACCACATACTGGCCCGGCCCGACGCTGGGCGCCGGGGCCGCCGCCGCCGC
>DASUFW010000377.1:0-7449 GCA_036274335.1 Burkholderiales bacterium | reverse complement strand
GCCCGAGGAACGCCTCGAGGTCCTCGTAGGGCCCCTGGGCGGCGCCGAGCCCGAAGTTCTCCGTGCCCTGCACGGGCTTGTGGCGCACGTACTGGTAGCCGGCGCAGGTGTTGTACACGCGGATGTCGTCGCGCACGGCGCCGCCGAGCAGCTGGTGGATCGGCTGCCCGCTCGCCTGCCCCCACAAGTCCCACAGCGCAATGTCCACGGCGGAGCGCCCCCGCTGCTCGGCGCTCGAGCCGTTGAAGCCCACGTAGCCGATCAGGTTCGCGTGGTGCCGCTCGATGAGCAGGGGGTCGCGGCCGAGCAGGTAGGCGGCGATGATCCCGTGGATGTGGCCCTCGGCGGAATCCGGGCCGTAGAAGGTCTCGCCCAACCCGACCAGGCCCTCGTCGGAATGGATCTGCACCCAGAGCAGATTGGGAAACTCGTCGAGGCGCAGCGTTTCGAGGGCGGCAATCTTCATGTCGGGCGGCAAGTGTACGCGCCGGTCGGCTAGACTGGCGCGATTTCAGGGAGAGCGAGAATGCCGGGCAAAGCGAAATTCCTGTTCATCGCCAGCATGGACGTGGATCCAACCAAAGAGGCCCTCTTCAACGAGGTCTACGACACCGAGCACATCCCGGAGCTCATGAAGGTGCCCGGCGTGCTGTCAGTGCGCCGCGGGGTGACGGTGCCACTCACGATGTCGATCGGCGGCGAGAAGAAGACGATCGTCGCCGAAGGCGAGCCGCGCTACAGCGCGTACTACGAGCTGGAGAGCGCCGAGGTGCTGGTGAGCGACGCCTGGGCGAAGGCGGTCGAGAAGGGGCGCTGGCCTTCGCAGGTGCGGCCCTTCACCCGCAACCGGCGCCACGTCCTGCGCAAGCTGAGCTAGTTGATGGTCGCGCCGGTTTCCTTGACCACCTGACCCCAGCGCTCGTACTCGGACTGGAGGAAGGCGCCGAATTCCTTCGGCGGCAGGTAGCTCGGCGCGATTCCCGCCACGCGCAGCTGCTTGAGGACTTCCGGATCCTGCAGCGCCTTGCCGAGCGCGCCCGACACGCGCTGCACCAGCTCGTCCGGCGTGCCCGCGGGCGCCAGCATGCAGAGCCACAGCGTCGCTTCGAAGCCGGGCACGCCCGCCTCGGCGATGGTCGGCACCTCCGGCAGGTCGGGCCAGCGCTGCGCGGTGCTCACGCCCAGCGCGATCAGCTTGCCGGCATGCACGTGGTTGATGACATTGGGCACGCCGGCGAAGTTGACCTTGACCCGGCCGCCGAGCAGGTCCTGCGTCGCGCCGCTGCTGCCCTTGTACGGGATGTGGTTGAGCTGGATGCCCGCGGACTTCGCGAACAAGGCTGTCACGAGGTGCTGCGCGCTGCCGTTGCCCGAGGAGGCGTAATCGATCTTGCCCGGCGCCGCCTTGGCCGCCGCGATGAGCTCCGCGACCGACTTCACGCCCAGGCTCGGATGCACGACGAGCACGTAGGGGCCCGCGGCCACGCGCCCGACCGGCGCGAAGGACTTGAGCGGATCGTAGGGCAGGGACTTGTAGAGGTGCGCGCTGATGACGTGCGGCGTCGCCGTGAACAGCCACGTGTAGCCGTCGGGCTCGGACTTGGCCACATGGTCCGCGCCGATGGTGCTGCCGGCGCCGGGACGATTCTCCACGACGAAGGCGCCGCCGAGCTGCTGGCTCAGATGGGGCGCGAGGATGCGCGCGGGCACGTCCGCGAAACCGCCCGCACCGAGCGGCACGATGATGCGCACCGGCTTGGCGGGCCAGGACTGGGCCGCGGCCTGCAGGGACCAGAGCAGCGTGGCGACCACGAGGGCGAAGCGTTTCATCCGAGGTACTCCGGCTTGGGTTGGGCGAAGAAGGCGTACAGGAGGTGGTACACGGTCAGGTAGTTCTTCTGCTGGAAGCTCGCGTGCGAGATGCCCGCCATCACGGCGAACTGCTTGTCGGGATTGGGCAGGCGCCCGAAGAACGCCAACAGATCATCCATCCCCGCTATTCCGTCGTACTGCCCGCGCAGGACGAGCGTCGGCACGCGGATCCTCGCGGGATCGACGAGCGGCAGCTTCGAGCACATGTCCACGTAGGTGCCGGTCGGCACCGAGTCGTCGAGCGCGAGGATCGCGTCGGCGAAGGCTTCGATCGTGGCCCGATCGGCGGTGCCCGGATGATCGCGCTCGAAGATGCTGTGGACGAACTTGCGGTCGATCGGCCGGCGATTCTTCGACTGGAACTCCGGGAGGCGCTTGCGCCGCTCCGCGAGCGTCGGGCTGCCTTCCCCCGTCCAGACAAAGGCGTCCAGCGCGAGGCGCGCGACCCGCTCGGGACGGCGCTCGGCGAACACTGCGGCCTTCAGGGCGCCCGAGCTGATGCCGTAGACCAGCAGCTGCTTTGCCCCCGTCGTCTGCAGGATGTACTCGCTGCCCGCTTCGAGGTCGTCGGCGCCGTTGCTGATGTCGAAATTGATGGGCCGCGACTTGTCCGAGCGCCCGTAGCCCTCGTTGTCCATGCACCAGGTATCGAAGCCGCGCGCGGCGAACCAGTCCATCACGGAGGATTCCGGCCGCCCCGGCACGTGCAGGTCGAAGGTCGGCTGCGACGCCATCGAGGAGCCGTGCACGAAGAGCACCGTGCCGCGCGGCGGCGAGCCCGAGCTCGGCCCCTTGCGCCACAGAAACAGCCGCACCTCGCCCTTCTTCGTCCAGTGCTCGGTCCCCTGCATGGCGCGGAAGTCTACCCCGGGGACCTTCAATCCCAGGCGAAACGGTAGAAGAGGCCCGCACTGCTCGCCGTGCCCGCCTCGCCGCGCAGCGACCAGCGCCGCCCGAGCGAGTAGTCCAGCTTGACGACGCTGGTCGCGACCGCGCCCAGGCCCTGCTCGTAGCTGACGTAGAGCCGGTCGGACAGGCGCTTGCCGACCGCGACCACGCCGCCCTGCAGGTCGCCGCCACCGCGCAGGCTGATCTCGTCGATGCCGACCGCCCGGGCGAGGCGCCGGTCCGCCGGCAGGGAACTGCCTCGAGCCAGCAGCGAGGAGGCCGCCGCCTGCAGCAGGCCGAGGTCGGCGCGCGAAGCTTCGCCCGGGGCGCGCCCGAGCACCAGCCAGGAGAGCTGCTCCTGCTGGCTCACCGGCGGACTGGAGACCAGCACGACCCGTGGCGCCTTCAGGTTTCCGGTCACCTGCACGCCGGCCTCCACGGCCTGGTTGCGGCGCCACGCGGTGATGTTCAGGCCGGGGTTGTCGAGGGGGCCGTCGAACACCAGCTCGCCGGGGTCGACCACCAGGCGCTGCCCGTACGCGGAGAACACGGCATTCACGGCGTTGAGGCGGCCGTGCGCGATGAGCTTTCCGTCGTCGGCGGTCATGACGCGTACCTGGCCGGCGAGCTTGCCTTCCAGGGTCTGCGTGTCGATCTTGAGGTCCTGCCCGAGATCGAGCCGCACGTCGAGCGCGAGCGGCACGCGCGATCCGGCCGCGGAAGGCTTGGGCGCTTCGCCCACGACGACCACGTCCTCGCCGGGCCGCGGCAGGCTGTCATCGGTGACCAGGACGTAGCCCCGGTCCGCGCGCAGCTCGCCGGCGAGCAGCACGCGCTTGCCGTCGTAGCTCGCCACGCCCTGGCCGCTGACGGTGAGGCGCAGGTCGTGGCGGTTCAATACCTCCAGCCTGCGCGCCGTCCAGGCCAGGCGGGCGCCGCCGCCGGCCAGCCGCAGCGGCAGGTCGCCGGAGGCCTGGAACTCGCCTTCGCCGCCGCGCACGCTGAGGGAAGCCACGCGGATGCGGTCACCCTGGAGCAGCGCCTCGAGGCGTCCGTCCTTGAGGTAGACGCCGTAGGCCGGTATCTCGAAGCCGAGGCCCTCGCCGCGCAGGCTGCCCTCCACGCGCGCTTCGGTCAGCGTTCCGGTGAGCGTCGCCTGGGCAGACAGGCTCCCGTCGATGCGCGCCTGCGTCACGTACGGCTGCGCGAGTGCGCGCAGCCCGGCGGCCTGGAAGCGTACGCGAAGGTCGAGCGGCGAGGCGCGGCCATAGCCGGGCTCCGCAAGGCCCGGCGCGAGTCCGACCTGTCCTTCGACAGAGAGCTCGCCGAACTTCGACCGGGCCCTGGCGGACAGAGTCGCGCCGCGGCCCGCGAACCGGGCGTCCAGCTCGGCGGCGGAGATCTCCAGGGGCAGGTCCTCGCCTTCGCCGCGCAGCGCCAGCTCGCCGCTCGCGCGGCGCACGCGCAGGTATCCGACCGGGACGGGTGCGGCATCGATCTGCCAGTCGGCGTCGAGCAGCATCGTCGTGCGCACGTGATCCGCGCCGCCCACCGCGAGCGCGACCCAGACCGCGGGAAGTCCGCGTACCTCGCCGTGCGTGGTCACGCGACCGGGCGTCCAGCGGACCTCTTCGACGCGCAGCCGGCCGGCATCGACCTTCGCTTCGAATCGCCCCAGCACCACGCGATCCCGGGCGATCGCGAGCGCCGCGGGGGAGATGAGCTGCGTCGGATACGTGCCCGCGTTCTCCAGCGAGGTGATCTCGCCTTGCCAGCCGCGCGCACCGCTCCAGCCGCCGAGGAGTTGGGCGCGAAAGCGCGCGCCGGGCGCGTCGAGGCCCAGCGCGATCTCATGGCGGGAGACGGTGCCGTCGAAGTCGGCGCGCAAGGCACGGTCCCGGTCGTCGCCCGGAAGGCGCAGCGCCCGGAGGCTTGCGCGCGCCTTCAGCGCGGGTTGCGCCCACGTGCCGCGCAACGTGCCGTCGGCTTGCAGCGGGCCGTGCAGCTCGGGAACGAACTCCTCGGCGCGGTCAGTGGCAAGGTGCAGCGCCAGCGCATCGCCTGCCCGGCCGAAGGCGCCGCTCGCTTCCAGCCGCGCCCCGCCGTAGTGCGCCTGCGCACGCAACCGCGAGACTCGGTCGCGCTCGAAGCGCGCTTCGCCCCGCGAAGCGAGGCTGCGTCCCGCCAGCGTGCTGCGCTCGAGCGTCCAGCGTGCATCCGCGCGCGGCGCCTCCCCCAGCAGGCCCTCCGCGTCCAGTGCGCCGTTGAGGCTTCCCTGCGGGTAGTCGCCGAAGGCGGAAGGATCGAACCGGGAGAAGCGCAGCTTGGCCTGCACCCCGATGTGCTTGGCGATGCGCAGCCGTGCGCTGCCGCGCGCTTCGCCGCCCGCGGCCTGCACGTGCAACCCCTGAACATCGACCGTGTCCGCCTTGCGCGTCACGTCGGCCTCGACCGAGAGGTCGCCCTCGGACAACCTGCCCTGGACGGCTTGCTGCTCGGGTGAAAGGTCCAGCGCCAGCGGGCCCGCCAGGTGCGTGCGCCGCAGGTCGCTGCGCCAGGCGCGCAGATTCAGGTCCTGGGCCTGCAGCGCGGCGCGCAACCCCTTCGCATCGAGCGTGCCGCGTCCCTCGAACGCGCCGCCGCCGGCCACGTCGGCGCGCAGTCCCGTGAGCGTCGCTTGCTCGAAGCCATGGCTGTCGAAGCGGGTCCGCAACGCCTGGACCGGAACGCCGCCCGAATCGAGCGTCGCCGGCGCGGCGTTCTCGAGCGAGAGCTCTCCGCCGTAGCCTTCGTGGGCGGCACGCGCTTGCAGCACCGCAGTGAGCGACGCGTGCGGCAGATCCTTGCGCCAGGTCGAGGGATCGGCCGGGCCGACCCGCGCCTCGAGTGCGCGCACCGGCCGGTCCTGGTCCGATTCGATGGAGAAGCGCACCTGGGCGGGCACCGCGCCGACGGTGCCCTCGAGCTTGGCTTCGAAGCGCCGCAGGCTGCCCTCCAGCTCGAGTCGCGAGCGGACCGCGAACGGCTCGTTCGGCCAGTCGCCGGCGCCCGAAGCGGCGAACCTGCGCGAACTGACCACCACGTAGGCGAATTGGAGCTGCTCGAAGACCTGCGCGCCGCCGGGATAGTCGAGATCGAGGCGGCCGACGCGCAACGCGCCGATTCGCACGCCGACCGGCACGGGTGCGGGCGCCGCGGACGGCGTGGATTTCGCCGGCCGCAGCTCGACCCGCAGCGAGGCGATCCGGAGCGGCTCGACGCCCACGTCGCCGCGCAGCAACGGCCACACGTGCGCGCGGGCTTCGACGCCGCGCGCCTCCGCGCGCCACGTGTCCCCCGAGTAGGCGATGCGCTTCGCGGTGACGCCGGCGCCGAGCGTTCCGCGCGCCTCCTCGATCACCAGCCTGCCTTCGGTGGCGGCGCTCGCGCGCGCAAGCGCCCAGCGCAGCCCCGATTCGGTGCCGAGCAGCCAGGTGATCCCGCCGGCGGCTGCGAGTACGGCAGCCGCGACGACCGCCAGCAGGATGCGAAGCGCGCGCTTCATCGGAATACGTATCCGATCGACACGTGAAGTCGGTAGTCCCCCGTGTCGCGCCCGTAGGCGAGGTCGAGCCGCGCCGGCCCGATCGGCGTGCGCAGCCGCGCGCCCACGCCGTAGCCGAGCGCGGCGTGAAACGGCGTGCCGGGATCCCAGGCGTTGCCGCCGTCGAGGAACGCAGCGACGCCCCAGTCGGCGCCGACCCAGTGCGTGTATTCGACGCTCGCGATAAAGAGGCGCCGGCCGCCGACGATCGCGTCGCCCTGCTGCACGCCGAGGCTCTCGAAGGCGTAGCCGCGCACGGTCTGGTCGCCGCCGGTGCGGAACAGGAACGGCGTCGGGATGCCGTCGCTCGTCTCGGCCTCGACCGCGCCTACGCGCGCGCGCAGCGACAGGTCGCCTTTGCGCCCGACCGGGAAGAACGCGGAACCGTCGGCCGTGGCGCGCAGGAATGCCTGCGTCGCCAGGGCGGTCGGCGCGCCGCCGAGGTCGAAGGCGCCGAAGTAGCCCGAGCGCGGCGCGACCACCTCATCGGTCCTGCGGATCGTGCGGCGAAAGCCGAAATAGACCGCGTAGCGCGTGTCCATCGGCGCCGACCCGGCCTGCTGCTCCTCCAGCGTCCAGGACGCGATCAGCGCGGAAGGCGCGATGTCGGTGCCGTAGTTGTGCGCCACCCCAAGCGAGAAGGTGCGCGCCAGCTCGTTCTGGATATCCTGGTTGCTGGCGCGCGCGGACCAGGTGTTGAACCGTCCCTCCTCTCGGGGCGGCGAGTTGAAGTCGACCTGCACGCCCTGGATCTTCTGGTCGAGCTCGAGCGAGCTCTGCACGCGCCAGGCCTCGTCGGCGAGGTTCTGGTCGGCGTAGCGCAGCTGCAGGCGCAGGCCGACGTCGGTGTTGTAGCTCACGCCGGCCTCGAACTGCTTGGAGGGCGATTCGATGACCGAGACGCGCAGCGGCGCGGCGGCCGGGTCGGGGGCTTGCGTGTCGAGGTCGGCCCGCACGCTCGCGAAGTAGCCGGTCTCGATCAGGCGGCGCTGGAAGACGATCAGCCGCTCGCGATCGTAGTCGTCGCCGGGGTGCACCGGGCTCAGGCTCTCGACGAGCGACGGCGAGTAGCGCTGCGTGCCGGCGACGGTCGTCGCGCCGAAGCG
>DASUFW010000376.1:0-2381 GCA_036274335.1 Burkholderiales bacterium | reverse complement strand
AAGGGCGACCGTACCAGCTGGGAGAACGAGATGAACCAGCGTACGAAGAGCCAGAACGAGGACAACCGCATCTACCGGCAGTAGGTTGTCGGCGGGCCATCGCCATGAGGAGGATCGGATGACGACGCTAATCAGGGCGTGCAGTCTGGCGCTCGCGTTTTTCCTGGCCGCGGGCAGCGGCGCCGTGCTCGCGCAGGGCAGCTCGAGCAACCCGCAGGCGCAGGCGCAGCAGGAGCGCCGCGACGAGCAGCCCGGCAACAACGCGCCGGTGTGGCGCGAGGTGCGCTCGGGGAACCAGGGCTACAGCAGCCTGCCCGCGCGCGAGGCGGGCGTGCTGGTGCAGTCCGCCGGGGAGACCTGGCGGCAGATCCGCAACGGCCCCGTGACCTTCTACGGCGGCTGGCTGCTGGTGATCGCGGTGCTGGCGCTGGCGGCGATCTACTTCGCGCTCGGGCCCGTCAAGCTGCACGAGAAGCCGACCGGCCGCATGATGGAGCGCTTCTCGCTGGTGGAGCGCTGGGCGCACTGGTCGACCGCCATCACCTTCGTGATCATGGCGATCACCGGCCTGGTCATGCTGTTCGGCAAGCACGTCCTGCTGCCGGTCATCGGCTACACGCTGTTCGCGTGGCTGACGGCGCTCGCCAAGAACCTGCACAACTTCGTCTCGCCGCTGTTCGCGGTGAGCGTGCTGGCGCTGATCCTCATCTTCGTGCGCGACAACATTCCCAAGGCGCGCGACATCGCCTGGGTGCTGGGCGTCCACAAGTTCTTCCTCGGCAAGCACATGCCCTCGGGACGCTTCAACGGCGGCGAGAAAGGCTGGTTCTGGGTCGGCGTGGTCGGGCTGTCGCTGACGCTCGTCGTGTCGGGCGCCATCCTGCTGTTCCCCAACTTCGACCAGCTGCGCTCGACGATGCAGACCTGGAGCGTCGTGCACTGGATCTGTGCGCTGCTCATCATCGCCATGTCGCTCGGCCACATCTACGTGGGCACGATCGGGGTGGAGGGGGCGTACCAGTCGATGCGCGAGGGGCAGGTCGACGAGACCTGGGCCAAGGAGCACCACCAGCTCTGGTACGAGGAGCAGAGGCGCGGCGGCGGCAAGGCCGCGACCGGCGGCGCGATGCCGGCGGGGGCAACGCAGATGAGGGAGAGGACATGAGAACGCTGGTAGCAATCCTGGCCGGGGGCATGATGCTTGTCGTGGCCCCCTTCGCGCTGGCCCAGGCCAAGCCGGCCGCCAAGCCGGCGGCGGCGGCGGCGGCGCCGAAAGGCCCGACGCCCGAAGAGAAGGCGATGGATCGCGCGGTCGCGAACTACAACAAGAACAAGCCGGCCATGAACGCCAAGGCCGGGAAGAAGTAGTTCGGTGTAAAGTCGGAGGGATGCGCGCATCCCTCCTCGCGTCAGTGGTCGCCGCGACTCTCGCGGTCACCGGCTGCCACTACTTCCGGGGCGCGCCCGGCAGCGCCTACGCGGAGCTCCAGCCCACTCGCGGCCACTCGGTGAAGGGCTACGTCGATTTCCTGCAGGCGGGCGACCGGGTGCGCGTGCACGCCGTGGTGACCGGGCTGCGGCCGGGCAGCGAGCACGGCTTCCACGTCCACGAGGTGGGCGACTGCAGCGCGCCCGATGCCTCCAGCGCCAAGGGGCACTTCAATCCCTACGGCAAGGCCCACGCGCACTACACGGCCGCCGAGCACCACGCGGGCGATCTGCCGCCGCTCAAGGCCGACGCCGACGGCAAGGCGGAATTCGTGGTCGAGCTGCGCATCATCTCGCTGACCGGCGGGCCGGCGCGCATCACCGGCCGCAGCGTCGTGGTGCACGCCAATCCGGACGATTTCCGCACGCAGCCGGCGGGCAATTCCGGCGCGCGCGTCGCCTGCGGCGTGATCCTGCCGCGCGAGAACTAGGCGGCGAGCCCCTCGACCAGCACCAGGCGGGTGCGCGCCGACTTCAGGCGCATCGCCAGCACCGGCGCGTATTCCGGCGAGCCGTACCAGCGGCGCGCGGCCTCCATCGAGGGGAATTCGAGGATCACCAGGCGCTTGGGGTTCCAGCCGCCTTCCTTGCCGTCGACCGCGCCGCCGCGCGCCAGGTAGCGGCCGCCGTACTTCTCGATCGTGCCAGGCACGAGCTTGCGGTACGCCTCGAACTGGGCAGGGTCGGTGACCTCGACTTCGGCGATGGCGTAGGCGGCCATGGATGCGCGCTCCTCCGGGGTGGAGTCCGCAGGGTAGCTGCGGCGGCGGGCGCCCGGCAAGTGCCCTCAGGCGCGCGGCTGCTCCTCGGGCGGGCGCACGTGCCGGAAGGCGTACAGCAGCATCAGGTCGTAGAGGATCTTGAGGCCGCCGCACAGCAGCAGCGGCCAGGCC
>DASUFW010000375.1:0-1107 GCA_036274335.1 Burkholderiales bacterium | reverse complement strand
CATGGGAGTGGGGTTCACCAGAAGCAGGTTGCCTAACCGCAAGGAGGGCGCCTACCACGGTGAGCTTCATGACTGGGGTGAAGTCGTAACAAGGTAGCCGTATCGGAAGGTGCGGCTGGATCACCTCCTTTCTAGAGAAATCGCCCGAAGCCTCGGGCGTCCACACCTATCGGCTGTGCGTCAATGCCATTGTCAGTGTCAGTGGCGTGCCGAGCGGGTCTGTAGCTCAGTTGGTTAGAGCACCGTCTTGATAAGGCGGGGGTCGTTGGTTCAACTCCAACCAGACCCACCAACTCGAGCCCACCCGGGGCCATAGCTCAGCTGGGAGAGCGCCTGCTTTGCAAGCAGGAGGTCACCGGTTCGATCCCGGTTGGCTCCACCAGACACCTTTCAGAGTGCTTCGCCGAGCGTTGGCGCTCCGCGAAGCGTTTTGATTCGACGGCTCTTTAACAATCCGGAAGAAGTAAAGCGGATCCGGTTCCGAACCTGGGACCGGATTAACTGGGTATGAGATTGCATTACGAGTGCTATGGCTTAGTCGGCCATGGCCCTCGCCAAGCGCTCCTATGACTGTGCGTGCGGCGCCGAGCCGTGCTCAGGGTTATAGGGTCAAGTGAATAAGTGCATGTGGTGGATGCCTTGGCGACGACAGGCGATGAAGGACGTTGCAGCCTGCGATAAGCCTCGGGGAGCTGGCAAGCGAGCTTTGATCCGAGGATGTCCGAATGGGGAAACCCGGCCCGCAAGGGTCACTCTCTGCCGAATTCATAGGCAGAGCAGAGCGAACCTCCTGAACTGAAACATCTCAGTAGGGAGAGGAACAGAAATCAACCGAGATTCCGAGAGTAGTGGCGAGCGAAATCGGACCAGCCTCCGCGTTTTAGCCGTTTCTCGAGCAGAACAGTCTGGAAAGTCTGGCCATAGCGGGTGATAGCCCCGTATGTGACCGGAGACGGTGGAACTAAGCGCGGGACAAGTAGGGCGGGGCACGTGGAATCCTGTCCGAAGATGGGGGGACCATCCTCCAAGGCTAAATACTCGTCGTCGACCGATAGTGAACCAGTACCGTGAGGGAAAGGCGAAAAGAACCCCGGGAGGGGAGTGAAA
>DASUFW010000374.1:0-1575 GCA_036274335.1 Burkholderiales bacterium | reverse complement strand
CTCGCCCGGCCAGACCTTGCGCACCACCTCCATACCGGCATCGCCGCCGCAGGAATGGATGCCGATCAGGCGCCCCCCGGGGCCCAGGGCCCGCACCAGGGGCGCGATCACCCGCTTCGCCTTGAACTCGGCGGGCACGCGCGCGCGGTAGGGCTGCGAGGCGATCACCAGGTCGTAGTCCGCACGCCCGGCGCCCTGCCGCGGAATCACGTCGTGCAGCAGGAAGCGGAAGTCCTCGCGGTAGAGCACGAGCACGACGGGCCGCTCGTAGACGGGGTTGCCGGATTTCGGGCTGTGCCGCGCCTGCCAGTGGGCGGCGAGGAACGGCTCGAGCGCCGCGATCTGCTCGCCGAACTCGTGCGAGGTGGTGCCGGTGAGCGCCGCCTCGCGCCACAGGAGCGAGTTCGCCGCCACGACCGCCTTCGGCGCGAGCCAGGGCGCCTCGCTGTAGTACATGTTGGTGACCACTAGCACGGTGGCCGGATGCTCGAAGAAGCGCTCCGCCATCTTGGCGAGCGACAGGCGCACGTCCTCGAGGCTGATCTCCTTGCCGACCAGGTAGAACGGCAGCGTCGGGTGGCGCCGGTGCATCTCGCGCATGACGCGCGTCAGTACCGTCCCGTCGCCCATGCCGGCGTCGAACACGCGCACCGCCGGCGGACGCGGGTGGATGTTGGCGAGCTCCATGCCGACGCGCTGCGCGATGACCTCCTTCTCCCCGCAGGTGTTGACGAACAGCAGGTATTTCTGGCGGTTGTCGAAGAAGCGGAAATTGCGGGACGGGGCGCCTTCTGCCGGCGGAGCGGGCGGGGCGGTCCTGGGCGCCACGCGCACGAGCGGGCGCAGCTCGGGCGGCGCGGCCGGCGCCTGCACGCCCTGCTGCAGGAGGAAGCCCGAGACGCGCTCCAGCGTCTCCGGCGTGACGCGCGCGCCGTCGCGCAGCCGCGCGACGAACTTGCCGTCGTTCACGGCGCGGCGGCCGAAGGTCGACTCCGCCATGCCGGTGCGCCGGCAGAAATCGGCGATACTGTCGAGCAGGCTCGCGTCGTGGCGCGTCTCGGTGTCGAGCAGCAGCGTTCCCTCCTCGGCGCTTAAGGTAGGCTCGCCGGCGGTGGGAAATCAACCACAAATCGTTCTCGAAGAATCGTGGGATGTATCCCACATATAAGAATCAATGAGTTATATGACTTTCGGGGTCCGTAGGGGCGGGAAATCGATGGAGGCTGCATGAGGAAGACCCTGGCAACGACGCTCGCGCTCGGCGTACTGACCGCCGGCTGCGCGGGCGACCCCGAGCGCACCATGACCCACACGCAGAGCGGCGCCGTCATCGGCGCCCTGGGTGGGGCGGTGATCGGCGCGATGGCGTACAAGAAGAACCGCACCAAAGGTGCCGTGATCGGCGCGGTGGGCGGCGGCCTCGCGGGCGCCGCCGTGGGCAGCTACATGGACGCCCAGAAGCGCGACCTGGAGAAGAACCTCGCGCCCGAGATCCAGTCGGGGCAGGTGCGCGTGCAGAAGCTCTCCGACCAGGTGGTGCTGGTCACCATGACCAGCCAGACCGCGTTCGACGTC
>DASUFW010000373.1:0-1514 GCA_036274335.1 Burkholderiales bacterium | reverse complement strand
GGTGCTCCGCAACCGCGGCGCGGGGCCGTTCGGCATCCTGAATCTGCTCGATGAGCGCTGCGGCGGCGTGTTCGACGACATCGAGGCCGTCATCCCGCGCGCCGAGCGCGACGAGTTCATGCGCGCCTACCGGACCGCGGCGGGCTTTGCGATGGAAAGGCTCAACACCTCGCCGCCCATTCTCGCCCGCGGCGCGGGCAGCGTGTCAGCGTCGTCGTGACCTAATTCACGCCTGGGGGCCCGCCGGCGCTTGCATCGCGCGCCCGAGGACTACACTGCAGGTACGCTTGTAGGGGGCGTAGACGCTGCGGAGGCAACATGCGCTCTGCCGGGCCGATGCCTTGGCCTGCGTACCCTGGACAGATCGCCCTGCTTGCAGCGGCGTACTTCGCGGCGGCCAAGGCCTCGCTGCTGCTTGCCATCCCGCCGGGCTACGCGACGGCCGTGTGGCCGCCTGCCGGGATCGGGCTGGCCGCGATGCTCCTGCTGGGCCGTCGCGCCTGGCCCGGCGTGTGGCTCGGCGCGGCCGCGGCGAATCTCTCGGTTGCCTTCTCGCCCTTCGCGGCGCTCGTGATCGCCTGCGGCAACACCCTGGAGGCGCTGGCGGGGGAGGCCCTGGTGCGCCGCTACGTCGCCAACGGCCCGCCGTACTTCGATCGTGTCCGCGATGTAGTGCTGTTCGTCGCCATCGCGGGCGTGTCCGCCGCGGTGGCCGCCACGTTGGGGCCGGGCTCCCTGGTCATCGCGGGCGCAGTCAGGGGCGTCGATTTCCTCGGCAACTGGGCCACCTGGTGGGTCGGTGATACGGCCGGAATCATCATTGTCGCGCCGCTCGTGCTCACCTGGCGCGTGCGCCACCGGATCAGCTGGACCGCGGCGAAGGTGCTCGAGCTCGCCGCGTACGCGGTATCGCTGGCGCTGGCGGCGCTGCTCGTCTTCGGGCAGGGAGACCGGGATCTGGCGCCGCTGCCGCTCACCTTCCTGATCCTGCCCTTCATCGTCTGGGCCGCCTTTCGCTTCAGCCGGCGCGAGGTGGCCACGGCCATCGCAGTGGTCTGCGCGATTGCCGTGCGGCACACCATCGACGGCCACGGCCCGTTCGCGATGGAATCGCTCAACCTGTCCTTGCTGCTCCTGCTTGCGTTCATCAGCACGGTCGTGGCCACCGGCCTGATGCTGAGCGCGGCGGTCGGCGAACGCGATCGAACCCGGCAGCAACTCGAGCGGATCCTGCACGAGGTGCGCGAGCAGGCGCGCACCGACCCGCTGACCGGGCTCGCCAACCGGCGCTCGCTGGGGGAGTTCCTGCGCCGCGCCTGGACGCGCGCCCGGCACGCCGGCAGCCCGCTGGCCGTCGTCATGATCGATCTCGATCACTTCAAGCGGGTCAACGACACTTTCGGCCACGAGGCCGGCGATCGCGTCCTGTCGGCCGTCGCGGAGCTGCTCAAGGCGCAGGTGCGCGTCGGCGACATGGCCTGCCGCTACGGCGGCGAGGAGTTCGCGCTCGTCCT
>DASUFW010000372.1:0-1391 GCA_036274335.1 Burkholderiales bacterium | reverse complement strand
ATTTGAGGCTCGGATCAAGGGAGATCTTCACATCGAGTTCGGCGACGAGAAACTCACGTCGTTCGCGGGACTCGAGCTGGTGCGTCGATTCCTCAGGGATGTGGAGTTCTTTGCCGAGCTGCGACGCTCGTCGACGAGGGCGGCTGTGGGTGGCGATGTTTCTTTCGGCAAGGTCGTGCTGTTGGTGCTCGGGATGCTGGTCGCCGGCGCCAAGCGCCTCCGGCATCTGGGATTCTTGCGAGACGACCCGATGTTTCTTCGCTTCGCGGGTCTGTCGAAGGCCCCAACGGATCGGTCGCTGGGTCGTGCACTGCAGCGAATGAAGTACCGAACGTGGCCCGAGCTCGACCGGCTGAGCCTGCTCGTTGCGCGCGCTTCGCTCGAGAATATCGACGCGCAGCGCTGGACGCTCGACTTCGACGGTAGCGTGCTCACGACCGGACTTCAGGTCGAGCGCGCCGAGCGCGGATTCAATCCCCATCACCGCAAGAACCCGAGCTATTACCCGATCGTCTGCACGCTCGCACAAACGGGGCATGTCATCGGGCACATGAACCGCCGAGGCAACGTGCACGACTCGCACCGAAGCGCGGAGTTTCTTCGCGAGACCGTCCGCGACGCACGCGAGGAGATCAACCTGAGCGGGCTTTTCGAGGTACGTACGGACAGTGCCTTTTTTCAGCGAGATTTCCTCGCTACGTGCGATCGGCTGCACGTCGAGTACGCGGTGAAGGTGCCCATGTGGCCGTGGCTCAACCTGCGCGGCATCGTCAAGAAGAAGAACGAACGAGACTGGGAATGGGTCGACCGGAAGAATGGCCTGCAGGGCCTTTTCGCCGAGCTTCCCATCGCGCCATGGGGGCGTACCGAACGCATCGCGATCTACCGAAAGAGCATCAATCACGAGCCCGTGAAGGGTCGTCAGCTCGAGCTCTTCAACCCCGATGACGGATTTTGGGAGTACTCCGTCGTCGCCACGAACAAGACGCTCGGTTTGCGAGCGTTGTGGCACTTCCAAGCTGGACGTGGCGTGCAAGAGAAGACCATCGGTGAGCTGAAGAGCGGCTTCGCCTTCGGATCGATTCCCACGCACAGCTACGCAGCGAACACGGCATGGCAGAAACTCAACATCCTCGCCCACAATCTCGTCACGAGCTTTCAGCTTGCGACGACGGCGACCAAAAAACCCCGAACGGCAAAACGAACGACGCTCTTTCTGCTGCGGAGCGTCGCGACGCTGCGCTTCGAGTGGCTCGGTCGCGCCGCTCGCTTGGTCCGACCCAACGGCTCGCCGACTCTTCGCCTCGTCGAAAACCGTGCGACGCGGGCCGTCGTCGAGAAAATCGAAAAGGCTCTCGCCGTCGCGTGAAATATTGTCGGATTGGGGCTAG
>DASUFW010000371.1:0-1010 GCA_036274335.1 Burkholderiales bacterium | reverse complement strand
GAGGTGCGCATCGTGGGAGACGCCGCATGAAGGTCGCGGTGCTCATGGGCGGCAAGTCGGCCGAGCGGGAGATCTCGCTGCTGAGCGGCAACGGCGTGCTGCAGGCGCTGCGCGCGCGCTCGGTGGATGCGCATCCCTTCGATCCGGCGGAGCGCGAGCTTTCCGAGCTCGGCCGCGACGGCTTCGCGCGCTGCTTCATCGCGCTGCACGGCCGCGGCGGGGAGGACGGCACCCTGCAGGGCGCACTCGAAGTGCTCGGCATTCCCTACACCGGCAGCGGCGTGCTCGGGTCGGCGCTGGCGATGGACAAGTGGCGCACGAAGATGGTGTGGATGGGCTGCGGCCTGCCGACGCCGAAGCACCGGGTGCTGGACGAGCGGGACGACTGGAACGCCGTGGCGCGCGAGCTCGGCCTGCCGCTCATCGTCAAGCCGGCGAACGAGGGCTCGACGCTCGGGCTGACGAAGGTCCTCGACGCCTCGCAGCTGCCCGAGGCTTACGCGCTCGCGGCACGAAAGTACCGCGACCTCGCGCTCGCCGAGAGCTTCGTCGACGGCCCGGAGTACACCGCCGGCATTCTCGGCGACCGCGTGCTGCCGCTCATCCGCATCGAGGCGCCGCAGGGCAACTACGACTACCACCACAAGTACTTCAGCGACGACACGAAGTACCTCTGCCCCTGCGGTCTGCCGGCCCGCCAGGAGGCCGAGCTGCAGGCGCTGTCGATGCGGGCGTTCCGCGTGCTCGGCTGCAGCGGCTGGGGCCGGGTGGACCTCATGCTGGACCGGTCCGGCAGGCCCTGGCTCCTGGAGGTGAACACCGCGCCCGGCATGACCGGCCACAGCCTCGTGCCGATGGCCGCGCGCGCGGCGGGCCTGTCCTACGAGGACCTCTGCCTGAAGATCCTGGAGGGCGCGCATGTGGGATAACCCGCGCCAGCTGAATGCCGCCGCGGGCTTCCTGACGGCGCTCGCGCTGATCGTGTTTGCCGTGGCCGCCGCTCAACTGCT
>DASUFW010000370.1:0-1086 GCA_036274335.1 Burkholderiales bacterium | reverse complement strand
AGCAGCACCAGCAGGTAGGCCACGCTCGGGTTGGTGATCACCGCGAGCACCTTGGTGCGCCAGTCCGGGACGATCGCCTGCACCTCGGCGCCCTTCACGTGCAGCACGCGCCTGACGCCCGCGACCTCGACCGTCCGGCCGTCGATCGCCTCGAGGAGCGCCGGCACGCTGTCGGCGACCACGTCGATCACGTTCAGCTTCTTCGCCTCGTCCGCGTGCAGGCTGACGGCCTCGCGCACCGCCTTCTCGGCCCACTCGACGTTGCGCTTGCGCAGCTTCGCCAGCCCGCGGATGTAGGCCGCCGCGTCGTTGGTGACCTTGCGCATCATCGTGTCGCCGGACAGGGCGCCCGGCCTTTTCGCGCCTTTCGCGTCCTCGTCCTTGTCGCCGCCCCCGCCTCCGCCGCCGATCGCCACCGGCGAGGCCGCGCCGAGGTTGGTGGCCGGGGCCATCGCGGCGACGTGGCTCGCGTAGAGGATGAAAGTACCCGCGCTCGCGGCGCGGGCTCCCGAGGGTCCCACCCACGCCGCCACGGGCACCGGCGAGGCGAGGATGTCGCGGATGATGTCGCGCATCGAGGAGTCCAGGCCGCCGGGCGTGTCCAGCTTCAGCACGACCAGCGGCGCGCCGTCCTTCGCCGCGCGCTCCAGGCTGCGGCCGACGAAGTCCGCCGTGGCGGGCCCGATCACGCCTTCGATCGGCACCAGCGCCACCGGCGCGGGATGGGCGAGCGCCGGCGCGAGCAGGCAGGCGGCGAGCAGGAAACGCCGCAGGTTCATCAACGCACTATAAACCCTTATTCGTCGCTTAGAATCGCGTTTCCTCCGCCGCATCCATGAAGCCCGAGCATCCTCCGGCCGACGCCATCGTCATTCGCGGCGCGCGGCAGAACAATCTCAAGAACCTGACGCTCACCCTCCCCGCGGGCGAGCTGATCGTGGTGACCGGCGTGTCGGGCTCGGGCAAGTCGTCCCTGGTCTTCGATACGCTGTACGCCGAAGGCCAGCGCCGCTACGTCGAGACCTTCAGCCCCTACGCGCGCCAGTTCCTCGAGCGCATGGACAAGCCTCAGGTGGACGCGGTGGA
>DASUFW010000369.1:0-2828 GCA_036274335.1 Burkholderiales bacterium | reverse complement strand
CCGCTCCCCGGAACACCGACGGCGATGCGCCGGCCGCGCAGCCCGGTGCCCAGCGGGATCGCGGCGCCACGGTAGAAGCACCACAAGGGCTCGTAGAACACGCTGCCGAGCGTCATCAGCCCCGTCGCGCCCTCGGCGCCCGCGATGCCGCCCTGCAGGAGCGCGACGGAGACGCCGTCCGTACCGGCCCTCAGTCGGGCAAGGTTCTCGACCGAGCCCGCCGACGGCTTCAGCTCCAAGCGAATACCGTACTTCGCGAGCTGCGCGCGATAGCGCTCGGCGAATGCGTGGTAGGCGCCGTCGGCCGAACCCGTGCTCATCACCACGACCCTGGGCGGCGCCGGCTGCACGAACTTTGCCACCAGAAAGGCCGCGAGGCCGAGCAGCAGCGCGATCGGCAGGACGATCAGCGCGATGTCGCGAAACGACGCGGCCTTCATCCGCCCGGGACTACTTCTTGCTGCGCGCCCGCGCGGGCTTGAGGACGAAGTCGTAGTGGCAGACCGCTTCGCCCGCCGCGTTCTTCTTCTTGAAGTCGACGATCAGCGAGTGCTTCACGCCGAACACCGCGTCCGACTCGAGGTACTTGTCCCCCTTGGTGAACAGGTGCGTGACGAGCCGGTCGCAGCCCGGCGCCTCGATCACGAAATGCAGGTGCCCCGGACGCATCGGGTGGCGGCCGGTCGCGGTGAGGAGCTTGCCGACCGGGCCGTCGTGCGGCACCGGGTAGCTGACCGGGGTGATGCACTTGAAGTGGAAGCGGCCCTGCGCGTCCGAGCGGAAGCGCGCGCGCAGGTTGGTGCCGTCGGGCTTCTGCACGTCGTACAGGCCGTCCGCGCCGCCCTCCCACACGTCGATGGTGGCGCCGGCGACCGGCTTGCCCTTCAGGTCCTTGATCGTGCCGCTGACCGCGCACGGCTCGCCGGGCGTGCCCGGGTTGCGGATGTCCGCGCCGAGCGGCATCTCGGGCGCGCCCTCGACGAAAAACGGCCCGAGCACGGTGGACTCGGTGGCGGTGAGCTTGCCCTTCGCCTTGCCGTAGTTGAGGAAGTCCACCAGCATGGACACGCCCAGCGTGTCCGACATCAGGATGAACTCCTGGCGCTTGCCGTCGCACATGTGCCCGGTCTTCGTGAGGAACTGGATGCCCTGGAACCATTCCTCCGGGGTGGGCCGCACCTCCTTCACGAAGGCGTGCAGGTGCTTGACCAGGCTCTGCGCGACCTGGCGCATGCGCCGGTCGGGCGCCTTGCCCACGCGCTTCAGGACCTCGGCGGTGAGCGTATTGGCGGTGAAATTGCGGATGGCCATGGCGATCTCCTCTCGGCGAGGAATGCTAACATCGCGCGCCAGAGGAGGAACCCCCATGAAGAGACTGCTCGCCGTCGCCGCGCTCGCGGCCGTACCGTTCGCCGCGCTCGCCCAGCAGGGCCCCATCAAGTTCCTGGTCGGCTTCCCGGCCGGGGCCGGCCTGGACGCGATGACGCGCATGGTCGCCGAGAAGATGCAGGAATCGCTCGGGCAGCCGGTGGTGGTCGAGAACCGCACCGGCGCCGCCGGGCAGATCGCGATGACCGCGCTCAAGAACTCGCCGCCCGACGGCACCACGCTGGTGATGACGCCGCTGGTGACCGTGGTCACCGCCCCGCACGTGCAGGCGCTGCCCTACGACCCGTTCAAGGACTTCGCGCCGGTGGCGCACGCGGCGAACTTCCTGTTCGCCTTCACGCTGGGGCCGGCGACCCCGGCGAAGACGCTGCAGGAGTACGTGGCCCTCGTGAAGAAGGACCCCAAGTACGGCAACTACGCCTCGGCGGGCACCGGCAGCCTGCCGCACTTCTTCTCGCTGGTGTTCGCCGAGAAGGCGGGCATCAAGATGAACCACATCGGCTACCGCGGCACCGCGCCCGCCCTCACCGATCTGCTCGGCGGGCAGATCTTCGCGTTCATGGGCGTGGTCTCCGACGTCGCCGCGCAGGACAAGGCGGGGAAGCTCATCGCGGTGGCGACCTCGGGCGCGACGCGCTCGAAGCACCTGCCCGAGGTGCCGACCTTCAAGGAGCTCGGCTACGACATCGTAGGGGGCGGCTGGTACGCGGCCTATGCGCCCGCCGGCACGCCGCCGGCGACGATCGATCGGCTGTCGAAGGCGATCATCGAGGCGCTGCATTCGCCCGACGTGCGCGAGCGGCTCGACAAGCTCGGCATGGAGCCGACCGGCCTCGGGCCCGAGGCGCTCGCGCGCATCCACCGCCACGACTACGAGTTCTGGGGCCCGGTCATCAAGGCCTCCGGCTTCAAGCCCGGGAGCTGATGCCGACCGCGATGAACATCCTGTTCGCGTCGGTCAAGGAGACGCCCGACTTCTGGTTCCCGCTCCTGCACAAGGCGCTGCCGCGGGACCGCTTGTTCGCCTGGCCCGACACGAACGGCGGCGACATCGACCTCGCGCTCGTCGCCACGCATCCGACGGGCACCTTCGCGGGCCTGCAGAACCTGCGGCTGATCCAGTCGCTGTGGATGGGCGTGGAGAACATCATCGCCGATCCGGAGCTGCCGAGGGGCGTGCCGGTCGCGCGCCTCATCGACCCGGGCATGGTGAACGCGATGGGCGAGACCGTCGTCCACTGCGTGCTCGACTGGCACCGGCACTTCTACCTGTACCGGCGCTGGCAGCAGGAGAAGGTGTGGAAGCGGCGCCGCCAGTACCTGCCCTCGGACCGCACCATCGGCATCCTCGGCCTGGGCGAGCTCGGCAGCACCGTGGCCGCGCGGCTGAAGGGCATGGGCTTCCACGTCGCGGGCTGGAGCCGGCGGCCGAAGGCGCT
>DASUFW010000368.1:0-4088 GCA_036274335.1 Burkholderiales bacterium | reverse complement strand
ATCATGCTGTGCGGGATGAGCAGGATGATCTGCGGGAAGGCCACCAGGAGCGCGACGTTCAGCACGTCCACCGCCACGAACCAGCCGCAACCGCGGAAGATGTCGGCCATCGACACGTCCTTCGCCACGCCCTTCAGCACGTAGACGTTCAGCCCCACCGGCGGCGTCATCAGGCCGATCTCCACCATGCGCACCACCAGCACGCCGAACACGATCGGGTCGACGCCCAGTCCCTTGATGGTCGGCAGGATGATGGGCACCGTGAGCAGGATCATGCCGATGCCGTCGAGGAACATCCCGAGCACCAGGTAGAGGGCGAGGATGCAGATCAGCACTACGGTCGGCGAGACTTCCATCTTCACGATGCCGCTGGCGATCGCGGCCGGCATGCCGGTGAAGCCGAGGAAGTGCACGTAGATCAGCACACCCGCGACGATGGCGAACACCAGTGCCGTGGTACGCGCGGTCTCGGCCATCGCGCCGGTGAAATCCCCCCAGCGCAGCCGCGGCAGCGCGAGCGCGAGCGCGCCGAGCGCGCCCACGCCGGCCGACTCCGTGGGCGTGGCCAATCCCGTGTACATGCTGCCCATGACCAGCACCACCAGCACCACCATCCCCCAGATGCCCTTGAGCGACGTCCAGCGATCGCCCCAGGTGATACCGGCGATCGGCGGGCCGAGGCGCGGGTTGTGCCGGAAGCGCCCGTAGAGCATGACGGCGTAGCTGCCGGCCTGCAGCAGCCCCGGCAGGATGCCGGCGAGCAGCAGCGCGCCGATCGACTCCTCGGCGACGAATCCGTAGATCACCATGAGCACGGAGGGCGGGATCATGATGGCCATCGTGCCGCCCGCCGCCACGCAGCCGGTGGACACCTTGTCGTCGTAGCCGTACTTCTTCAGCTCGGGAAGCGCCACGCGTCCCATGACAGCGGCCGACGCCGTCGAGGCGCCGCAGGCCGCCGCGAACCCCGCGCAGCCGAAGATGGTGGCGATGGCCAGCCCGCCCGGCAGGTGGCCGAACCACTGCCGGGCCGCCCAGTACAGATCGCGCGTGATCCCGGCGTAGTAGGCGAAAAAACCCATCATCACGAACAGCGGCAGCACGAGCAGCGTGTAGCTGGTCAGGTGGCCGAAGATGGTGGTCGCGGCGAGCGACGCGGCGGGCTGGTACCCGCGCAACAGCCACAGGCCGAGGAATCCGCAGAGCGCGGTCGCGAAGGCGATGCGCACCCCCGAGACGAGCAGCAGCGTCAGCGCGATGAGCGACAGTGCGCCCAGTTCGATGGGATTCAAGGCGCCGGCCTACTCGTGCCCGCTGAAGGCGCGGTGCTCGGCGGGCCCGGGCGGGAAGCGCTCCGGGTCGAGCAGCGTGAGGAACTGCAGGAACATGCGGAACGCGATCAGGCCGTAGCCGATCGGGATCGCCGCGGCCGAGGGCCAGGTGTGGAAGTACGGCGGCGTCATGGTCACGTCGTCGTAGCGCCAGAGCTGCAGCGCGTTGCGGCCGCTGAAATAGGCGATCACCGCGCACACGAAGATGCTGAGCAGCAGCGTCCCCATGGTGGCGAGGCGGCGCGGCCGGGCGGGCAGGTTGGCGAGCAGCAGGTCCATGCCGACGTGGCCGTTCGTCGCCTGCGTGTACGAGAGCGCGAAGAACACGATCAGCGGCATGAGCAGCTCGGAGCCCTCGAGGTGCCCGGGAATCGGCGAGTTGAAGCCGTAGCGCATCACGACTTCCACGCACACGAAGAGCATCTCGAACAGGATGACGAGCACCGCGCCGACCAGCAGCAGCTGCTCGAGCCGGCGCACGACGGGCGCGATCCAGCGCGCGCCCGCCGCCGTGACGGCCATCAGCGCCGCGATGCCGAGCGACAGGTTGACGAGCTCGTGCATGGCCGGCCGCGCTCAGGCGCCTACTTGTACTTGGCGACCTCCGCCTTGATGAAGTCGAGCATGGCGCGGCCCGGGCGGCCCTCCGCCTCCTGCTCCTTCACCCAGTCCTCCCAGATGGCGTTCGCGCCCGCGGCGAGCTTGGCGCGCTCGGCCGCGGGGAACGGCACCACCTCCAGCTTCTGCCGGAAGACAGGCAACCACTTGTCGTCGTCCTGCTTGTACGCCTCGAGCAGGGTCTGGTCGGCCAGCGCCTGGGCCTTCGGCAGCTCGGCCTTCAGGCTGTCGGGGAGCTTGTTCCAGGCCGTCAGGCTCACGCCCTGGAAGCAGAGGAACCCGCTCATCGCCATGCCGTCGGTGACGTACTTGGACACCTCGTACATCTTGTAGGCGCCGAAAGCGTACGTATAGGGAAAGCCGAAGCTGTCGATCGTCCCGCGCTCGAGCGCCGTGTAGCCTTCCGGAGCGGTGACCATGGTCGGCACCGCGCCGAACACCTGCAGCGCCTTGGCGTTGAGGCCCGAGATGCGCATCTTGACGCCGCGCATGTCGGCGACCGAGGCGATGCGCTTGTTGCCCATGAACTCGTAGGGCGGCAGGAACACCGGTCCGAAGTACTTCATGTTCCAGCGTTCGGCCATCTCCTTCTCGATCAGCGGGTGGTGCATCACCGCCTCGTACACCTTGGCCTGGTCCGCGGTGCGGCTGGGCACGAGGAACGGCAGCTCCATGGCGCTCAGCAGCGGGAACTTGTTCGGGTAATAACCCACGCAGACCTGCCCGCCCTCGTAGCCGCCGGACTTGATCGCCTCCGGCGTCTGCTTCTCGGGTCCGAGCGCGGAGCCGTACGCAACCTTGATGTCGAGCTGCCCGCCCGAGGCCTTCTTGAAATGCTCCACCATCACTTCCATGCCCTTGGTGAGGGCGCGCGGCGGGCCGAAGATATTGTGATTCCAGGTTGTCTGGGCGAATGCCGGGGCGCTGGCGCAGGCAAGCGCGAGCGCCGCGAGGGCGCGCTTCTCGAGCATGGGACACCTCCTCCGTTGAATCCCCTGCGGGCACGATAGCACCCGTGCGCGCACGCCGTCACGCGCCGGCGTTATAGACTCGCGCGCATGGACCAGCCGCCCGCCCCCCTCGGCCGCGAGGTGCTGCCGGACAGCCGCGGCACCAACCTGTTCACCGCGGACCCGGATTTCCTCGCCTTGCTGCGCCGCTACATGGCGCCCGGGCTGCTCGCGCACCTGATGCCGCATTTCGAGCGCCTCGGTGCGCTCGCCGGCGGCGAGCTCGACCGGCTTGCCGCGACCGCCGACCGCAATCCCCCGGTGCTCCATCACCGCGCGCGCTCGGGCGAGGACCGGCAGTGGATCGAAAAGCATCCTGCCTACCGGCGGCTGGAAGAAATTGCCTTCGGCGAATACGGCCTGGCGGCCATGTCCCACCGCGGCGGCGTGCTCGGCTGGCCGGAACCGCTGCCGCCGATCGCCAAGTACGCGCTGACGTACCTGTTCGTGCAGGCCGAGTTCGGCGCCTGCTGCCCGGTGTCGATGACGGATGCGCTCACGCGCACGATCCGCAAGTTCGCGGACCCGGCGCTGGTGGCGCGCTACCTGCCGGGCCTCACGCAGCAGGACCTCGACGCGCTCACGCAGGGCGCGATGTTCATGACCGAGCAGGGCGCCGGATCGGACGTCGGCGCGACCGCCACGCGCGCCGTCCAGGACGGCGAGCACTGGCGGCTCTACGGCGACAAGTGGTTCTGCTCGAACGCGGACGCGGGGCTCGCCCTCGTCCTCGCGCGCCCCGACGGCGCGCCGGCCGGCACGAAGGGGCTCTCGCTCTTTCTCCTGCCGAAGCTGCTGCCCGACGGTGCGCCGAACGCGTACCGGATCGTGCGGCTGAAGGACAAGCTCGGCACGCGCGACATGCCGAGCGGCGAGATCCGGCTGGAAGGCGCTGCTGCCCACCTGGTCGGCGATCCGCAGCGCGGCTTCGTGCAGATGGCGGACATGATCAACATGTCGCGCCTGTCGAACGGCATGCGCGCCGCCGGCATGATGCGCCGTGCGCTGACCGAGGCGCTGTTCGTCGCGAGACGCCGCGTCGCGTTCGGCAAACCGCTCATCGAGCTGCCCCTCATGCGCCGGCAGCTCCTCAAGCTGATGGTGCCCACCGAGGCGGCGCGCTCGGTGA
>DASUFW010000367.1:0-1772 GCA_036274335.1 Burkholderiales bacterium | reverse complement strand
TTGCTGACCACCTTCTCCGGGACCGGCAGGCCGGCGGCGGCGTTGTCCGCGGGCAGGACGTGCAGCAGCTTCCAGGCGCTGTCGATCGGCTGCTTGGCGACGTCGGCGAGCGGCAGCGCCTCGGCGATCTGGCTGCGGACGATGCGGTCGATGTAGGCGGGCACCATCATCAGCGCGAGGATGGCGATGATGCCGACGACCACCATCATCTCCATGAGGGTAAAGCCGCCGCGGCGCATCCGCTAGCTGTCCCAGCCGCCCCAGAACATGCTCGGCGGCGAGCGCTCCATCCACTGCACCGGGTAGCGGACGTGCCCGGGCACGAGCCGGCTCCAGAGCGCCGCCACCGCGGCGATGGTGATCACGGCGAGGCCGACGGGCTGCCACAGCGCCGTGAGCCCGGCGTGCATGTGCAGCATGATCAGGGGATTGGCCCCCGCGGGCGGGTGCACGGTCTTGGTCGCGAGCATGAACGCGAGCGTCAGCACGACCGAGAGCATGTAGACCCAGAGGGCGTCGCCGAACAGCTGGTAGCAGAGGATGCCGATCAGCGCGCCGCCGAAATGGCCGCCGAACAGCGCGCGCGGCTGGGCCGCCGGCATGCGCGTCATGCCGAACAGGAACACCGCCGACCCGCCGAGCGAGGCGAGCAGGAGCGGTTCGGAAGGCGGGTCGGCCAGCCACATGGCCAGGCCGATCCCCACCGCGGCGCCGCCGGTCGAGAAGGCGAGGCGCCCGAGATCTTTCGCGATTCGCATGTGCAGCAAGGACGAGAATATACCGCCGGGGGGCGGCGCCTCCCCGGCCGGTTCGACAGGGCCGCCTACAGCTTGAGGAAGAACGGCACCGCGGCCAGCACGGCGCCGATCAGCACCAGCAGCAGCGCCTTGGCGACGAAGTACGGGAAGACCATCAGGCCGATGCCGCAGACCAGCGGCACCGGCGCCTTCTGGCGCCGGCCATAGAGGACGTAGCCCAGGCCCAGCGAACTGAACAGCACCCCCCAGTAGAGCGTCGCGGTGTCCATGCGGCTGCTCGCAGTTTGCGCCCGTACGGGCGTGTTGGCTATCCGCGGGCGGCGATATACTTTCCGCAACCATGGCGCAGCCCAATCCCTTCGAGCGGGACCTCGACCCGACGCCCGCCAACCACGCGCCGCTGACGCCGCTGTCGTTCCTCGAGCGCACGGCGGCCGTGTATCCGGCGCACACGTCCGTGATCCACGGCGCGCGCCGCTTTACGTGGCAGGAGACCTACGCGCGCTGCCGGCGGCTCGCCTCGGCCCTCGCGAAGCGCGGCATCGGCAAGGGCGGGACGGTGGCGGCGATGCTGGCCAATACGCCGGAGATGTACGAGTGCCACTTCGGCGTGCCGATGACCGGCGGCGTGCTCAACACGCTCAACACGCGGCTCGACGCGGACGCGATCGCGTTCATGCTGAACCACGGCGAGGCGCAGGTGCTGATCACCGACGGCGAGTTCGCGCCGACGATCGAAGCGGCGCTGGCGAAGCTCGGCCGCCGGATCGAGGTGATCGACGTCGTCGACCCGGAGTTCGCCGGCGGCAAGCGTGTCGGCTCGAAGGAGTACGAGGCGTTGCTCGCGGAGGGCGATCCCGGGTTCGCCTGGCGCTGGCCCGAGGACGAATGGCAGGCGATCTCGCTCAACTACACCTCGGGCACCACGGGCGACCCGAAGGGCGTGGTCTACCACCATCGCGGCGCGTACCTGAACGCCGTTTGCAACATCGTCACCTGGGGCATGCCGCACCA
>DASUFW010000366.1:0-4963 GCA_036274335.1 Burkholderiales bacterium | reverse complement strand
CGCATCACGCTGGACGGCCACGACCTGCAGTCGCTGACGCTCGAGAGCCTGCGCGCGAACATCGCGCTGGTGTCGCAGGACGTGGTGCTCTTCAACGACACCATCTTCGCCAACATCGCCTACGGGCGCCTGGGCGGCGCGAGCGCGAAGGAAGTGGAGGCCGCCGCCGAGGCCGCGCACGCGCTGAGCTTCATCCGCGAGCTCCCGGAAGGCCTGCAGACGCTGATCGGCGAGAATGGACTGCGCCTGTCCGGCGGGCAGCGCCAGCGGCTCGCGATTGCGCGCGCGCTGCTCAAGGACGCGCCGCTGCTGATCCTCGACGAGGCGACCTCGGCGCTGGATTCCGAGTCCGAGCGCCACGTGCAGGCGGGGCTGGACGCGCTGATGCGCGGAAGGACCACCATCGTCATCGCCCACCGGCTGTCCACCGTGGAGCACGCGACCCGGATCGCGGTGCTCGACCAGGGTCGGGTCGTGGAGTCCGGCCGCCATGGCGAGCTGCTCGCCAAGGGCGGCGCCTACGCCCGGCTGCACCGGACGCAGTTCGCGCCTCGGCCGATCGCGGCGACGGCATAATCGGGGCATGCTCCTCGTCACGGGCGGCGCCGGGTTCATCGGGTCGAACTTCGTCCTGCAGGCGCTCGCCGAGACCGGCGAACCGATCGTCAATCTCGACAAGCTGACCTACGCCGGGAACCTGGCCAACCTCGAGCCGCTGCGCGGCGACGCGCGGCACGTTTTCGTGAAGGGCGACGTTTGCGATCGGGCGCTGGTCCGGCGTCTGCTCGCCGAGCACCGCCC
Source organism: Burkholderiales bacterium (assembly GCA_036274335.1). Classification (GTDB taxonomy): domain Bacteria; phylum Pseudomonadota; class Gammaproteobacteria; order Burkholderiales; family SG8-39; genus JAABQT01. The sequence goes on along the minus strand of DASUFW010000366.1, from coordinate 4,162 downwards.
GCGCGCCGTGGTACATCTTGCGGCCGAGAGCCACGTCGATCGCTCGATCGAGGGGCCGGCACCCTTCGTGCAGACCAACGTGGTCGGCACGTTTGCGCTGCTCGAGGAGGCGCGCGAATACTGGTCGGGCCTGCCGCCGGCCGAGCGCACGGCATTCCGCTTCCTGCACGTGTCCACCGACGAGGTGTACGGCTCGCTGGGTCCGCAGGACCCCGCGTTCAGCGAGGCGACGCCCTATGCGCCGAACAGCCCCTATAGCGCGTCCAAGGCAGGCTCCGACCACCTGGTGCGCGCCTATTGGCACACCTTCGGCCTGCCGACGCTGACCACCAACTGCTCGAACAACTACGGCCCCCGGCAGTTCCCGGAGAAGCTGATCCCGCTGATGATCCACCAGGCGCTCGCCGGCAAGCCGCTGCCGGTGTACGGCGACGGCCAGAACGTGCGCGACTGGCTGTACGTTCTGGACCACTGCTCGGCGCTGCGCGCGGTGCTCGAGCGCGGCAGGCTCGGCGAGGTATACAACGTCGGCGGCAACGCGGAGATGAAGAACATCGACCTGGTCAGGATGCTCTGCGCGCTGCTGGACGACGCGGTGCCGCGGACCGGGGGCAGCTACGCGGACCTGATCAGCTTCGTGAAGGATCGCCCGGGGCACGACCGGCGCTACGCCATCGACTCGCGCAAGATCCAGGGCGAGCTCGGCTGGCGGCCGGCCGAGAGCTTCGAGTCGGGTCTGCGACAGACGGTGCGCTGGTATCTCGAGCAGCGGGAGAAGAGGGCGGCGTGAAGGGCATCATCCTCGCCGGCGGCTCGGGCACGCGGCTCTACCCGGTCACGCAGGTCGTGTCCAAGCAGCTGCTGCCCGTCTATGACAAGCCGATGGTCTACTACCCGCTGACCACGCTCATGCTGGCGGGGATTCGCGACATCCTGGTGATCTCGACGCCGCAGGACACCCCGCGCTTTCGCGAACTCCTCGGCAACGGCCGCCGGTGGGGCCTCAAGCTCTCGTACGCCGTGCAGCCGAGGCCCGGGGGCCTTGCGCAGGCCTTCCTCATCGGCAAGCCCTTCATCGGGCGCGACCGCGTCGCGCTCGTGCTCGGCGACAACCTGTTCCACGGGCACGACCTGTCGGCGCTGCTCGCAGGCGCGGCGAAGAAGAAGCGCGGCGCGACCGTGTTCGCGTATCCGGTCGTGGACCCGCAGCGCTACGGCGTGGTGGAGTTCGATGCGCGCGGCCGGGCGGTCAGCCTCGAGGAGAAGCCGAAGAAGCCCAAGTCCCGATACGCGGTGGTGGGCCTGTACTTCTACGACAACCGCGTCGTCAAGGTGGCCGAGGCCCTCGAGCCCTCCGCGCGCGGCGAGCTGGAGATCACCGACCTCAACCGGCGCTACCTCGAGTGGGGGGACCTGGACGTCGTGCCGATGGGCCGCGGCTACGCGTGGCTGGACACCGGGACCCACGAGTCGCTGCTCGAGGCGGGCCATTTCATCGAGACCATCGAGAAGCGCCAGGGACTCAAGGTCGCCTGCCCGGAGGAGATCGCGTTCCGCCAGGGCTACATCAGCGCGCGGCAGCTGCGCGCGCTGGCGCGCCCGCTCGCGAAGAGCGGCTACGGCGAGTACCTGCTGCGCATCCTGGGCGAAAAGGTCTTCTGATGCAGGTGGTGCCCACCGCGCTGCCGGGCGTGCTGCTGCTCGAGCCGCGGGTCTTCGGCGACGCGCGCGGATTCTTCTTCGAGGCCTACAACCGGCGCGCCTTCCACAAGGCGACCGGCCTCGACCCGGACTTCGTGCAGGACAACCACTCGCGCTCGGCGAAGAACGTGCTGCGCGGGCTGCACTACCAGGTCCGCCAGACGCAGGGCAAGCTCGTGCGCGTGACCGAGGGCGAGGTGTGGGACGTGGCGGTCGACCTGCGCCGCAGCTCGCCGACGTTCGGCAAGTGGGCCGGCTTCACGCTGTCGGCGGAGTCCCGCCGGATCGCCTGGGTGCCGGCCGGCTTCGCGCACGGCTTTGTCGTGGTGTCGGACTACGCCGAGGTGCTGTACAAGACCACCGACTACTACGCGCCGGAGCACGAGCGCTCGCTCCTCTGGAACGACCCGGCGCTCGGCATCGCCTGGCCGCTCGGGGGCGCGCCAGTGCTCGCCGACAAGGACCGGCGGGGCACGCCGCTCGCTTCCGCCGAGGTCTTTCCTTGAGGATCCTGCTCACCGGCGCCACGGGCCAGGTCGGCTGGGAGCTCAGAAGGACGCTGGCGCCCTTGGGCGAGGTAAGGGCTTTCGACCGCTACGGGCTCGACCTCGCGGACGCGCCGCCGCTCGCCGCCGCCGTGCGGGCGTTGCAACCCGACGTGATCGTGAACGCGGCGGCCTACACGGCGGTCGACAAAGCGGAATCCGAGCGCGACCTGGCCTTCGCGGTGAACGCGACCGCGCCGCGCGTGCTGGCCGAGGAGGCCAAGCGCATCGGCGCCATGCTCGTCCACTATTCGACCGACTATGTCTTCGACGGGGAAAAGGCCTCGCCCTATGTCGAGGACGATCCGGCGCAGCCGATCAACGTCTACGGGGAATCGAAGCTCGCCGGCGAGCGCGCGATCCGGGCGAGCGGCTGCCGGCACCTGATCCTGCGCACCAGCTGGGTCTACGGGCCGCGCGGCAAGAACTTCTATCTCACGATGCGGCGGCTCGCGAAGGAGCGGCCGGCGCTGCGCGTGGTGGACGACCAGACCGGCGCGCCGACCTCGAGCCTCGCGATCGCCGCCGCGACGCCCCGGCTGCTCGAGAAGGGCACCGAGGGCCTCTACCACATGGCCGCGGCGGGCGAGACGACCTGGTGCGGCTTCGCGCGAGTGATCCTCGAGCGGGCGGGTCTCGCGACGCCCGTGGTCGGGATCCCGACGAAGGACTACCCGACGCCTGCGCGCCGCCCGCGCAACTCCCGCCTGGACTGCTCGCGGCTGAAGGCGGCCTCGGGGGTGGCGCTCCCGCCGTGGGAGGAGCAGCTCGCCGAGGTAACATCGGCGGTTCCATGACCCGCAAAGTCGCACTGATCACCGGCATCACTGGCCAGGATGGCGCCTACCTGGCCGAGCTCCTGCTCGGCAAGGGCTACGAGGTGCACGGGATCAAGCGCCGCGCCTCGAGCTTGAACACGCAGCGCATCGACCACCTTTACCAGGACCCGCACGAGCCCGACCGGCGCCTGATCCTGCACTACGGAGACATGACGGACTCGTCGAGCTTGACGCGCATCGTGCAGCAGTCGCAGCCCGACGAGATCTACAACCTCGCTGCGCAGAGCCACGTGGCGGTGAGCTTCGAGGAGCCGGAGTACACCGCGGATTCGGACGGCGTCGGTACGCTGCGCCTGCTGGAGGCGATCCGCATCCTCGGCCGTGAGAAGAAGACGCGCTTCTACCAGGCATCGACCTCCGAGCTCTACGGCAAGGTGGTGGAGACCCCGCAGAAGGAGACCACGCCGTTCTACCCGCGCTCGCCGTACGCGGCCGCGAAGGTCTACGCGTACTGGATCACCGTGAACTACCGCGAAGCGTACGGCCTCTTCGCCTGCAACGGCATCCTGTTCAATCACGAGTCCCCGCTGCGCGGGGAGACGTTCGTCACGCGCAAGGTCACGCGCGGCCTCGCACGCATCAAGTCGGGTCTCGACGACTGCCTCTACCTCGGCAACCTCGACGCGTTGCGCGACTGGGGTCATGCGCGCGACTACGTCCGCGCGCAGTGGCTCATGCTCCAGCAGGCCAAACCGGAGGACTACGTCATCGCCACCGGCGAGCAGCACTCGGTGAGGGCCTTCGTCGTGCTCGCGGCACGGCTGCTCGGGATGGAGCTCGAGTGGCGCGGCACGGGCATTCAAGAGCAGGCCGTCGACAAGGCCACCGGCCGCACCGTGGTGCGCGTGGACCCCCGCTACTTCCGGCCCACCGAGGTCGACACGCTGCTCGGCGACCCGTCGAAGGCGCGAAACCAGCTCGGCTGGCGGCCGGAGATCGGCTTCGAAGCGCTGGTCCGCGAGATGGTGGAAGAAGATCGGAAGCTCGCCGAGCGCGACGCGCTGGTCGCGCGCGAAGGGTTCACCGTGCACAGTCCGCGCGAATGAAGCCCGATTCCTCCGTCTTCGTCGCGGGCGA
>DASUFW010000365.1:0-7813 GCA_036274335.1 Burkholderiales bacterium | reverse complement strand
TGGATCTCGGTCGGCCCCGGGCCCATGAGCGTGCGCTGCGGCGGATGGAAGGAGGTGATGCGCTTGGCGGGGGCGAATTGCGTCATGGCTTGGCTCTCCGGGGAAAGGCCGAAGGGCGCGTCGTCGGGGCGCGACTTCACGCGCACCGGCCGCTTGGCGCTCGCTTCGTGGACGACCTCCAGGGCGCTGATGCGCCCGTCGGTCACGCGCTCGACTTCGGCCGCCCAGCGGGCCGGGACGTAGCCGGTCTTGACCCAGTGGTTGACGACCGCGCGATCGAGCTGGAACGCGCGTGCGACATCGGCCTGGGTGCCGAAGATCCCGACCAGCCGCTCCGCGCAGTTCATGATGGCGCCCAGTCTAGGATGTCAAATCCATTTTGACAAGGGGGATTTTGGGCCTGCTCCTCCCGCGGGTTAGCATCGCCCCAAGCCATGGACCTCGAGCCGCACCTCTCTTCCGCCCTGCTGCTGCTCACGCTGCTCAACCCGTTCCTGATGAGCGTGTACCTGCTCGACCTGATCACCGACCTGCCGCGCCCGGTGTTCGTGCGCGTGCTGGGGCGCGGCGCGCTCATCAGCGCGGTGGTGTTTTCGCTCTTCGCCTGGGGCGGGGACGCGATCTTCAGCGAGGTGCTGCAGGTGCGCTTCGCCTCCTTCCAGGTGTTCGGCGGGATCATCTTCCTGGTGATCGGCGTGCGCTTCGTGTTCAGCGGCGCCGACGCCATGCGCAGCATGCGCGGCCAGCCCGAGCACGTCGCGGGCTCGATCGCCATGCCGTTCATGATCGGCCCGGGCACCGTGAGCGCGAGCGTGGTGGTCGGCGCGAGGCTGCCGGTGCTCGACGCGGTGATGGTCATCTTCGCCACCCTGGCGGTGACCGTCTCGCTGGTGGCCGTGATCAAGTTCGCGCACGACGCGCTGAAGGCGCAGCACGCGCGCGTGGTCGACCGCTACATCGAGATCGTCGGCCGCGTCTCCGCGCTGCTGATCGGCACCTTCGCCGTGGAGATGATCTTCGAGGGCGTCGGCGCCTGGCTGGAGGATCCGGCGCCGCAGTGGCAGGCGCTGCTGTCCCTGCTTTCCTAGGGAACGGGCGACGCGCCGATCCGGCCGGCGAGCGGGAGCTTGAGCGCCGGCGGCCACGGATCCAGGCCGAAGGTGAGCCCGAGGAGGTTGAGCTCGACGCCTTCCACCGTGCTCGCCGTCACCGCGAACAGCCCCGCGAGCGAGAACTGCCCGCCGCTGCCGCTCGGCGCCCGGGCGAACACGCCGCCGCGCAGGTAGTCCTTGCCGATGGCGGTGGGCGGCAGGTCGGCGCGCAGCTCGGGCACCTGGCGCGTGATCCAGGCCGTGAACGTGTTGGAGTTGGGGCCCGGCCAGGCGCGGTACTCCTTCGCGTACGGGTAGCTCTCGGCGGCCGCCTCGATCTTCGGGAGGAGCGGCTCGGCGCGCTCGCCGCGCACGTCCGCGTACAGGCTCGGCTCGGCGCCGAACCAGCGCGCGTCCGGCGTACGCGTGTGGATCGCGACCGCCGTGTCCGACCAGCGCAGCTTCCAGCCGGTGACCTCGTACACGGTGTAGGCCGGGGCGCCGGCCGGCTTGACCGCGACCCAGGTGTGCACGCCGAACACGCCGCGCGCGCCGACGGTGCGCGCGCCGTAGACCTGGATCACCGCCTCGGCCGTGGTGGCCGGATCGGGCGCGAGGCCGACCGGCTCGCGGCTCGCGCTGCGCCAGTCCTGCTGCGCGCGCGCGGCCGCGCCCGCGCCGACGACCAGCGCGATGGCGACGAGCGCCGCGCCGAGCACGCGCCGCTTCCTCAAGCCTTCTCCTTCGACTCCCGGAACAGGTCGAGCTTTTCCTGGATGACGCGATCCGAGTAGAGGAACACCACCGCGTCATCCGACGCCTCGTGCGTGTGCGCCATCCAGCTCGGCGCGACGAAGATGTCGTGCGGACCCCAGTCGAAGGTCTCGCCGCCGATGGTGCTGCGGCCGCGCCCCTCGACCACCGTGAACACCGTGCTGTCGGTCGAGCGGTAGGGCGCCGTCCTGAAGCCTTTCGGGAGGAGCTGCAGCCAGGTGGAGATGGTCGGCATCGCCCAGCCGCCGTTCACCGGGTTGATGTAGCGCATCTTGTAGCCGTGCCAGGGATCCGGATCGCGCGTGCGCTGCAGCGCGTCGAGCGACTCGCGCGACTTGCGGTACGGGTAGTTGAAGATCGGCGAAGTCTGCGAGCGATGCTGCACATCGACCGGCAGCAGGTTGTTGCCGAACTCGGCGGGCGCCGCGCCCTCGGGCCGGTCGAGCGGATGCGCCTTGCCGCCCATGTCCTCGCGAAAGCTCGTCGCCAGCATGTTGACGATGTGCATGTCCAGGCCGTCCAGCCACACCATGGGACCGGTGCCCTCGTTGCCGTGGTCGTGCCAGGTCCACGACGGCGTGATGACGAAGTCGCCCGGCTCCATCATCGTGCGCTCGCCCGCCACCGCGGTGAACGCGTTGCGGCCCTCGACGATGAAGCGCAGCGCGCTCGCCACGTGCCGGTGCGCCGGCGCGATCTCGCCCGGCAGGATGATCTGCAGGCCGGCAAACAGGCTCTGCGTGATCCTCGATTGCCCCGGCAGCCCGGGATTCTCGAGCACCATCACGCGGCGCTCGGCCTCGGCCGCGCCGATCAGGCCGCAGGCCTCCATCAGGTAGGGGCGCACGTCCTGGTAGTGCCAGATCGCCGGCACCGCCTTCGTGACGGGCTTGGCGGTGACGAGACCGTGCAGCACGCGCCACAGCGGCGCGAGGTGCTGGTGCTTCGCGCGCCCGTAGAAGTCCTTGCGGCCCTCCTCGGCGGCGAGGTCCACGGTCGGCACGATGCCCTCGAGCGCTTCGGCCTCGCGGCGAACGTCTTCAACCGGTTTCATCGGCAGCTCCCAGGCTGAAATCGAACAGGTTCCGGTCCATCAGGTGCGACGGGCGCACGTCCGAGAGCGCCCGCAGGATCGATTCTACGCGGCCGGGATGCTGCCTTTCCCACTGGCGCAGCATCTCGCGCACCTGGCGGCGCTGCAGGTGCTCCTGCGAGCCGCACAGGTTGCAGGGGATGATCGGGAAGCCCTTTTCTCCGGCGTAGGCGGAGAGATCATCCTCGCGCACGTAGGCGAGCGGGCGGATGACCACGTGCCGGCCGTCGTCCGAGCGCAGCTTCGGCGGCATGGCTTTCAACCTGCCGCCGAAGAACAGGTTGAGGAAGAAGGTGGCGAGGATGTCGTCGCGGTGGTGGCCGAGCGCGATCTTGGTCGCGCCGAGCTCGCCCGCCACACGGTATAGCACGCCGCGGCGCAGGCGCGAGCAGAGCGAGCACATCGTCTTGCCCGCGGGCAGCACGCGCTTCACCACCGAGTAGGTGTCCTGCTCGACGATGCGGAACTCGACGCCCAGGGCGGAGAGGTACCCGGGCAGCACGTGCCCGGGAAACCCGGGCTGCTTCTGGTCGAGGTTCACCGCGACCAGCTCGAAGGGGACCGGTGATTTCCCGCGCAGCGCCATGAGCACGTCGAGCATCGCGTAGCTGTCCTTGCCGCCCGAGAGGCACACCATCACGCGGTCGCCCGCCTCGATCATGCCGAAATCGGCGATCGCCTCGCCGACCTGGCGGCGCAGGCGCTTGGCGAGCTTGGCGGCCTCGTAGGCACGTTTCCGCGGAGCGCGATGCAGGGTGACGACGTTCACCGGGGGTCCTGGCGGATCAGAGGAACACGGAGCGCCCGCCGTCCACCGCCACGATCTGGCCGGTGACGAAGGACGCGGTGCACAGGAAGTGTACCGCCTGCGCCACCTCGTCGGCCGTGCCGGTGCGCCCGAGCGGCGTGGTGGCAATGATGCGCGCGCGCTCGGCCGACTCGAACTGGCCGTCTTCGGGCCAGGCGATGGCGCCCGGCGCGACCGCGTTCACGCGCACGCCCGGCGCGAGCTCCAGCGCCAGCGATTTCGTCAGCGCGACGAGCCCCGCCTTGGCCACGCTGTACACCACGTAGCCCTTCAGCGGCCGCTCGGCGTGGATGTCGGCGATGTTGACGATCGCGCCGCCGGCGAGCTTCAGGTGCTGCGCCGCCGCCTGCGCGAGGAACAGCGGCGCGCGCAGGTTGGAGCCGACCAGCTCCTCCCAGTGGCCCGGCTCGATCTCGCCCAGGCGCGTGGGGTAGAACGCCGAGGCGTTGTTGATGAGGAAATCCAGGCGCCCGAAGCGCTGGCGGGCCGCGCCGACCAGCGCCTGCGGCGCGACCGGCGCGAGCAGGTCGGCCTTGACGCGCACCGCGCTACCGGCGCGCGCGGCGTTCAGCTCCTTCTCGAGCGCGGCCGCGTCGGCCTCCGCGTTCCGGTAGTGCAGCACCACGCTCGCGCCCGCGGCGTGCAGCCGGCGCGCGACGGCGGCGCCCAGCCGGCGCGCCGCGCCGGTGACGAGGACCACCCTGCTCGAGAGCGCGGCGTCGGCCATGCGGGAATTCTAGGTTAAATTCGACCGCATGCTCCCCGAGCCCGAGGCCGAGGCGCGCGCGGCGAGCGCGCGGCTCCTCGAGCGCATCCACGCCGAGATCCGCGAGGCGGGCGGGTGGCTGCCCTTCGCGCGCTACATGGAGCTCGCGCTGCACGAGCCGGGCCTGGGCTACTACGCGGGCGGCTCGGCGAAGCTCGGCGCGGGCGGCGACTTCGCGACCGCCCCGGAGATGGGGCCGCTCTTCGCGCGCACCCTCGCCCGCCAGGTCGCCGAGCTCCTGCATCCGGGCGAGGCCGTCCTCGAGTTCGGCGCAGGCAGCGGCGTCCTCGCCGCGACCCTCGCGCAGGCCCTGCCCGGCGTGCCCTACCTCATCCTCGAGACGAGCGGCGAGCTCGCCGCGCGCCAGCGCGAGCGCCTGGGCGATCGCGCGCGCTGGCTCACGCAGATCCCGGAGGACTTCCGCGGCGTGATGATCGCCAACGAGGTGCTCGATGCGATGCCGGTGCACGCGCTCGCCTGGCGGCGCGAGGGCATCCAGGAGCGCGGCGTGTCCCTGCAGGAGGGCGCGCTCGCCTGGGCAGAGCGGCCGGCGGCCGGCGAGCCGCTCGCCGCGGCGCGCGTGCTGCGGCTCGAGGCCCCCTACGAAAGCGAGATCGGGCTGGTGGGGCGCGCGTGGCTGAAGCTCGTCGCCTCGCGCCTCGCGCGCGGCGCGCTGCTCATCGTCGACTACGGATTTCCCGAGCGCGAGTTCTACCACCCGCAGCGCACCCAGGGCACGCTGATGTGCCACTACCGCCATCGCGCGCACGGCGATCCCTTCTTCCATCCCGGCCTGCAGGACATCACGGCGCACGTCGACTTCACGGCGCTCGCGCGCGCCGGGCGCGCGGCGGGACTGGAGGTGCTCGGCTACGCCAACCAGGCGCAGTTCCTCGTGAACTGCGGCATCCTCGAGGAGCTCGAGCGCGAGAACCCCGAGGACGTCGTGCGCTACGCGCCGCGCGCGGCGGAAGCCAACCGCCTGCTCTCGCCCGCCGAGATGGGCGAGATCTTCAAGGTGCTCGCGCTCGGCCGCGGCGGACCGCAGCGGCTGCTCGGCTTTGCGGACGGCGATCGATCGCATACGCTCTAGGCATGCGGCGCTTCCTGGCTCTCTCCTTGCTCGCGCTGCCGCTCGCCGCGGCGGCGGCCGACGACATCGCCGATGCCAAGCGCCGCTGGGCCGAGAGCCCGCACGGGCCGATGCTCGAGCGCATCCTGCCGCCCACCTTCGACGCGAAGAACCTGCCCGAGCCGGGGTCGGAAGGCGCGCGGCTCACGCTGCAGTACTGCGTGCAATGCCACAACCTGCCCAACCCGGCCATGCACAACGCCGCGCGCTGGCCGGGCGTGGTCGAGCGCATGGTGTACCGCATGGAGGGCAAGGGAAACTACGGCAAGCTGATGTTCGAGATGATGGCTGGCGTCAAGGCGCCGACCCGCGAGGAGACGCTGGCGCTCGTCGGCTACCTGAAGCGCAACGGCCAGAAGGGGCTCGACGCGCGCAAGTACCCCGAGGCGTTCACGCCGGCGGGCGAGCCGTTCCGCCTCGCGTGCAACCAGTGCCACGTGCTCCCTGACCCGAAGCGCCACACCGCGACGGAGTGGCGGGCGGTGGTCGCGCGCATGCAGGAGAACATGCAGTGGATGAACCGGGTGGTCGGCACCCAGCCGATCCCCGGCGAGCCGCAGCTGCGCGTCGACGAGATCAACGCGTTCCTCGCGAAGTACGCGAGAAAGAAATAGGGACAGACCCTATTTTTCGCATGGCGATAAATAGGGTCTGTCCCTAATTTTCTACGGCGGCGTCGGCACGGACATGCCCTTGGGCACCGCCGGGCGCTTGCCGATCGTGTCGAACCAGCGCTTCACGTTCGGGAATTCGTCGAGGTCGACCTTGTGCCACTCGAAGCGCGCCACCCAGGGATAGGTGGCGATGTCGGCGATGGTGAACTCCTCGCCCGCGAGGTACGGCGTGTCGCCCAGCCGCCGGTGCAGCACGCGGTACAGCCGCCGCACGATGTCCGAGTAGCGCTTGATGCCGTAGGGCACCTGCTCCTTCGCGTTGCGGATGAAGTGGTGCGCCTGGCCGAACATCGGGCCGACGTTGCCCATCTGGAACATGAGCCACTGCAGCGTGACGCTGCGCTGGCGCGCGTCGTGCGGCAGGAACCGGTCCACCTTCTCCGCGAGGTAGATGAGGATGGCCCCCGATTCGAACAGCGACATCGGCTTGCCGCCCGGCCCGTCGGGGTCGACGACGGCCGGGATGAGGTTGTTGGGGCTGAGGGCGGTGTACTCGGGCGTGAACTGCTCGTCCTTGCCGATGTTGATCGGGTGGACCTTGTAGGGCAGCCCGCACTCCTCCAGCATGATGGAGATCTTGCGGCCGTTGGGGGTACTCCAGGTATAGAGGTCGATCATGACGCTCGCCTTGGGAGAAGCGCGCGAGTGTAGCCTTCCCGCGACAGGGAGCAAGGGCCGGTTCGCGATGTTGCACCGCCTCAGCGCGTAAGGAATGCCCCCGCCGGGCGACTGTTCGGCAACCGGGGGCGGGTTCCCCGCGCGAGAGGTGGCATGAAGAAGATCCTCGTCCTCTTTCCGAAGGAGTGGGACCGGCTGGAATTCGAGCGCCCCGAATACCGCGGCCGCTACGAGTTCGTGTACGCCGGCTTCGACCTGTTCCGCTTCCCCGCCAACCTGCAGCTCGCCACCTTCGACGTCTTCCGCTTCGTCAACCGCCTGCTCGAGCGCTTCCGCCACGAGCGCCTGGACGGCGTCTTCAGCAACAACGAGTACTTCGGCGCCCTGATCGCCGCGGTGGTGGCCGACAAGCTGGGGCTGCCCGGCAACGACCCGCGCGTGGTCATCACCACGCAGCACAAGTTCTACGCCCGGCAGGCCTTCGCCCGCATCGTCCCGCAGGCCTCGGCGAGGTTCGCCGCGTTTCCGTACGCAGTGCGCACACGCGACGAGCTGCCCTTCGAGCTGCCGTGCTTCGTGAAACCGGTGCGCGCCACCTTCTCCGTGCTCGCGCGGCGCGTGGACCGCTTCGAGGAACTGCGCCGGCACCTCACGTTCTGGCCGTTCGAGAAATGGGTCATCCAGCGCATCGTGAAGCCGTTCAACGACCTGATGCGCTGGTACACGGACTACGAGCTCGATGCGCACCACATGATCGCCGAGGAAATCCTCGAGGGCGTGCAGGTCAACATGGACGGCTACGTGCATGGCGGGCGCGCGCACGTGCTCGGCGTGATCGACGAGAACATGTACCCGGG
>DASUFW010000364.1:0-27886 GCA_036274335.1 Burkholderiales bacterium | reverse complement strand
CAGCGCACGGTCATCGCCGGCCTCGTGCTGCTGGCCGTCATCCTGTTGATCGCCGCCCAAACGGGCGGCACCTTCTTCAACCTCGCGGGCCACGATTGGTGGAAGCTGTGCTTCCGCTGGCTGCACGTGCTCTCGGGCGTGATGTGGATCGGCCTGCTGTGGTACTTCAACTTCGTCCAGACGCCGGCGATGCCCAAGATCCCGGACGACCAGAAGCCGGCGATCAGCAAGGTGATCGCGCCGGCGGCGTTGTTCTGGTTCCGCTGGGGCGCGGCCGCGACCGTGCTGACGGGCCTCATCCTCGCCGGCATGAACGGCTACCTGGCGCAAGCGCTGTCCCTGCAGCGGCCGTTCACCGCGATCGGCCTGGGCATGTGGTTCGGGCTGGTGATGGCCTTCAACGTGTGGTTCATCATCTGGCCGAACCAGAAGAAGGCGCTGGGGATGGTCACCGTCGCCGCCGAGGAGAAGGCGGCCGCCGCGCGCAAGGCGATGCTCACCTCGCGCATCAACACGCTGCTGTCGATCCCGCTGCTCTACTTCATGGTCGCCCAGCAGAACGGCGGCCTGTAGCTCGGAACAGGGGAAACCCCCGGTTTCCCCCGTTACCCCCTTCCTTAGCGAGGTGCGGCCTTCTCCAGGCCGCGCAGCTTCATGCCGGTGCGGATGCCGCGCTCGGCAAACCAGCCCTGCTTCATTTCCAGCGCGTAGAGCGCCGGCCGGGCCGCGCAATGCGTATCCTCGCTGAGCGGCTGCATGTCGGCGATGTTGACGATGGTTCCGCCTGCGTCGAGGAACGCCACCGAGAGCGGCAGCAGCGTGTTCTTCATCCACATGCAGGGGACTTCGGGCGCGTCGAAGACGAACAGCATGCCGCCGTTCTGCGGCAGCGAGGTCCGATGCATGAGGCCCGTGGTCCGGGTGTCATCGCGGTCGGCGACCTCGGCCTGGATCAGGTACATCCCCGCCCCCAGCTGCACCTTCGGCAACGACGGCTGCTGGGCAAGGGCGGCGGCCGCCGCGAAGGCCAGGGCAAGGGGCGCGAGCTTCATGGGCAATAAAAAAGGGCAGGGTAGCAACCCTGCCCTTTCGACGGAAGTACCGAGTTACTTCTTTTCTTCGGCCTTCGGAGCGTCGGCCTTCTTGGCCTTCTTCGACTTCTTGGCCTTCTTGTCGGCCTTCTGCTCTTTCTTGTCGCCTTCTTTCATCGCGCCGCCCTCGTGCTTCGCAGCGAAGGACGGAACGCTCAGCGCCGCGAACGTCAGCGCCACGATCATGGCCAGCAACTTCTTCATTTCGATCTCCTAGTAGGTGTACACCGATGCGGGCCGGCCCGGCTTGCGCCTCGCCTCCCGGAACCTAATAACGCGGGTCGCGCCGACCGGTTGACCGGCGCGCGCAGCGAGCCTTGGGCTTGTCCGTAACCTAATGATAATATTGAACTACTCGCCATCATGCTGAAGCTCCTGACGGGACTCGCCCTGGCCCTGGTGGTCATCCAGGGCGCGGCTTCCCCCCGTGTCCCCGACCGCGACGACGAGGTCCTGGAGCGGCTGCCCTTCCGGCGCGATGACGCGCAGGCGGCGGAACTGCGGCGGCTGCGCGCCCGCGTTGCGAGCGCCCCTCAGGACATGGCGGCCTCCGTCCGGCTCGCTCGCCGGTACTTCGCGCTCGCCGTGGCGCTCGGCGATCCCCGCTACATCGGCTACGCGCAGGCGGTCCTCGCGCCTTGGGGGGCGCGCGCGGCGGGAGCACCGGAACTGCTGCTGGTGCGCGCCATGCTGAAGCAGTACCGCCATGACTTCGACGGCGCCCTCGAGGACCTGGCCGCCGCGGCGCGCCTGGACCCGGACGACTCGGAGGCGCACGCCTGGGCCGCCGCCATCTTCATGGTGCGCGCCGACTACACGGGCGCCGCGCAAGAGTGCGCCGCCCTCGCGGAGCTCGGCGAGACGCTGGAGGCCGAGGGCTGCAGCGCGTACCTGGAGTCCGTGACGGGCAAGGGGCGCGCGGGCTACGAGCGCCTGCGCGCCGCGCTGGCGCGCGAGCCGGACGCCGACCGCGGGCTGCGCCTGTGGATCCAGTCGCGCCTCGCCCGCATGGCGTGGCGGCTCGGCGATACTGCCGCGGCCGATGCGCATTTCCAGAGCGCCCTCGCCCTCGGCATTACCGACAACTTCCTGCTGACCGCGTACGCGGAGTTTCTCCTCGCGCAACAGCGCTACCGGGACGTGGTGACGCTGCTGTCAGCGCGCACGCAGTCCGATACCCTGCTGCTGCGCCTCACGCTCGCCGAGCATGCGCTCGGCCTTGCCGACGCCGCCCAGCACGCACGCATTCTCGGCGAGCGCTTCGACGCCGCCGCGCTGCGCGGCGAGCGCTTGCACCTGTCTGACGAAGCCCGGTACCGGCTCGACCTGCGCAACGATCCCGCGGGCGCGCTCGCCGCCGCCGCCGAGAACTGGCGCACGCAGCGCGAGCCCGAGGACGCGGAGATCCTGCTCGAGGCGGCGCACGCCGCGGGCAAGCCCGAGGCGGCCCGGCCGGCGCTCGACTGGCTCGCACGCACCGGCTACGAGGACCCGCGCATGCGGCGACTCGCCTCGGCGCTCCGTTGATGCGCGCCTGGCTCCTCCTCCTGGCGCTCGCCAGCGCGCCGGCGCTCGCGCACAAGCCGAGCGATAGCTACCTTACGCTCGAGCCCGGGCCGGGCGCGGTGCACGGCCGCTGGGACATCGCGCTTCGCGACCTCGAGTTCGCGCTCGGCCTGGACGCCAATGGCGACGGGGCCATCACCTGGGGGGAGCTGCGCGCGCGCCAGTCCGATGTGGCGGCCTACGCGCTGGCCCGGCTCGCCCTGCGGGCCGACGGCCGCGCCTGCCCGGCCGAGCTTCGCGAGCTGCTCGTCGACGAGCATAGCGATGGCACCTACGCCGTGCTGCGGTTCGACGCCCGCTGCGAGGGCGGCGCCGCGCGCGGCCTGGAGGTCGAATACCGGCTGTTCGCCGACCTGGACCCGACCCACCGGGGCCTCCTGCAGCTCGTGCAGGCCGGCGCGGCGCAGAGCGCCGTGCTCGGACCCGACCGGCCCCGGATCGAGCTCGCGCTGGGCGAGGCCTCGCGATTTCGCCAGTTCCTGAGCTATGCGGGCGAGGGCGTCTGGCACATCTGGATCGGGTTCGACCACATCCTGTTTCTGGTATCGCTGCTGTTGCCGGCCGTGCTCGTGTTCCGCGACGGCGCCTGGGCGCCTGCCGCTCGCTTCCGGCCGGTCTTCTGGGAAGTGCTCAGCGTGGTCACCGCCTTCACGGTCGCGCACTCCATCACGCTGTCGCTCGCCGCGCTCGGCGTCGTCTCGCTCCCCTCCCGGTGGGTGGAGTCGCTGATCGCCCTCTCCGTGGTGCTGGCGGCGCTCAACAACCTCTGGCCCGTGGTGCTGGAGCGGCGCTGGATGGTCGCCTTCGGATTCGGGCTGGTGCACGGCTTCGGCTTCGCCAGCGTGCTCGCCGACCTCGGGCTGCCGCGCGACGCGCTGCTCGTGTCGCTGGTCGGATTCAACCTGGGCGTGGAGGCGGGCCAGCTCGCCGTGGTCTGCATTTTCCTGCCGGTCGCGTACCTGCTGCGGCAGGGCGCGGGTTACCGGCGTCTCGGGTTCACCGGGGGCTCCGCGGCGATCGTTCTGGTGGCCACCGTGTGGATGGTGGAGAGGATTTTCAACCTGAAGCTCTTATAATCCCGCCTCTTTCCGCCCCCGCAACCAGGAGCCGCCATGCCGTACAAGCACATCAAGGTGCCCGCCCAGGGCGAGAAGATCCGCGTCAACAAGGACTTCTCGTTGTCGGTGCCCGACAACCCGGTCATTCCCTACATCGAGGGCGACGGCACCGGCGTGGACATCACCCCCGTGATGATCAAGGTCGTGGACGCCGCCGTGAAGAAGGCCTACGGCGGCAAGAAGAAGATCGTCTGGATGGAGATGTTCGCGGGCGAGAAATCCTGCAAGGTGTACGGCGAGAACGTCTGGCTGCCCGAGGAGACCC
This sequence comes from Burkholderiales bacterium, assembly GCA_036274335.1. Lineage (GTDB taxonomy): Bacteria > Pseudomonadota > Gammaproteobacteria > Burkholderiales > SG8-39 > JAABQT01. Next base: position 23,846 of record DASUFW010000364.1, on the reverse strand, counting down.
TGGAAGCCTCCAGGGAGTACGTGGTGTCCATCAAGGGCCCCCTCACGACGCCGGTGGGCGGCGGCATCCGCTCGATCAACGTGGCGCTGCGCCAGGAGCTCGACCTGTACGTGTGCCTGCGGCCGGTGCGCTGGTTCAAGGGCGTGCCTTCTCCGCTCAAGGACCCCAGCAAGGTCGACATGGTGATCTTCCGCGAGAACTCGGAGGACATCTACGCCGGCATCGAATGGGCGGCCAACACCCCGGAGGCCAAGAAGGTCGTCAAGTTCCTGATGGAGGAGATGAAGGTCAAGAAGATCCGCTTCCCGGGAACGTCGGCGATCGGCATCAAGCCGGTCTCCATCGAGGGCAGCGAGCGCCTGATCCGCAAGGCCTTCCAGTACGCCATCGACAACGACCGCAAGTCGGTGACCCTGGTGCACAAGGGCAACATCCAGAAGTTCACGGAGGGCGGATTCCGCGACTGGGGCTACCAGCTGGTGCAGAAGGAGTTCGGGGGCAAGCTCCTGGACGGCGGGCCGTGGTGCAGCTACAAGAACCCCAGGACGGGGCGCGACATCGTCGTGAAGGACGTGATCACCGACGCGTTCCTGCAGCAGATCCTGCTGCGCCCCGCGGAGTACGACGTCATCGCGACGCTCAACCTGAACGGCGACTACGTCTCGGACGCCCTGGCGGCCGAGGTGGGCGGCATCGGCATCGCGCCGGGCGCCAACATGTCCGACTCGGTCGCCATGTTCGAGGCGACCCACGGCACGGCGCCCAAGTACGCCGGCAAGGACTACGTCAATCCCGGCTCGGAGATCCTGTCCGCGGAGATGATGCTGCGGCACATGGGCTGGACGGAGGCGGCCGACGTCATCGTCCGCTCGATCGAGGCGGCGATCGGCGACCAGGTCGTCACTTACGACTTTGCCCGGCTGATGCAGGGGGCGAAGCAGGTATCCTGCTCCGGCTTCGGGCAGGCCATGATCGAACGCATGTAGCAGCGCACCGTTCCGGTGCAAACAAGAAGGGCCGCTTGCGCGGCCCTTTGTATTCTTGTGCCTGTCTTTCCCGGTCCGGCGCTCAGACCTTGTTGATGTTGGACGCCTGCTTCCCCTTCGGGCCCTGCACCACGTCGAAGCTGACCTTCATCCCCTCCTTGAGGGTCTTGAAGCCTGCCATCTGGATGGCGGAAAAATGCGCGAACAGGTCTTCACTGCCGTCGTCCGGCGTGATGAAGCCGTAGCCCTTCGCATCGTTGAACCACTTCACGGTGCCAGTCGCCATTGCCCCTTCCTTCCCTGCGTTGATTGACGATCGCCGGGCGTTTCACCCGGGCCATGCTTGAACCTCACGACCCCGCCGCCCTTTGCAATGGCGTTACGACAGCCTGAATCCAAACACAAGGCGGCTTCTACCCCCCTTCCCCCGGCCAGTCAAGACCCCCGCGGCCGCGTTGCGCTGCCCGAACACATTGATTAGGATAGGCTTAATTGACGGGCGCAAGTTGGCCCGGAACGTCAACATTGCACGGAGCGCGAAACCGCAAACGCTATAGGATGTCTGATCGGACTGAGCTTGGTGGCGACACCTGAGAGGCATGGCGCAGTACAAAGACGATACTCTGCTCGAGGCGCAGCGGAGCAAGCTGCAGCCTCCGCCGATGTTCAAGGTGATGCTGCTCAACGACGATTACACGCCCATGGAGTTCGTGGTGTTGGTGCTGCAGAAGTTCTTCGGCATGTCGCGCGAGAAGGCGACGCAGGTGATGCTCAAGGTACACCGCGAGGGCATCGGCGTCTGCGGCGTCTACCCGCACGACATCGCCCACACCAAGGTACAGCAGGTGGCGGCCTATGCGCGCCGCCACCAGCACCCGCTGCAATGTGTAATGGAGGAAACGTAGCATGATCGCCCAGGAGCTCGAAGTCAGCCTGCACATGGCGTTCGTCGAAGCGCGCCAGAAGCGGCACGAGTTCATCACCGTCGAGCACCTGCTGCTGGCGCTGCTGGACAACCCCACCGCCGCGGAGGTGCTGCGCGCCTGTGGCGCGAACCTGGACGAGCTGCGCAAGGGCCTGACGCAGCATGTGGCGGAGCAGACGCCGCGCATCGCGGCCGACCGCGAGGTCGATACCCAGCCGACGCTGGGCTTCCAGCGCGTGATCCAGCGCGCGATCCTGCACGTGCAGTCCTCGGGGAAGAAGGAAGTGACCGGCGCGAACGTGCTGGTGGCCATCTTCGGCGAGAAGGACTCGCACGCCGTGTACTTCCTGCAGCAGCAGGGCGTGACGCGGCTGGACGTCGTCAACTACATCTCCCACGGCATCACGAAGACGCCGCAGCAGCACGCGGGCAAGGCCGAGCAGGAGGCCGGCGAGGAAGCGCAGGCCGAGCCTTCCAACAGCCCCCTCGACAACTACACGCAGAACCTGAACGCGCTCGCGCTGGCGGGCAAGATCGACCCGCTGATCGGCCGCGACCGGGAGCTCGAGCGCGTCATCCAGACCCTGTGCCGCCGGCGCAAGAACAACCCGCTGCTGGTCGGCGAGGCCGGCGTCGGCAAGACCGCCATCGCGGAGGGCCTGGCGCGGCGCATCGTCGAGTCCAACGTTCCGGACCTGCTCGCGCGCAGCACCGTGTACGCGCTGGACATGGGGGCGCTCCTCGCCGGCACGAAGTACCGCGGCGACTTCGAGCAGCGGCTGAAGGCGGTGCTGAAGCAGCTGGTGGACAACCCGAACGCGATCCTGTTCATCGACGAGATCCACACGGTGATCGGGGCGGGCGCGGCTTCCGGCGGAACGCTGGACGCCTCCAACCTGCTCAAGCCGGTGCTCTCGACCGGGCAGCTGAAGTGCATCGGCGCCACGACCTACAACGAGTACCGTGGCGTGTTCGAGAAAGACCACGCCCTGTCGCGGCGCTTCCAGAAGATCGACGTGGTCGAGCCCTCCATCGACGAGACGGTCGAGATCCTCAAGGGCCTGAAGACGCGATTCGAGGCGCACCACAGCGTCAAGTACACGGCCACCGCGCTCACCTCGGCCGCGGAACTCTCGGCGCGCTTCATCAACGACCGGCACCTGCCCGACAAGGCGATCGACGTGATCGACGAGGCCGGCGCGGCGCAGCGCATCGCGCCCAAGAGCAAGCAGAAGCGCATCATCGGCAAGGGCGAGATCGAGGAGATCGTCGCCAAGATCGCCCGCATCCCGCCGCGCAGCGTTTCCAACGATGACCGCGGCGCGCTCGCCAAGCTCGACCGCGACCTGAAGGCGGTCGTGTTCGGCCAGGACCAGGCGATCGACGCGCTGGCCTCGGCCATCAAGATGGCGCGCTCGGGCCTGGGCAACCCGCAGAAGCCCATCGGCTCGTTCCTGTTCTCGGGGCCGACCGGCGTCGGCAAGACCGAGGTCGCGCGGCAGCTCGCCTACTGCATGGGCATCGAGCTGATCCGCTTCGACATGTCCGAGTACATGGAGCGCCACGCGGTCAGCCGGCTGATCGGCGCGCCGCCGGGATACGTCGGCTTCGACCAGGGGGGGCTGCTCACCGAGGCGATCGCGAAGAAGCCCTACGCCGTGCTGCTGCTCGACGAGATCGAGAAGGCGCACCCGGACATCTTCAACATCCTCCTGCAGGTGATGGACCACGGGACGCTCACGGACAACAACGGCCGGAAAGCCGACTTCCGCAACGTGGTGATCGTCATGACCACCAATGCCGGCGCGGAGTCGCTTGCCCGGAACGCGATGGGCTTCACGCCGTCGGCCAAGGCCGGCGACGAGATGGAAGCCATCAAGCGGATGTTCACGCCCGAGTTCAGGAACCGCCTCGACGCGGTGATCTCGTTCCGCTCGCTGGACCAGGACATCATCATGCGCGTGGTGGACAAGTTCCTGATGCAGCTCGAGGAGCAGCTGGAGGAGAAGAAGGTCGAGCCGGCGTTCTCCGCGAAGCTGAAGGCGTACCTCGCGAAGAAGGGCTTCGATCCGCTGATGGGCGCGCGTCCCATGGCGCGGCTGATCCAGGACACGATCCGCCGGGCGCTGGCCGACGAGCTGCTGTTCGGCAAGCTCGCCCACGGCGGCAAGGTGACCGTCGACGTGGACGACGAGGGCAACGTCAAGCTGGGCTTCGAGCCGGCCGCGCCGGCCGCGGCGCCGCCCGCCAAGGAAACGGTCGACTGACCCGGGCGGCCGGACGGCCGCCTACCTGCCCGTGCTGCCGAAGCCGCCCGCGCCGCGCGCGCTCTCGGCGAATGTGTCGACGACCTGAAGCTCCATCTGCACGACGGGCACGACCACCAGCTGCGCGATGCGCTCGAGCGGCTGGACGGTGAACGCGGCGCGCCCCCGGTTCCACACCGATACCATCAGCTCGCCCTGGTAGTCCGAATCGATCAGTCCGACGAGGTTGCCGAGCACGATGCCGTGCTTCGCGCCCAGGCCTGAGCGCGGCAGGACGACCGCGGCGAGCGCCGGGTCGCCGAGGTGGATCGCCAGGCCCGTGTGCACGAGCTCGCTCGCGCCCGGCTCGAGGACCAGCGGCGCGTCCAGGCAGGCGCGCAAGTCGAGGCCGGCGGCACCGGCCGTCGCATAGTGCGGAAGATTCTCTCGGATCCTCGGATCGAGGACCCGGACCTCAAGCTTTCGCACGCGCGCGCTTCTGACCCGACAGCAGGCGGGCGGCGTGCGCGACGAGCTGGCGCGCGATCACGAGCTTGGGCGCCGGGCCGAGCGGGTGCGGGCCGGCGTCGTCGAACAGGGTGACCTCGCTGTCGTCCGCGCCGAGCGCACGCTGGGCGAGGTTGGCCGCGATCAGCGGCACGTTCTTCCTCGCGCGCTTGGCCTGCGCGTTCTCGGCGAGCTTCTCGCTCTCCGCGGCGAAGCCGATGCAGAAGGGAGCATCCTTCTGCCCGGCCACCCAAGCGAGGATGTCCGGATTTTCCACCAGCTCGAGCGTCATGCCCGCGCCGCCCGCGCCCTTCTTGATCTTCTGCGCAGCCCGCTGCTTCACGCGATAGTCCGAGACCGCGGCCACGCTGAAGAACAGGTCGCTGCCCGGGGCCAACTTCCTGACCGCCTCGAACATCTGCTCGGCGCTGCGCACGTCGACGCGCTCGACCCCGACGGGCGCGGGCAGCGCGGTCGGTCCGCTCACCAGGGTCACCCGCGCACCTGCTTCGCGCGCAGCGCGCGCAACCGCGTAGCCCATCTTGCCGGAGCTCGAATTCGTGATCACGCGCACGGGATCGATGGGTTCTTCCGTAGGCCCGGCGGTCACCAGCACGCGCTTGCCGGCCAGGGATTTCGGCTGGAACAGCGCCTCGATCTCGGCGACGATCTCCTCGGGCTCGAGCATGCGCCCCATTCCGACCTCGCCGCAGGCCTGGTCGCCCGCGGCCGGGCCCGCCACGTGAACACCGTCCCCGCGCAGCGTGTGCAGGTTGCGCTGCGTGGCCGGGTTTTCCCACATCTCGACGTTCATCGCGGGCGCCACCAAAAGCGGGCAGCGTCGCGCGACGCACAGGGAGGAAAGGAGATCGCCCGCGAGCCCGGCGGACAGCTTGGCGAGAAAGTCGCCGGTCGCCGGCGCCACCACGATGAGTTCGCGGTCGCGCGAGAGCTCGATGTGGCCCATGTTGTCCGGCACGCGCGGGTCCCAGAGATCGGTCCAGACGGCCTGGCCGGTCAGCGCCTGCAGCGTCACCGGGGTCACGAACCGAGCGGCCGCTTCGGTCATCGCCACGCGCACGTCCGCGCCCTCCTTCACCAGGAGCCGGGCGAGCTGGGCGGCCTTGTAGGCGGCGACGCCGCCGGTGACGCCCAGCAACAGCCTTTTGCCTTTCAGGGTCATCGAGCGTCGGGCTGGCGCGTTAAGGAAGGGGGATTCTAGGGGAAATCGGGGGGCATCGCTCTTGCGCATCTCGGACTGGCCGGAAGGGGATCGCCCTCGGGAGCGGCTGCTTGGCCAGGGACCCGGCGTGCTCTCCGACGCCGAGCTGCTCGCGCTGTGCCTGGGCACGGGGGTGCGCGGCACCAGCGCGGTCGACCTGGGCCGCAGCCTTCTGGCCCGGCACGGCGGGCTTGCGGGGCTGCTGGGCGCCGACCATCGCACGCTCATCCGCGCGCGCGGCCTGGGTCCGGCCAAGGTGGCGCTGCTTGCGGCGGTGGTTGAACTGGCTCGCCGCGCCCTGCGCGAGCAGTTGCGCTCGGGTACGGCGCTTACCGCGCCCGCAACGGTCCGGGACTATCTGCGCCTCTCGCTGGCTGCGCGGCCCCACGAGGCTTTCGTGTGCCTGTTCCTGGATGCCCAGCACCGGGTAATCGGCGTCGAAGAGCTCTTCCGGGGCACCCTGACACAGACCAGCGTGTACCCGCGGGAGGTGGTCAAGGCCGCCCTCGCGGCGAATGCGGCGGCGGTCATCTTCGCCCACAATCATCCCTCGGGCGTCGCGCAGCCTTCGCAGGCGGACGAGCTGCTCACGCGCCAGCTCAAGGAAGCCCTGTCGCTCGTCGATATCCGCGTCCTGGACCATTTCATCGTGGCGGGGACGCAGGCCCTGTCGTTCGCGGAGCGGGGCCTGCTGTAGCGTCACGGGACCGGCGACAGGCGCCGGATTTTTCACTATAATCCGCGCCTTTCGCGCAATCCGGAGTCCCCGATGTCCCGCGTGTGCCAAGTCACCGGCAAGAAACCCATGAAAGGCAACCTGGTCTCGCACGCCAACAACAAGACGCGTCGCGTGTTCCAGCCCAACCTGCACTACCGCCGCTTCTGGGTCGAGAGCCAGAACCGCTGGGTCCGGCTGCGCGTGTCCACGGCAGGCTTGCGCAAGATCGACAAGCTCGGCGTCGAGGCGGTGCTGGCCGAGATCAAAGCCCGCGACAAGGCGGCCACGAAGGCGAAGGAGGCCCGCTGATGCGCGAGAAGATCAAGCTCGAATCGAGCGCCGGTACCGGTCATTTCTACACCACCACCAAGAACAAGCGCACCACGCCGGACAAGATGGAAATCAAGAAGTACGACCCGAAGGCGCGCAAGCACGTCCTCTACAAGGAGGCGAAGCTGAAGTAACGCGGCTCGCCCGTCCGCACAAATGAAAAGGCCCGCTCGCGCGGGCCTTCTTGCTTGCAGCGGACCCCCTCAGGCGTAGCTGCGCAGCCGACGGGAGAAATCCACCAGCGGCGCGATGCCGCTTGCTTCCGCCCGGCGGCACCAGTCCTGCAGCTGGCGCAGCAGCTGCTCCTTCGACGCGTGCGAGCGGTCCCACAGGGCCATGAGCTCGGCGCGCATGCTGACCGCGATCTGTAGCGGCTGCGAAGGCTTGAGCGCCTCGGCGACGCGTGCCTGGTCGTTCTCCGCGCCGTAGCCGATGCGCACCAGGGCGCGCTTGAGCGACTTGAGAAGCGCCGCCTCGCGCGGCGACCAGTCCTGCAGCCGGCGCACCTCGTCGCGCAGCGTGCGCTTGACGGCCGTGGCATAGCTCGCCAGCACGTCATACCGATTGGCGATCACGGCGTGCAGCGTGTCGTAGTCGCACATGGCCTTGGCCGGCTCGAAGCGCGGCGTGGGCGCCACCTTCTTGACGGTGGCGAGCCCCAGCGCCTCGAGAATCCGGATGTACATCCAGCCGATGTCGAATTCGTACCACTTGGCCGACAGCTTGGCCGAGGTGGCGTAGGCGTGGTGGTTGTTGTGCAGCTCTTCGCCCCCGATGAAGATGCCCCAGGGAACGATGTTCTTGCTGGCGTCGCTCACGTCGAAATTGCGGTAGCCGAAATAGTGGCCGATGCCGTTGATGACGCCCGCCGCCCAGAACGGGATCCAGACGATCTGCGTCACGAGGACCAGTGCCCCGGGCACCAGGCCGAACAGGAGGACGTCGATCAGGCCCATGCTCGTGAGCCCGAGGATCGTGTGGCGCGTATACAGATTGCGCTCGATCCAGTCGTCCGGGGTGCCGTGGCCGTAGCGCTCGAGCGTTTCGGTGACGTAGGCTTCCTTGACGTACAGGAACACCCCGCCCCAGAGCACGCGGTTGATGCCGAGCACCTGCGGGCTGTGGGGGTCCTCAGGCGTCTCGCACTTGGCGTGGTGCTTGCGGTGGATGGCGGCCCACTCCTTGGTGACCATGCCCGTGGTCAGCCAGAGCCAGAAGCGGAAGAAGTGCGAAACCAGCGGGTGCAGGTCAAGCGCGCGATGCGCCTGGTGGCGGTGCAGGAAGATCGTGACCGAGGCGATCGTGACGTGCGTCAGGCCGAGTGCCACCAGCACGAGCCCCCACCAGGGCAGGTCCAGCAAACCGGAAAAAATCATCAGTCTTTTCTAGAAGTTATCGAGGGTCAGGCGGGGGCGATTCTACGCGATTGGACTCTCCGCGCAACCGGAAATTCCCTGATCGTAGTGCAGTATTTCCCCCGCCTTCCTAACCTCCCGGATCGCTTGGGAAATCCGCCGGCCGGCGCTCGTAGGCAGCAGCAAAAAAACCGTCAGAACCGTGCCGGTGCGGCCAAAGCCGCAGGTGCCGCCCGGCAGGCAGGGCGATGCGCTGCGCGGAGAACACCTCGCCGCAGTCGAGTTCCCTGAATTCGGGGTGCGCAGCGGCGAACGCGGCGGCGACCTCCTCGTTCTCCTGCGGCAGGATGCTGCAAGTCGCATACACCAGCCGGCCGCCCGGCTTGACCAGCCGCGAGGCGGCCTCGAGGATCGAGCGCTGCTTCGTCGCGAGCTCGCTGACTGCGCGGGCATCGTGCCGCCACTTGAGATCGGGATTGCGCCGCAGCGTACCGAACCCGCTGCAAGGCGCATCGACGAGCACCCGATCGAGCTTGCCGGCCAGCCGCTTGGCTCGCGCATCCGACCCGCCCGAGAGCACGACGCTGTGGACGTTGTTGATGCCCGCGCGCGCGGCGCGCGGCGCGAGCGCGGACAGGCGTCGCGCCGAGATGTCCATGGCGTACAGGCGCCCGGTGCCGCGCATCAGCATGGCCAGCGCCAGGGTCTTGCCGCCGGCACCGGCGCAGTAATCCGCCACCATCTCTCCCCGACGCGGCGCGACCAGATACGCGAGCAACTGGCTGCCCTCGTCCTGCACTTCGACCAGCCCTTCCCGGAACAGCGACAGGTGCTGCAGCGCCGGCTTTGCCGCAAGACGGATGCCGGCCGGCGACCAGGCCGTGGGCGAGCCCTCGATCCCGCTCGCCGCCAGTCGCTCGAGCACCTCTTCGCGCCCGATGCGCGCGAGGTTGACCCGCAGGTCGAGCGGCGCAGGGTTGAGCAGTCCCTGTGCGATGCGCATCGCCTCTTCCTCGCCGTGAATGCTCGCCAGGAGCGTCCACAGCCAGTCCGGAAGGTCCGCGCGCACCGCCGCCGGGAACGTCTCGCTCTTCGCCGCACGCAGGCGCGCGACCATCGGCCGTTCCTCGAGGCGCAGCAAATCGTCGAGCGCCCGGGCGGAAAGACCCTGGACCCGGGCGAGCGCGGCGATGGCGAGCGCGCGCGGTGCCTCGGAGCCGGCGGCGGCCGCGAGCGAGCGTCGCCGCCGCAGCACGGCGTAGACGGTCTCCGCGACGAAGGCGCGATCCTGCTGCCCGAGATTGCGGTGCGCCCGGAAATATCGGCTCACGGCCGCGTCCGCCGGCCCATGGGCCGACAGCAGCTCCGCGAGCAGCGTCTCCGCCCGCGCGAGCTGGGCGCGGTAGATCATGTCGGCGGCCCGATACGCGCTGCGACCTGGTCGAGCGTCTTGCCGTCCTTCTCCATGATGCGAATCCGCAGCGGCAGGTAGGCGTGGCCCGCGTCCAGCCAGAAGTCCGTGGTCTGGCCGTCGTCGTCGCGCTTGCGCAGGTGCAGCGCGTCGAACTCCCCGGCCGGCACCTTCAGGCGCTCCCGCCCGATGACGTCGAACACGTAGTGCGAGGTGCCCTTGCCGTCCACCACGCTGAACTCGACCGGGCCCTTTCCCGGAGGGTGGAAGGCCGGCGCGAACAGAAAACTGAGGCGGTCCTGCGCGTGCGGCGGAATCGGTTCGGTGCGCGGCGGCCCGCGGAACTCCTGGACCAGCGTCCCCGCTTCCCAATCGAATCGTGCGCGGGCCGGCTCGCGCCGCGGCCGCTTGTCCGTGTACACCAGCGGCTTGAGCCCCTGCGCGGTGATGCGCCCCTCGCTGGTGCGCAGGATCTCGCCGAGCAGGGCGAGGAGCCCGCTGCCCTGCCAGGTTTCCTTCAGCCGATAGGTCTTCGCGTCGTGCTCGAGCACATGGCGAGCCTTGGCGAGCGGACCGCCGTTGTAGATGATGTCGTAGTCGATGGCGACGTGCTCCGGGGGCGCCGCCGTCGCAGGCGAGGCCGCCGCGGCCAGGCTAAGCGCGGTTGCCAGGATCCAGCGGCGCATCTTTTCCTTCCCGTCGCCCCTTGCCTCCCGGCGCCGTCGGCGGGCCCTCCAGAAGCCGGCGAATCGCCTGCGGATACAGCCGGTGCTCCTCGGCGAGCACGCGGGCCGCGAGCGTTTCCGGCGTATCCCCCGGCAGCACCGGGACGCAGGCCTGCGCGATCACCGGCCCGTGATCGAGCTCACCGGTCACGAAATGGACGGTGCAACCATGCTGCTTCGCGCCGGCCGCAATCGCTCGCGCGTGGGTATCGAGCCCCGGAAACGCCGGCAGCAGCGATGGATGGATGTTGACGAGGCGGCCGGCATACCGCTCGACGAACCCGGGCGTGAGTATGCGCATGAAGCCCGCCAGCGCCACCAGGCGCGGGGCGTGGCGGTCGATCTCGGCCGCCAGTGCGGCATCGAAGTCCTCGCGCGTCGCGAAGCGCCGGTGCTCGATCACCGCGGTCGGCACGCCGCGGCGGACCGCGAGCGCGAGGCCTGCCGCCTCGGCGCGATTGCTGATCACCGCGGCGACGGGGATTCCCGCGTCGAGGATCGCCTGGAGGTTGCTGCCGCGACCCGAGATGAGCACGACGACGGACATCAGGGCGGCAGTCTAATACATGCGGTCGGCGCGATAGCCGTCCGCCTCGAGCAGCGCCAGCAAGCCGCGCTCGCCATACAGGTGCAGCGCGCCCACGGCAATGAACGCGCGCCCGCGGCGCAGTTCCCGCTGCATGCGAAAAGCCATCACCACGCTGCGATCGAGAACCACCCGCTTCATCAGCTCCGCGTGGTAGGCGCGAAGCGCCGGATACTTCCGCACGAAATCCTGCTGCGCCTCCCACAGCGCCGCCAGGTCGCCGAGCTGGTAGGCGCCCAGGCTGTGCTCGGCGAGCGCGTCCAGCTCCGCCGGGTGGTCAAGGAAGTGCCGCAGCAGCGCGATCTGCGCGTCGCGCGACATCTCGTCGAAGGTGAAGATCTGTTCCTCCACGTTCTCGATCGTCGAGACCGGCATGCGCCGTTCGCGCGCCCGCCGGTACAGCTGCGACTCCGGCGGCTCGCCGCCCGTGGGCTGGCGCGAGATGCGCAGGTTCAGCAGCACGGCCCAGGGCTTCAGCTTGAGCATGAACTCGCGAGGCAGCCCGATCGGCTGCAGGGCCTGGACGGCGCGCTCGAAGTCCGCCTCGCCGATGTCGTCCGCCAGCGTCCGCCCATCCGGATACAGAGCCGCCTCCAGAAACCGCTGGCGCGAGTACGGGTCCGCGAAGTACTCGAGCATCAGCGACCTGGACGAGCCGAACGCCTCGTCGACCGGCGCCGGAAAGGTCGCCAGCCGCGGATCCTCGGCGTGCAGCGTGCCGAACACGTGGCTGGGCGCCGCCCCTGGCGCGGAGACCCGCCACAGCAGGCCGCGATCGAACCGCGCGGCGGCCAGCGCACGCACCGGCAGCACCAGGCCGGCGGCCGCCATCGCCGCCAGCAGCCTGCGCCGGTTCATTTCAGCCCGGGCCCGGTCATGGACTCGGGACGCACCCAGCGGTCGAAGTCCGCCGCGCCCACGTAGCCCAGCGCGAGCGCGGCCGCGCGCAGGGTGCTGCCCTCCCGGTGTGCTTTCTTCGCGATCTCGGCCGCGCGGTCGTAGCCGATGTGGGGTGCGAGCGCCGTCACGAGCATCAGCGAGCGCTCCACCAGCTCGTGGATGCGCGCTTCGTTGGCCTCGATGCCGCGCGCACAATGCTCCTCGAAGGATGCGCAGCCGTCGGCGAGCAGGCGCACGCTCTGCAGGAAGTTGTGGATCAGCAGCGGCTTGTACACATTGAGCTCGAAGTGCCCGGACGCTCCGCCGATACCGACGGCAACGTCGTTGCCGAGTACCTGCGCGCACAGCATCGTGACCGCCTCGGCCTGCGTCGGATTGACCTTGCCCGGCATGATCGAGCTGCCGGGCTCGTTCTCCGGGATCGACAGCTCGCCCAGCCCCGACCGCGGCCCGGATGCGAGCCAGCGCACGTCGTTGGCGATCTTGTTCATCGCGACCGCCAGCGTGCGCAGCGCGCCGTGCGCGAAGACGAGCGCCTCATGGCCGGCCAGCGCGGCGAACTTGTTGGGCGCCGACTCGAACGTCAGGCCCGTCGACTGCGAAAGGTCCTCGACCATGCGCGCCGCGAACTCCGGATGGGTGTTGAGTCCCGTGCCCACCGCGGTGCCGCCGATGGCCAGCTCGCACAATCCCGGCAGCGCGAGCTCGATGGCCGCCTCGGCCTGCGCCAGCTGCTCCACGTAGCCGGAGAATTCCTGTCCTAGCGTGAGCGGCGTCGCGTCCTGGAGATGCGTGCGGCCGATCTTGACGATGTGCGCGAACGCCTCCGCCTTCGAGGCGAGCGTCGCTGCCAGCCGCTCCAGGCGCGGCAGCAGATCGTGCTCCACGGCGCGCGCAGCCGCGATGTGCATGGCCGTGGGAAACGCATCGTTCGAGGACTGCCCGAGGTTGACGTGGTCGTTGGGATGCACGAGCCGGCCCGGCCCGCGCGGGCCGTCGAGGAGCTCGGAGGCGCGGTTGGCGAGCACCTCGTTGACGTTCATGTTGCTCTGGGTACCGGAGCCCGTCTGCCACACCACCAGCGGGAACTCCTCGTCGTGGCGTCCCGCCAGCACTTCGTCGGCTGCGCGTTCGATGGCCTCCGCGACGCGCGGCTCGAGGAGTGCCAGTGCGCGGTTCACGCGCGCGGCGGACCGCTTGACTTGGGTCAGCGCATGGATCACGGCCAGGGGCATGCGCTCACCCGAGATGCGGAACAGCCGGCGGCTGCGCTCGGTCTGCGCGCCCCACAGCCGGTCGGCCGGCACCTCGATGACGCCGAAGGAGTCCTTTTCCTGGCGCGTCGCCGCCATGCCCGCCCATCCTACTTCAGGTCGAACAGCAGGACTTCCGCCTTGTCCGCTTTTTCCAGCACGATCTGTGCGACATCGACGAGCTTGAGCGCGTCGCCCGGTCCGAGCGGGGTGCCGTTGACCGTCAGCGAGCCTCGCGCCACGTGCACGTATGCCGCGCGCCCGGCGCCCAGGCCAAGCTCGGCGCGCTCGTCGCCGTCCAGCAGCCCCGCGTAGACCCTGGCATCGCGATGGATGCGCACCGACCCGTCGGCGCCGTCCCCCGAGGCGATCAGCCGCAGCCGTCCGCGCTTCTCCGCGTCGGCGAAATGCTTCTGCTCGTAGGAAGGCGCGATCCCCAGCTCGTCCGGCTCGATCCAGATCTGCAGGAAATGCGTCGTCCCGGTCCGGTCCTGATTGAACTCGCTGTGCATGACGCCGCGTCCGGCACTCATGCGCTGCACGTCTCCCGGGACGATCGTCGAGCCGTTGCCCATCGAGTCGCGGTGCGCGAGCGCGCCCTCGAGCACGTAGCTCAGGATCTCCATGTCGCGGTGGCCATGCGTGCCGAACCCGGTTCCGGGCGCGATGCGGTCTTCATTGATGACGCGCAGCGGCCCGAAGCCGACGTGGCGCGGATCGTAGTAGTCGGCGAACGAGAAGCTGTGGAAGGACTTCAGCCAGCCGTGGTCGGCGTAGCCGCGGTCCGCCGCGCGCCGCAGCTCCTGCATGACGATCAGGCGGGGGGCGCGGATTCGCCGCGCTCGCGGTCCGCGATTTCCTGCCGCACCTTGGCCATGTCGAGAGCCTTGGCCTGCCCGATCACCTGCTCAAGGGCCGACGCCGGCAGCGCGCCCGCCTGCTGGAACAGGACGACCTGCTCGCGGAACACCATCAGCGTCGGGATGGAGCGGATGTTGAACGCCCCGGCCAGTTCCTGCTCTTCGTCGGTATTGACCTTGCCGAACACCACGTCCGCGTGCGTTTCCGCCGCCTTCTCGTAGATCGGCGCGAAGCCGCGGCACGGACCGCACCACGGCGCCCAGAAATCCACGATCACCATCGGGCTTTCCGTGACCACCTTCTCGAAATTTTCCTTGGTCAATTCGACCGTCGCCATGCCGGCCCCCGCAAAAACGCGCAGTGTACTCTAGCCTCATGCGCGCCTATGTCGGCCGATTTGCCCCATCGCCTACAGGGCCTTTGCATTTCGGCTCGCTCGTCGCCGCGCTCGCCAGCTACATGGAGGCGAAGGCTGCCCAGGGCAAGTGGCTCGTTCGGATCGAGGACCTCGACCGCCCGCGGGAACAGCCCGGCGCCGCGGATGACATCCTGCGCACGCTGGAACGGCTGGGCCTGCATTGGGAGGGCGCCGTCGAGTACCAGAGCCGGCGCCTCGAGCGCTATCGCGCCGTGCTCGACGACCTTCTGCGCCGCGGATTCGCCTATCCCTGCGCCTGCACGCGCCGCGAGCTCGAGGATTCGGCGCTCGCCATCGACGGCGCGCGCATCTATCCCGGCACGTGCCGCCACGGGTTGCCGCCGGGCCGGCAGGCACGCGCCGTGCGCCTGCGCACGCATGACGCGCCGATCGCGTTCCGGGACCGCGTGCAAGGCTGGGTGGAGCAACGCGTGGAGCGCGAGGTGGGCGACTTTGTCCTCCTGCGGGCGGACGGGCTGTTCGCCTATCAGCTGGCGGTGGTGGTCGACGACTTCGATCAGGGCGTGACCGATGTCGTGCGGGGCGCCGACCTGCTCGATTCCACCGCGCGGCAGATCCACCTCCAGCGCCTGCTGGGTGCGCGAACGCCCGGCTACGCGCACGTGCCGGTCGTGCTCAATGCCGCCGGCGAGAAGCTTTCCAAGCAGACCGGCGCGCGGCCGCTCGACTTTTCCGACCCGGCCGCCGAGATGGCGCGCGCGCGGCGCTTCCTCGGGCAGCCGGAAGACGGCTGGGACCTCGCGCGGGTGCCGCGCGCGCGCGCCGCGCCTATCGCCTGACCGGGACGACCACGGTGACGAGCGAGCCGAGCACCAGGATCAGTGCGGCAAACTCGAGCCAGCCGGGGCGCTCGCCCAGGAACAGCATCCCGGAGATCACGCCGACGACCGGCGTCATCAGCATGCTGAGCGAGAAGGTGCTGACGGATACGGAGGTGGCAAGCTTGATCCACGCCCAGTGCGCCCAGGCGAAGGACAGGAGCACGTTGTAGGCGACCGCCAGCCCCGGCCACAGGCCGACGCTCCCCAGCGACTGCCAGTCGTCGAACACGAGCGCACCGAGATAGATCGGGATTCCGCCGATCAGCATCATCCAGGCTGTCAGCGCGGCCACGGGTGCCTGTACCGGATACTTCTTCTGCAGGAGCGTTCCAATCGCCCAGGTCCAGGCGGCGCACAGCACCAGCAGCGCGCCGGCCGGCGCGCCCGCGAGGCTGGTGAATTCCTGCGCCAGCAGCATCGCCATGCCCGCCATGCCGAGCGCCAGGCCGACGAGCTTGCGTCCGGTCATTCGCTCGCCGAGGAGCCATACCGAGAGCGGAATCGCCCAGGCGGGCATGGAATACGCGAGGATCGCCGCCCGCCCGGAAGGAATGAGCCGCAGGCCGAAGACGACCAGCACGTTCCAGCAGGTGATGGTGAAGAACGCGATCAGGACCAGTCGCCGCCACTGGCTGCGCGGGATCGCGAGCGGCTGACCGGTGGCACGCAGCACGGCGAAAAGGATTCCCGAGCCGGCCCCGAGACACAGCGTGCGGAACGTGAACGGCGCCACTTCGGAGATCGCGACCTTCATTGCCGTCCAGTTGAAGCCCCAGACCAGCGTGATCCCGGCCAGGACCCACCACAGGTGGCGCGGCATGTGCTCGGACATCAGCGACGGACGCGGACCGGCATGGCGCGCATGCCGCGAAAGACCATGGAGTTGAGCCACTCGAATTGCGTGCTGGCGGGCTCGATCACCGGCCAGCGCGCAAGGACCGCGGGCAGCGCGATCTGGCCTTCCAGCCGCGCCAGCGGAAATCCGAGGCAGATGTGCATGCCGAAGCCGAACGCGAGATGCGGCGGGCCGTCGCGGCCGATACGCACGTGCCCGGGATCGTCATAGGCGCGCGGGTCGCGGTTCGCCGCATTGAGCAGGACGAAGAGCCGCTCTCCGGGCCTGAGTGGCTTGCCGTGGAGCTCCTGCGGCTCCCGGACGATGCGCCCCTGGGCACCATTCGGTCCGTCGAAGCGCAGCAGTTCCTCGACCGCCGCGGGGGCGAGCCCGGGATCGGCGCGCAGGCGCTGCATTTCTCCCGGAAACTGCATCAGGCCGAGCAGGCCGTTGGCCAGATGGTTGGTCGTGGTCTCGTGCCCCGCGAACAGGAGCAGCACGCAGGTCGCGACCAGCTCGTCCTCGCTCAGCCGATCTCCTTCCTCCTCGAGGTGCACGAGCTCGGAAAGCAGGTCGGCGCGGGGTTCGGCGCGGCGGCTCGCGATCATCTGCTGGAAGAATTCGGCCATCTCGAGCGTCGCCGCCTGCGCAATGCCGTACTTTTCGGGAGACATGCGGGAGCTGCCGATGAACAGCGCCATGTCGTCCGAAAGGCGCTTGACGCGTGCCAGTTCCTCGCGCGGCACGCCGAGCATGTCCATGATGACCAGCGCCGGGAGCGGGCCCGCGAGCTCGCCGATGAAGTCGAACTGCTCGCGCCCGTCGATGCGCTCGAACAGCCATCGCAGCAGCGCCTCCACGCGCGGGCGCATGCCGTGCATCGACTTGACGTGGAATACCCGGCTGGTGAGGCGCCTGAGCCGGGTGTGCTCCGGCGGATCGCGAAACACCATCCACAAAGACAGATAGCGCGCGATGTCGGCAATGCGCTGCGCCTCGGGCGGCGCCAGCGAGGCGAAGAACGGTCGCACCCGGTCAGAGGACATCTGTCCGTCGAGGAGCACGCGGCGCACGTCCTCATAGCGTGTCAGCACCCACGCCCTCAAGGTAGGACTCCAGTGGCAGGGATCCTCGTCCTGCAGGCGCCGCAGCAGGGGAAACGGGTCCGCGAGGAACGTCGGGTCTTCGGGCCGGTACTCGGGCTTCATGTGCAGCTTGGGGACATGGGTTCGATTGTCCCCGGTCGTGTCTGGCGCAGCGTCGCCGTTTCGAGGATGCGACGCGGTCCGTTTCAAACCGTGCGGCCAGACAGGCCTCGTCTGGATCCCGCGATGTATCAACGACTTATGCTGCGCCGCAAAATACCCTTGACTTTGAAGGTCAAACGCCTAAAATCCACATTGCTGCGGCGCACAAAAGCGCGCCCAACCGAATTCAAACCGACTCATAGGAGCTACACATGTACGTCACCCCCGAGCAAATCCAGGCGGCCGGCAAGGCCAACGTGGAAACCCTGCTCTCGCTCGCCGCGACCCAGTTCGCCGCGATGGAGAAGCTGGCAACGCTGAACGCCAATGCCGTGAAGTCCGTTTTCGAGGACAGCCTGACCAACACCCGCGCGCTGTTCGGCGCGAAGGACGTCCAGGAGTTCGTCAACCTGCAGAGCACCCTGGCCACGCCGGCGATCGAAAAGGCCATCGCCTACTCGAAGAGCGTCTACGAAGTCGCCTCCGAGACCAACGCCGAGCTGTCCAAGGTCGCCGAGAAGCGCGTCGCCGAGTGGAACGAGAACTTCAGCGCGCTGCTCGATAAGGCGGTCAAGAACGCCCCGGCCGGCTCCGACGTGGCGGTCGCCGCGGTCAAGTCGATGATGGCTGCCGCCAACTCCGCGTACGACAACATGACCAAGGTTGCCAAGCAGGCGACCGAGATCGCGGAAGCCAACGTCGCGGCCGCCACCGAGACCGTGAAAGGCCTCGCAAAGGCAAAAAAGCCCGCGTAAGCGCCAAACCGGGCCGCACCGCGGTCCGATCTAGCGCCCGGCGCAAAGCCAAGAAACGCAGATAGCAGAAAGGCCCGCCTCCCGGCGGGCCTTTTTTATTGCAGCGCCGCGCCGACAGCGTCCTCGACCCGGTCGAGGAACACGAAATTCAGTTTGTCGCGCACCTCGCCCGGCACATCCTCGAGGTCCTTCTCGTTGCGCCGGGGCAGCATGACGGTCGTGATGCCGGCGCGCTGTGCCGCCAGCGTCTTTTCCTTCACGCCGCCAATCGGCAGCACCAGCCCGCGCAGTGAAATTTCGCCGGTCATCGCGACATCGGGCCGTACGGGCCTGCCCTGCAGGAGCGACGTCAAGGCCAGGTACATGGCGACACCGGCGCTCGGCCCGTCCTTGGGCGTTGCGCCCGCCGGCACGTGGACGTGCACGTCGCTCTTGTCGAGCGCCTCTCCGGACGCCGTCTTGGCGAGCGTGAGCGCCGCCTGCGCAGACTCCTTCATCACGTCGCCGAGCTGGCCGGTGAGGATCAGCTTCCCGGAGCCGGGCACCCTGGAGGCTTCGATGAACAGGATATCTCCGCCGACGGGCGTCCAGGCCAGGCCCGTGGCCACGCCGGGGACGGAGGTGCGCTGGGCCAGCTCGCTTTCAAAGCGACGCGCCCCGAGGATCGGCTTGAGCGCGCCCTCGTCGATGGCCTCGGCCGCGGCGGTTCCCTCGGCGATGCGCATGGCGACGTGCCGGAGCACGGCGCCGATCTCGCGCTCGAGATTGCGCACGCCTGCTTCGCGCGTGTAGCCCGCGATGACCTCGCGAAGCGCGGCATCGCTGAGCGAAGCCTGCTCCGGCTTGAGGCCGTTCGCCTCCAGTTGCTTGCGCACCAGATACTTGCGGGCGATCTGCAGCTTTTCCTCTTCGGTGTAGCCCGGCAACGCGATCACCTCCATGCGATCGCGCAGCGGCCCCGGGATCGTGTCGAGCACGTTCGCCGTCGCGATGAACATGACCCTGGACAGGTCGAAGTCCACGCCGAGGTAGTTGTCTCGGAATTTCGCGTTCTGCTCGGGGTCGAGCACTTCGAGCAACGCCGAAGCCGGGTCGCCGTGGAAGCCGCCCGCGCCAAGCTTGTCGATCTCGTCGAGCATCAGCACGCCGGAGCGCGACCCGGCGCGCCTGAGCGCCTGCATCACGTTGCCCGGCAGCGCGCCGATGTACGTGCGCCGATGCCCACGGATCTCCGCCTCGTCGTGCAGGCCGCCCAGCGCCACGCGCTGGAACCCGCGGCCGGTGGCGCGCGCAATCGACTGGCCGAGCGAGGTCTTGCCGACGCCCGGCGGCCCGACAAAGCAAAGGATCGGGCTCTTGCCCTCCGGATTGAGCTTGCGCACGGCCAGATGCTCGAGAATGCGCCGCTTCACCTTGTCCAGACCGTAGTGGTCCTCGTCGAGGACCGCCCGGGCGTGCGCGATGTCCACGGCCTGTGAGGCCTCCGCCTTCCAGGGCAGCTCGGCCATGAGCTCGAGCCAGGTCCGCAGCATCGAAGCTTCGCCCGAGCTCTCGCCCATCCGGGCGAGTCGCTTGAATTCCTTCTTCGCGAACTTGAGGGTCTCCTCCGGCATGCCGGCGGCCTCGAGCGACTTTTCCAGCTCACCGAGCTCGGCCGTCGTGTCGTCGGACTCGCCCAGCTCCTTCTGGATCTGGCGCATCTGCTCTCGCAGGACGTGCTCGCGCTGCCGATCGTCGAACTCCTTGCGCGTCTTGTCGCCGATCTCCTTCGACAAGCGCAGAACGCTGACACGGGCGGCGAGGTGCTGCAGCACGAGGTCGAGCCGCTGCTGAAGGTCGAAGGTCTCCAGCACCGCCTGTTTTTCCTCGTTGCCGATGTCCAGCAGGTTCGCCACCATGTCCGCCAGCAGCGCCGGCGAGTCCACGCTTTGCACCGCACCGGCGAGCTCGTCCGGCACGTTCGGCAGCAGCTTGATTGCCTCGACGGCCTGAGCCTTCAACTGCAGGAAGCGCGCTTCGATGCCCTCGCCGGTCTCGGTCGCCTCGGGAACCCACACCACGCGTCCGACCAGGAACGGCCAGCCGTCGAGAAACTCGGTGACCCGGAACCGCCCTTCGCCCTGCACGGCCAGATGGTGTGCGCCCTCGGCCGCAGGCACGTAGCGGACGATCTGGCCCGCAGTCCCGACCCAGTGCAGGTCCTCCGGACCCACGCGATCCGCGGAAGGATCCCTTTGCAGGAGAAACCCGATTCGCCGGCTCTGGCGGACCGCTTCCTGGACCGCAGCGACCGAGCTGCCACGGCCCACGCTCAAGGGAGCGACGATTCCCGGGAACATCACGGCCGCCCGCAGCGGCACCAGGATCAACGCGTCCTCGGGAATCGGCCGGACAGCGAGGGCCGTGCCTCTGCCGCGGCGAGCCGGGCGATCTCCGCCTGCGCCGTCCTGGACGTCTTCCAAGGCCTGCTGCCGCTTCCTGCGCCAGAATTCCATGTCTTCTCCCGCGTCGCTCGGCACGCGGACAGGCGTGCCGAAGCTGCAGATGCGGGCGAAACGGCGCGAATCAAGCCATCCAATATCCCCACGGCTGCCGGGGCCATGCCGGCGCCGGCGCGACCTACTTCCCGAGGACGTGCGGCAGCCAGAGCGACAGGGCGGGAAACGCCACCAGCAGCGCCACCCTGACCATCTCGGCCAGGAAGAACGGCGCGACGCCGATGAACGTCCGGCTCATGGGAACGTCGCGCGCAAGAGAATTGATGACGAACACGTTCATGCCGACGGGCGGCGTGATCAGTCCGAGCTCGACCACGATCAGCGCAAGGATGCCGAACCAGATCTTCAGGTCGTTCTGCCCCAGGCCGAAGTCCATGCCGGAGACGACCGGCCAGAAGAACGGGATCGCCAGCAGGATCATCGACAGACTGTCCATCAGGCAGCCCAGCACGATCAGGGCGGCAAGCAGGATGATCAGCACGATCATCGGCGGCAGCCCTGAGCTCGACATCATCTCGGCGGCGGCCTGCGGCACCCCGCCGCGCGCCATGAAGATGTTGAGCAGCTGGGCGCCGAGCAGGATCAGGTAAATCATCCCGGTGGTCTTGGCGGTGTCGAGTAGCGCCTCCTTCATCCCCTGCAGGTTCACGGAACGGCGCACGAACGCGAGCACTGTGACGAGAAAGACGCCGACCGCCGCCGCGGGCGTCGGATTGAACAGGCCGAAGTAGATCCCGCCGATCACGGCACCGAAGATACCCAGCACCGGCGCCACGCCAACCGTCGCGGCGACGAACTCCTCGCGCGAGACCCGGTCGCCCGGCGGGCCGGCATCGGGGCGCACGCGCACGTAGATTGCGATGGTGACGAGGAAGAAGAGCACCGCGATCAGCCCGGGGATGAACGCCGCCACGAACATGTCGATGATGCTGGCCTCGACGACGATCGCGTAGACGACCAACACCACCGAAGGCGGAATCAGGATGCCGAGCACGCCACCCGCGGCAAGAGTTCCCGTGGCAAGTTCGGGGCTGTAGCGATAGCGGCGCAGCTCGGGAAGCGCGACCTGGCCCATCGTGGACGCGGTGGCGAGCGACGAGCCACAGACGGCACCGAAGCCCGCGCAGGCGGCGATCGCCGACATGGCCACGCCGCCCCGCAGCCAGCCGAGCCAGGCATTGGCGCCGCGGAACAGGTCGCGCGACAGTCCGGCCCGCGAGGCGATGTTGCCCATCAGCACGAACATCGGCAGCACCGACAGGTCGTAGATGGAGAATTGCGAATAGACCAGCGTCTTCAGCTGCGAGAGCAGGATGGCGGGCCCGCTCAGGATCGCGATGCCCGTGGCGCCGACCAGCAACATCGCGTGCGCAATCGGCACGCGGATCGCGATCAGCGCGACCAGCGTGATCAGCCCGATCAATCCCGTTAGAAGGTGCGTGTCCAATGCGCCCGCCGCTCACCCGCGCAGCAGGGCGCGCCAGCAGTCCTGGAGGACAATCGTGCAGGCGACAACCAGGAGTCCGAGCGAGGCGATCGCGGGGAGGTAGGCCCACCAGATCGGGATCTTGAGGATGGTGGTCGTCTCGACGTACTCGCGGTAGTCGAGCATCCCCGCCCACGTGCGCCAGAGCAGGAGCAGCGCCACGCCCAGCGCGAGGAACGCGCTGAACAGGCGGAATCCCGCGACGGCGCGCGGACCTGCTCCAGAGGTGAACAGGTCTGCGGTCACGTTGGCGTCGGTCTGCTGGCAATACGGCAGGAACGCGAACACCGCGATGGCGACGAAGATCTCGGTCAGCTCGAAATCACCCGGTAGCGGCTTGCCGAAGAGCCAGCCGCTCGCCGCGCTCCAACTGGTCATGATGGCAATGCCGAGCAGGATCACGCCACCGGCGAGAGCCCATCCCTCGATGACCCGGCGCACGAGGCCCGACGGGGCCGGATGCCCGCGCTCCAGCCCGTCGGCCATGACTTACTTCGAGTACTTGGCGATAAGCGCGCGCGCCTGGTCCACGAGGGCCTTGCCGTCGACGCCCTTCCCCTTCACCTCGTCGGTCCAGCGCTGCACGACCGGCTCGAGCTTGGCCTTGAACTCGGCAAGCTGGGCATCCGTCAGCACGATGTGCTTGTTCCCCGCCTTGACCGCGACGTTGATGCCGACGTCCTCGCTGTCGGTCCAGACCTTGCCCACTGCGCGCACCCGCGCTTCGCCATTGTTCGCCTCGAACGCCTTCTGCACGTCGGCCGGCAGCTTCGCCCAGGTGTTCTTGTTCATCGACACCTGGAAGGTCGTCGTGCCAAAGCGCGTCCGGTTGGGACCTTCGATCTCATACTTGGTCACGTCCTGCAGCTTCAGCGGCGGGATGATCTCCCACGGAATGAAAGCCCCGTCCACCACCTTCTTGGAAAGCGCCTGCGGCAGCGCCGGCACAGGCATCGCCACCGGCGCCGCGCCCAGCGCCTCGATGATCCAGGCCCCGGTGCGCGTCGGGATGCGCATCTTGAGCCCCTTCAGGTCATCCGGCGTGTGCACCTCCTTTTCGGCCATGTGGATGGCCTGCCCCGCATGCACGTGCAGGAACATGACCTTGACGCTGCTGAAGTCGTCGGCAATCGCGCCGCTCAGGAACATGTCGCGCATTGCGAGGTTGGTCGCCGTCGGGTTGTTCGTATGCACGAACGGCAACTCGAACACCTCGGAGCGCGGGAACAGACCCGGCGTGTAGCCGTTCACCGTCCACACGATATCCACCACCCCGTCGCGCACCTGGTTGATGAGCTCGGGCGGCTTGCCCCCCAGCGCCATCGACGGGTAGATCTCGATCTTCACCTTGCCCCCGGAGGCTTTCTCCACGTCCTGTGCCCACGGCTCCAGCATCTTGACGTGCGCCGGAGACTTGGGCGGCAGGAAATGGTGCAGCTTCAACGTGATCTGCGCGCTGGCCGGGGCAGACAAGCCGGCGCAGGCGGCAGCAACCATCAACAACGCTGTGCGGCGATGGAAAATCATCTTTGCGACCCCTCCTTGGGTGGATTCGACGCTCTGTGGACGCCGGTCCCGGCCCGGTCTGCGCCGGGTCCTGCCGGCCCCTGTTTCGCATATGATGCCAGAGCCCGCGCGGCCTGTTTTGACTATCCGCGCACCCGGGTTAGCATGCGCACCACCCCGAGGGAAACATGTTGCAGGAACGCATCCGCGCCCTGACGCGCGACAGGCTGCGCG
>DASUFW010000363.1:0-3011 GCA_036274335.1 Burkholderiales bacterium | reverse complement strand
GTCTTCACGGTGCCGCCGACCCAGGAAAGGCCGACCTTGCGCCCGGGGCCGAGCGCTTCCAGGCGGCCGCGCCAGTGCGCGGCGCGCGCCGCATCGGCGCGCAGGAAGCCCTGGTGACGCGGGAACGCCGAACGCGAGCGGCGCAGATAGACGGGCAGCTGGCTCATCGGCACCTGGAGTCCGGGCGCCGCGCGCTCGATCGCGTCGCGATGATCGCCTTCCTTGGCGAGCACCCGCACGCCCGGGAACGAGCGAGCGAAGAGCCTGGCGAGGCGCGGCTCGCATTGCAAGACCACGTGCTCGCCGCGCGCGGCGAGCTCCGCAATCGGGCTGCAGAACATGATCTGGTCGCCCAGGCCCTGCTCGGCCCAGACGAGCAGCGTGCGCCCCCCCAGCGGCTCGCCTTGCCACCAGGCATAGGGGAATTCCTGCCCGCTGCTGCGCAGCCGTTCGGCATCCCACGGGCCCTCGCTCGCCGCCCAGCCCTCCTCGAAGCGGCCGCGCACGAGGTGGTAGAGCGCGAGGTTGCGGCGGGCGCGCCGGTGCCGCGGCGCCGCGGCAACCGCCTGTCGCAGCAGCGCCTCTGCGCGCTCGAACTCGTGCGTCAGCGCGTACGCATACCCCAGGTTGCTGGTCAGGTCGGTGTCGTCAGGCGCGATCGCGTGCGCGCCCTCGAGCGCGGCGACCGCCTCCGCCGGCTCGCCGCGCTTGAGCAGCGCCAGCCCCAGGCCGTGCAGCGCCTGCCAGTGGCCCGGCTGCAGGCGCAGCGCTTCCCGCAGCTCGGCAAGCGCCTCGTCGGCGCGGTCCAGGCCGATCAGGGCGAGGCCGAGATTGGCGCGCGCATCGGCGTCCGTGGGCTGGGTTCCCACCAGCCGGCGCAGCACGTCCGCGGCGGCCGCGTGGCGTTCGAGCTCGAGCAGGGCGACCGCCTGGCGAGCCCGCAGGTCGCGCCGCTCGTCCCAGCGCAGCAGCCGCTCGAGCGGAACAAGCGCCGCGGCCGGTTCTCCGGCGCGCAGGTAGAGCTCCGAAAGGCTCGCCAGGGTCGCCGGGTCGCGGGGGCTTGCCGCCTCGACGGCCCTCAGGCACTCGATGGCCTCCGGCGCGCGATGCGCCTGCAGCAGGGCGGCGGACAGGTTCAAGCGCAGGCGCGGATCCGCGCCGGGCTCCGCGAGGCGCGCCGCGTAGAGGCGGGCCGCCTCATCCGGCTCGCCGAGCGCGAGACGAAGCGCGGGCTCCTCCTCCGCCAGTTGAGGCGCCTCCGTGCGAACCCGCTCGAACTCCGCCAGTGCCGCGTCGCGCTGGCCAAGCGCCGCGAGCGCCAGCGCGCGCGCGAACCGGGCCGCGGAATGCCCGGCGCGGACCGCGAGCAGGCGATCGCAGGCGGCCAGCGCCTCGGCGTGGCGGCCGAGCGCGCGCAGCGCGTGCGCGGCGTTCAGCTCGAGCTCGACGAGCGCGGGCTGCAGCCCGAGCGCCGCGCGGTAGCTGTCGAGCGCGTGCTCGTGGCGCCCGGCGCGCGCCCGCGCGTTGCCGAGGGCCGCGTGGAACGCGGCCTCCATGGGGCAGCGCGCCACCGCCTGCTCGAGAAACGAGAGCGCGCGGCCCACGCGCCCGGCGTCCAGGGCGATGCTGCCCAGGAAGAACAGGGCGTCTGCAGAGCCGGGATCGGCCGCGAGCGCCGCCGCGAACAGGGGCTCCGCTTCAACGCCGCGACCGGCGCGGTAGAGGGCCGCCGCGCGGGCGATCTGGCTAGCGTCGGGCAAGCTCGCGCGGCAGCGTGAACACGACCCGCTCGGTGATGCCCTCGAGCTGCTGCACGCCGGAGGCGCCGAGCTCGCGCAGCCGGGCGATGACCTCCTGCACGAGCACCTCGGGCGCCGACGCCCCCGCCGTCACGCCCACGCGATGCTTGCCCGCGAGCCACTCGGCGCGCACGTCGCCGGCCCGCTCCACCAGGTAGGCGGCGGCGCCGATGTGCTCGGCCACTTCGCGCAACCGGTTGGAATTGGAGCTGTTGGGCGCCCCCACCACGACGACCACGTCGCAGCGGGGCGCCATGACCTTCACGGCGTCCTGGCGGTTCTGCGTCGCGTAGCAGATGTCGGCCCGCTTCGGCCCCCGGATCTGCGGGTAGCGCCGCTGCAGGGCCGCGACCACCGCCTGGGCGTCGTCCACGGAAAGGGTCGTCTGCGTGACGTAGGCCACCCGCGCCCCGGACGCCAGCGGGAGCCCCGCGACGTCCTCGACGGTCTCGACCAGGTGCATGCGCTCGCCGGCCTGGCCCATGGTGCCCTCGGCCTCCGGATGCCCCCGATGCCCGATCATGACGACCTCATAGCCTTCGCGCAGCATGCCCGCGACCTCGACATGCACCTTGGTCACGAGCGGGCAGGTGGCGTCGAACACCTTGAGGCCGCGCTGCTCCGCCTCGGCGCGCACCGCCTTCGACACGCCGTGCGCGCTGAAGATCACGGTCGCGCCCGCCGGGACCTCGTCCAGCGTCTCGACGAACACCGCGCCCTTCGCGCGCAGGTCGTCGACCACGTAGCGGTTGTGCACGATCTCGTGGCGCACGTAGATGGGGGCGCCGACCTGCGTCAGCGCCCGCTCCACGATCTCAATCGCGCGCTCGACGCCGGCGCAGAAGCCGCGCGGGTTGGCGAGCAGGACTTCCACCCCCGGCATTCTAATCCCGGCGCCGGAAGCCCTCGGCGATCAGCAGCGCCGCGCCGACCGTGATCGCCGAGTCGGCGGCGTTGAACGCCGGCCAGTGCCAGCCGAATGCGTGGAAGTCGAGGAAATCGGCCACCGCGCCCCACCGCAGGCGGTCCCAGAGGTTGCCGAGCGCGCCGCCCAGGATGAGCGCCAGGCCGCTCGCCTGCAGGCGTCGCTGGGGAGCGCGCAGCAGCATCCAGCTGACCACCGCGGAGGCGACCAGCGCGATCCCGGAGAAGAAGGCCGTCTGCCATCCCGGCGCGCTCGCGAGGAAGCTGAACGCCGCGCCGCGGTTGTAG
>DASUFW010000362.1:0-2482 GCA_036274335.1 Burkholderiales bacterium | reverse complement strand
ACCAGCCGGAGAGGTCGATGTAGACCTGCGGCTTGTGCGTGGCGACCGAGAGCGCCTCCTCCTGCCATGGGAACGAAGGGTGCGCGAGGACGAGCGGCATGTCCGCAAAATCCGCGGCCACGTCGTCGAGCAGCATGGGGTTCGAGTACTTGAGGCGGATGCCGCCGCCGCCCGGCGTCTGCGCGCCGACGCCCGTCTGGCCGGTGTGGAAGAGCGCCGGCAGCTTCGCTTCCGCGATCACCTCGTAGAGCGGGTACGCGAGCCGGTCGTTCGGATAGAACTCCTGCACCGACGGGTGGAACTTGAAGCCGCGGACCTTGTAGTCCCGGATCAGGCGCTTCGCCCTCGCGACGCCCTCGGCGCCGCGGTTGGGGTTGATGCTCGCGAACGGGATCGCCACGTCGGCATGCTTGTGGGCGAGCTCGGCGACCTCCTCGTTGGTGATGCCGCGGCTCGCGCCCTTCTCGCCGTCCACCGTGAACACGACGAAGGCCATCTTCAGCTTGCGGTACATGTCCGCCATCTCGGGCACGGTCTGGTGCTGCGGCGTGTAGCGGAAGTAGTTGCCCATCGCCTGCTGCGACTCGGTGGGCGCGTCGCCCACGCGCAGCGCCGACTTCCAGGCGTGGGTGTGCACGTCGATGGCGACCAGGCTGTCGAGGTTCATGCGGCGGCTTTCAGCACCTGCGGGGCCTCCGGTTGCGAATACAGCATTTCTACCAGATCGGCGCGCGCGCGCAGCACCGCGCGCTGGTTGATCGAGCCCTTGTCAGTGATCTCCCCGGCGTCGATCGAGGGCGGCGCCTCCAGCACCAGCGCCCGGGCGACGCGGGTCGAGCTGCCCGTGCTCTGCGCGGCGAGCCGGTCGAGCACGCCCTGCAGGATAGCGCGCAAGGCGGCCGGCGCGAGGTCCCGGCACGCCGCCGACGGGAAGATCATCGCGCAGACCTCGTCGCGGTCGTGGCCCGCGATGACGCAGTCCTGGACGTAGGGTGCGCCCGCGGCATTGAGCTTCGCGCGCAGCGGCCCGACGCTCACCCAGGTGCCGGTGGTGAGCTTGAAGTCCTCGGTCAGGCGCCCGTCGAACTCCAGGCCGAGGGCCGGGGTCCCCGGATCGAGGAAGCGCATGGCGTCGCCCGTGCGGTAGTAGCCCTCCTCGTCGAACGCCGCGCGCGTCAATTCCGGCTGGCGCCAGTAGCCGGGCGTGATGTGCGGCCCGCGAAAGCGCGCCTCCAGCTTGTCGTTGACGGGGGCGAGCTTCATCTCGACGCCGTCCACCGGCAGGCCGACGGTCCCGGCGCGCTTCGCGCCCCGATTGGTGCACATCGTGAAGGGCGCCGTCTCGGTCGCGCCGTACCCGGTGATCCACAGGACGCGCTCGCCGCAGGTCTGCACGGCCAGCTCGTCGTAGGCCGTCCATACTGGCTGTGGAAGCACCGCGGCCGCGTACTGCATGATCCCCAGCCGGCCGAAGAAGGTGCGCCGCAGAACCTCGTCCTCGCGAAGGTAAGGCAGCAGCGCCTCGTAGCCGCGCGGCACGTTGAAGTAGATGGTCGGGCCGACTTCGCGCAGGTTGCGCACCGTGGTCTCGATCAGCCCCGGCACCGGGCGGCCCTCGTCGATGTACAGCGTGCCGCCGTTGTAGAGCGCGATGCCGATGTTGTGGTTGCCCCCCGCCGTGTGGTTCCAGGGCAGCCAGTCCACCAGCACCGGCGGCACTTCGGCGAGGTACGGCAGGGACTGCGCGAGCATCTGCTGGTTCGCGCACAGCATGCGCTGGGTGTTGATGACGGCCTTGGGCTGGCCCGTGGATCCCGAGGTGAAGAGCAGCTTCGCAAGGGTGTCGGGCCCGGTGCGCGCGTGCGCCGACTCGACGGCGGCAGTCGCATCGGCTTCGGGAATCTCGCCGTACCGGACCTCCGTGCCCGGCGGCACGGCAGCGCCGACCGCCTTGCTGAAGCGCGCCTCGTCCTGCGCGTAGACGAGGCCGGGCGTGGCAAGGCTCAGGATGTAGCGCAGCTTGCCGTGGTCGCTCGACAGCAACGAGTAGGCCGGCGACACCGGCGCGCAAGGAATACCCACGTGCATTGCGCCGAGCAGGAGCAGCAGGTGCTCCAGTCCGTTCTCCGACAGGACGACGAGCGGGCGCTCCGCCGACAGCCCGCGATCCAGGAGCGCCTGCCCCACGCGCCGGGCACGAAAGAAGGCCTCGGCGTAGCTGAGCTCGCGCCAGCCGCCCGCCGGGTGGCGCTGCGCGGCGAGCACGCGCTGCGGCGTTTCGCGCGCCCAGCGCTCGAGCCGCTCCGTGAGGTTGCGCGGATAGGGGCCGAGCACGTGCGGCGTGCGCAGGAACAGCGCGCCGTCGTCCCGGTGCAGGACGGCGACGTCGTCGGCGCCCATCGGCACGCGGCGCAGCGGGGCCGAGCTCACCCGGCCAGCTTCCCGAGCAGGCGCAGCAGCTCGCGACGCTCGCGCGAATTGA
>DASUFW010000361.1:0-3966 GCA_036274335.1 Burkholderiales bacterium | reverse complement strand
GTCTGGTCGGAAGACGAGGAGATCGTGTGCGTGCACCCCGGCGGCCCGCGCCTGTGCGGGCAGGACCAGGTGCGCGACAGCTGGCGGCAGATCTTCGCCGGCGGTGCACGCGCGCGCATCCACGTCACGCAGCACGTGACGACCGGCGGGTCGCTGGTCGCGGTGCACAGCGTGCACGAGAACTTCTTCGTGCCCGGCGAGCGCAAGCCGCGCCAGGCGGTGGTCGCCACCAACGTCTACCTGCGCACCGCTGCCGGCTGGCGCATGGTTGCGCATCACGGTTCGCCCGCGCCCGGCAGCGCCGAGCCGCCGCCGGAATCGCCGAAGATCCTGCATTGACGCCGTACCGGGCACCTTCGTGGCTGCCGGGCGGCCACCTGCAGACGATCCTGCCGGCGCTCGCGCCCGCGCCGCGCGTCGCCTGGCGGCGCGAGCGCTGGGACACGCCGGACGGCGACTTCGTCGACGTCGACCGCGCGGGCGTGGGCAGCGGGCCGCTGGTCGCGCTGTTCCACGGGCTGGAAGGCGGCTCCTCCAGCCACTACGCGCGCCGGCTGGCGGCCGCGGCGCTCGCGCGCGGCTGGCGCCTCGCGGTGCCGCACTTCCGCGGCTGCTCCGGCACGCTGAACCGCCTGCCGCGCGCCTACCATTCGGGCGACAGCGAAGAGATCGACTGGATGCTGCGCCGGCTGCGCCCCGCCTACGCGACGGGCGTATCGCTGGGCGGCAACGCGCTGCTCAAGTGGCTGGGCGAGCGCGGCGACGGCGCCCGGGACGTGGTGACCCGCGCGGTCGCGGTGTCCGCGCCGCTTTCGCTCACCGCCTCGGCGCGCGTGCTCGATGCCGGCCTCAACCGGCGCCTGTACGTCCGCCACTTCCTGCTCACGATGAAGGCCAAGGCGATCGCCAAGGTGGCGCTCGGGCAGCTCGCGCTCGACCAGTTCCGCATCGCCGGCATGCGCACCTTCCGCGAATTCGACGAGCTGATCACGGCGCCTCTGCACGGCTTTCGCGGCGCCGAGGACTACTGGGCGCGCGCCTCCAGCGCGCCATGGCTCGCGCGCATCCGCGTGCCGACGCTGGTGCTGAACGCACGCAACGATCCCTTCCTCGCCGCCGCCGATCTCGCGGCGGCGACGCGCGAAGTGTCGGGCGACGTGGTGCTAGAATTCCCCGAGACCGGCGGACATGCCGGCTTTCCGGGGCGCGAGGACTGGCTCGCGCACCGCATCCTCGGATTCCTGGCCATCTCGTGAACGTCCCCGCCGAAATCTTCCGTGCCTACGACATCCGCGGCATCGCGGGAAAGTCGCTGACCGCGGACGTGGTGCGCGCCATCGGCCGCGTGCTCGGCTCGATGGCCGGCGAGTTCGCGGTCGGGCGCGACGGACGCGACTCCGGCCCCGGCCTGGTGAACGCGCTCTGCGAAGGCCTGCAGGCCTCGGGCGCGAACGTGGTGGACGTGGGCATGGCGCCGACGCCGGTGGTGTACTTCGCCGCGCACCACCTCAAGTGCGGCAGCTGCGTGGCCGTGACCGGCAGCCACAACCCGCCCGAGTACAACGGCCTGAAGATGGTGGTCGACGGCCACACCCTGTCGGGCGACGAGATCCAGCAGCTGCGCGCGCGCATCGAGCGCGAGGACTGGGGCGAAGGCCGCGGCTCGCGCCGCACGACCGACGTCCTTCCCGCCTACGTGGAGCGCATCACGGGTGACGTTCGGGTCTCGCGCCGCATGCGCGTCGCCGTCGACTGCGGTAACGGCGTGGCGGGCTTGGCGGCGCCGCGCCTGTACAAGGCGCTCGGCTGCGACGTCGA
The DNA here is from genome assembly GCA_036274335.1 of Burkholderiales bacterium. Lineage (GTDB taxonomy): Bacteria > Pseudomonadota > Gammaproteobacteria > Burkholderiales > SG8-39 > JAABQT01. The sequence continues at coordinate 2,148 of DASUFW010000361.1, read as the reverse complement.
GGAGCTCTATTGCGACGTCGATCCGCGCTTCCCGAACCACCACCCCGATCCCTCGCACGTCGAGAACCTCGCGGACCTGATCGAGGCGCTGCGCAAGGGCCGCGCCGAGCTCGGCCTCGCGTTCGACGGCGACGGCGACCGCCTCGGCGTGGTCACCAAGGACGGCGAGGTCATCTACCCCGACCGGCAGCTGATGCTGTTCGCCTCGGACGTGCTGTCGCGCAACCGCGGCGCGCAGATCCTCTTCGACGTCAAGTCCACGCGCCTGCTCGCGCCCTGGATCGAGAAGCACGGCGGCAAGCCCCTGATGTGGAAGACAGGACACTCGCTCATCAAGGCGAAGCTCGCCCAGACCGGTGCGCCGCTCGCCGGCGAGATGTCGGGCCACACCTTCTTCAAGGAGCGCTGGTACGGCTTCGACGACGCGCTGTACGCGGGCGCGAGGCTGCTGGAAATCCTGTCGCGATCCTCGGACCCCGGCGGCGTGCTGAAGGGCCTGCCGAGCGCGCCCTCGACGCCCGAGCTGCAGTGGAAGCTCGCCGAGGGCGAGCCGCACGCGCTCGTGGCGAAGCTGCAGGCAGCAAAGCCTTTCCCCAACGCGGCGCGCATGGTGACCATCGACGGCGTGCGCGCGGAGTACGCCGACGGCTTCGGCCTCGCGCGCGCCTCCAATACGACGCCCGTCATCGTGCTGCGCTTCGAGGCGGACTCGAAGGAAGCGCTCAGGCGCATCCAGGAAGAATTCCGCGCCGCACTGCAGCCCCTCAAGCCCGATGCGCCGCTTCCTTTCTAGCCTTCTCCTCCTCGGGAGCCTCGCCATGCCCGCCGCCGCGTGCCCGCCCCTGCTCGACCGCCAGATGAACGACCTGCGCGAGCAGCCGCAGTCGCTGTGCGCGTACGCCGGCAAGGTGCTGCTGGTCGTCAACACCGCCAGCCAGTGCGGCTACACGCCGCAGTACGAGGGACTGGAGGCCCTGTACCGCAAGTATCGCGACCGCGGACTGGTGGTGCTCGGCTTCCCGTCGAACGACTTTGGCGCGCAGGAGCCCGGCAGCAACAAGGAAATCGCCACCTTCTGCGTCAACCAGTACGCGATCGACTTCCCGATGTTCGCCAAGACGGGCGTGCGCGGCGCCGGCGCGAACCCCCTGTTCGCCGAGCTCACGAAGTCGACCGGCAGCGCGCCGCGCTGGAACTTCCACAAGTACCTCGTCGCGCGCGACGGACGCAGCGTGCAGGCCTTCGCCACCCAGGTCGACCCGCAGGACCCGACGCTGGTCGCGGAGATCGAGCGGCTGCTCGCCGCGCCCTGACCCTCAGGCGGCCAGGCGCCGCCGGAAGCGCGAGAGGTCCTGCAGCGTGCGGATCGGCGCGTCGAAGAGCTTCGACAGGTTGAGCAGGATCATGTCGGAGACCTTCTTTTCCCACTCGCGGTCGAAGCGGATCTGCCGGTCCAGCCAGCGCTCGAGCCATTCCGGGTCGGGGAGCCTGGACTGCACCGTGTCATTCGGGAACAGCGACTCGTTGACGTGCAGATTGGTCGGATGCAGCGGCTTTCCGGAGCGGGCCGCCGCGGCCATCAGCAGGCCGGTGCGCGCGAGCGAGGCCTTGACCTCCTCGCCGCCCTGCGCGACCGCACGGCGCAAATACTGCAGGTAGGCCCCGCCGTGCCGCGCCTCGTCGCGCGAGATCAGGGTGTAGATGTGCCTGATCACCGGCTCGGTGTGCCACTCGGCCGCGCGGCGATACCAGTGGTTCAGCCGGATCTCGCCGCAGAAGTGCAGCATCAGCGTCTGCTCGGGCGGCGCCGGGTCGAAGGGAAAGCGCACCGCGTGCAGCTCGGCTTCGGTGGGCGCCAGCTCGGGGCGGAAGCGGCGCAGGTACTCGATCAGCACGAGCGAGTGCTTCTGCTCCTCGTAGAACCACACCGACATGAACGCGGAGAAATCGCTGTCGTGACGGTTGTCGCGCAGGAACATCTCGGTGGCCGGCAGCGCCGCCCACTCGGTGATGGCGTTCATCTTGATGGTGCGGGCCTGCTCGTCGGAGAGGCGCGCCGCGTCGAACGCGTCCCAGGGCACGTCGCGCTCGAGGCTCCAGCGCACGCGCTCCATGGACCTGAAGATATCGGGATACAGCATGGTCTGA
>DASUFW010000360.1:0-1888 GCA_036274335.1 Burkholderiales bacterium | reverse complement strand
GTCACGAGCGCCGTCCCGGCCACGATGAGCGCGCCGCCGCCGAAGGCGGCCGCGGGCAGCGTCTCGCCCAGAAACAGCCACCCCCACAGGATGCCGAACAGCGGGATCAGGTAGGTGACGGTGAGGGCGCGCGTCGCGCCGACGTCGGCGATCAGGCGGAAATAGAGCACGAAGGCCACGCCGCTCGCGAGCAGCGCCAGCGCCGCGACGTTGGCGAGGACGAGCGCCGAAGGGGCGGCGGCGGGCGGCAGAAGCGGCAGCAGCGGCGCGAGCACCAGCGCCGCCGCCAGCTGGTTGCCGGCCGCCATGCCGCGCGGCGTCGCGCCGCGCGCGAAGCGCTTGATGAGCACGCCCACCACGCCGTACAGGCAGCAGGCGCCGAGCGCCGCCGCCACCGCCCAGGCAAAGCGCGGGTCGGGCGCGAGGCCCGCGGGGTTCGCGATCAGCCACACGCCCGCGACGCCGAGCGCGAGGCCGGCGGCCTTGCGCGGCGTCACGCGCTCGTCGCGGAACCCGGCGCTCCAGGCGAGCCCGAAGATGGGCGTGGTCGCGTTGACGATCGCCAGCAGCGAGGCGGGCGCGTGCATGGCGGCGAATGAATAGAGCGCGAAGGGCGCGGCGATGCCGACGCCGCCCACGATCAGGTAGAAGCGCCAGTGCGCCGCGAGGCCGGCGTCGACGCCGGTCGCGCGCAGCCAGGCGAGCAGGGCAAGGCCGCCGAGCAGGACCCGCAGCTCGGCCGTCCACGCCGGGCCGAGCACCGGCGCGGCGACGCGCATGAAGATGAAGGCCGCGCCCCACAGCGCGGCGAGCGCCACCAGGCGGGCGTAGTCGCGCGCGGTCACGGCGCCATCATGGCAGAAGCACGTCCTGCCCGCTGGCCGTTTTCGGACGCGGCGCCGCGATGTCCGGAAACGGCGAGCAGGGCCGGCGCGGCGCGCCCATAATGCGCCGCATGACCCTGGATGCCGCGACCTGCTACCGCGCCCTGAAGGCGCGCGATGCGCGCTTCGACGGGCGCTTCTTCGTCGCCGTGTCCTCGACGCGCATCTACTGCCGGCCGGTATGCACGGTGAAGCCGCCGCGGCGCGAGAACTGCCGCTTCTATCCGAGCGCCGCCGCCGCCGAATCGGCGGGATACCGTCCGTGCCTGCGCTGCCGCCCGGAGCTCGCGCCCGGCAATGCCAGCGTCGATGCCACGACGCGCGTCGCGCAGGCGGCCGCGAGCCTGATCGAGGACCGCGCGCTCGAGGCGGAGGGGCTGGAAGCGGTGGCCGCGCGGCTCGGCATCACCGACCGGCACCTGCGGCGCGCCTTCGGCGCCGAGTTCGGCGTCTCGCCGGTCGAGTACGCGCAGACGCAGCGGCTGCTGCTCGCCAAGCGGCTGCTCACCGACACCGCGCTGCCGGTCACCGAGGTGGCGTTCGCGAGCGGCTTCGGCAGCCTGAGGCGCTTCAACGCGCTGTTCCGCGATCGCTACCGGCTGCAGCCGGCGCAGCTGCGCCGGCGCATGCACGCCTCGATCGCCCCCACGGCGGAGGCGCTGCGCTTCGAGCTGAGCTTCCGGCCGCCCTACGACTGGCCGGGCGTGAGCACGTTCCTCGGCGCTCGCGCCATCGCAGGGGTCGAAGCGCTGCAGGACGGCTGCTACCGCCGCACGGTGCGGATCGTGCAGGAGGACAGGCCGCACCTCGGCTGGGTGGAGGTGCGCCCGTCGCCGAAGAAGCCCGCGCTCGCCGTGGCGGTGTCGGCGTCGCTCGCGCGCGTGCTGCCGCCCGTGCTCTCGCGCATCAAGGCGCTCATGGACCTCGCCTGCAATCCGGTGGAAGTCTCCGGCGCGCTCGGCGCGCTGGCGCGCGCGCGCCCCGGCCTGCGCGTGCCCGGCGCC
>DASUFW010000359.1:0-19857 GCA_036274335.1 Burkholderiales bacterium | reverse complement strand
GCGGGCCTGTCCTACGAGGACCTCTGCCTGAAGATCCTGGAGGGCGCGCATGTGGGATAACCCGCGCCAGCTGAATGCCGCCGCGGGCTTCCTGACGGCGCTCGCGCTGATCGTGTTTGCCGTGGCCGCCGCTCAACTGCTGCTGCGCTCGACGCTCTTTCCGATCCGCGAGATTCTCGTGACGGGCGTGCTCGTCCATACCACGCGCGCACAGATCGAGTCGGCGGCGCAGGGACGCCTCTCGGGCAACTTCTTCGCCGTGGACCTCGCCGACGTGCGGGCCGGGCTCGAGTCGCTGCCCTGGGTGCGGCGCGCCGAGGTGCGCCGCGTGTGGCCGGACCAGCTCGAAGCGAGCCTCGTCGAGCACGTGGCACTCGCGCGCTGGGCCGACGGCGGGCTGGTGAGCGATCTCGGCGAGCGCTTCGCCGGCGAGAGTGCGGCCGTGCTGCCCGTGTTCGCCGGCCCCGAGGGCAGCGAGGCCGAGCTGACGCGCCGCTACCGGGGCTTCGTCGACATCCTTGCGCCGCTCGGCGTCAAGCCGGCGCGCGTGGTGATGTCCAGACGGCGCGCCTGGCTGCTGCGGCTCGACGACGGGCTCGCGATCGCCCTCGGCCGCGATGCGGAGCACGACCCGGTGGAGGCGCGCTTGCGGCGGCTCGTCGCCGCCTACCCCGAATCGATCGGCCGCATGACGCACAAGGTGGAGCACGTGGACCTGCGATATCCCAACGGCTTCGCCCTGAGGCTCGCGGAGCCGAGGGGATAGCGATGGCGCGCGAGACCAAGAACCTGGTCGTGGCCCTGGACATCGGCACCTCGAAGGTGGTCGCGCTGGTCGCCGAGCTGCGGCCCGACGGCACCATCGACATCCTCGGCATGGGCGGCCACGAGTCCAAGGGCCTGAAGAAGGGCGTGGTGGTCAACATCGAGTCGACGGTGAACGCCGTGCAGCGCGCGCTCGAGGAGGCCGAGCTGATGGCCGACTGCAAGATCGCCTCGGCCTTCACCGGCATCGCCGGCAGCCACATCAAGAGCTTCAACTCCACCGGCATGGTGGCGATCAAGGACCGCGAAGTGGGCGCGCTCGACGTCGAGCGCGCCATCGAGACCGCCAAGGCGGTCAACATCCCGACCGACCAGCAGATCCTGCACGTGCTGCGGCAGGAATTCATCATCGACGGCCAGGAGGACGTGCGCGAGCCGATCGGCATGTCGGGCGTGCGCCTCGAGGTCAAGGTGCACATCGTGACCGGCGCCGTGTCGGCGGCGCAGAACATCGTCAAGTGCGTGCGCCGCTGCGGCCTGGAGGTGAACGACCTCATCCTGCAGCCGCTCGCTTCGGCGCGCGCCGTCCTCTCCGAGGACGAGAAGGACCTCGGCGTGTGCCTGGTCGACATCGGCGGCGGCACGAGCGACATCGCGGTCTTCACGCACGGCGCGATCCGCCATACGGCGGTGATCCCCATCGCCGGGGACCAGATCACCAACGACATCGCCATGGCGCTGCGCACCCCCACCGCGGACGCGGAGCTCATCAAGGTGCGCCACGGCGTGGCGCTCCGGCAGCTCGCGGACCCCAACGAAATGATCGAGGTGCCCGGCATCGGCGACCGGGGCCCGCGTGCGATGTCGCGCCAGACGCTCGCCGAGGTGATCGAGCCGCGGGTCGAGGAGCTTTTTTCGCTCGTGCAGCAGGTGCTGCGCGAGTCGGGCTTCGAGGAGCTGCTCTCCTCGGGCGTGGTGCTCACGGGCGGCAGCTCGGAGATGCGAGGCATGGTCGAGCTGGGCGAAGAGATCTTCCACATGCCCGTGCGGGTCGGCCTGCCCAAGTATGCGGGCGGCCTCTCCGACGTGGTGCGCAGCCCGCGCCACGCGACCGCGGTGGGGCTGCTGCTCGAGGGCGTGCAGCAGGTCAGACAGGGACAGCTTGCGCGGCACGACGGCTCGGTACGGGCCGTGGTGGCGCGGATGCGGGAGTGGTTTCAGCGCAACTTCTGAGTTTGTTCTAACCGGCAAGGAGGAAAAGCATGTTCGAGATCGTGGACAGTCAGGCGGCGGGACCGATCATCAAGGTGATCGGCGTGGGTGGGGCCGGCGGCAACGCCGTGAACCACATGATCGAGCAGGGCGTCGAGGGCGTGGAGTTCATCGCCGTCAATACCGACGCGCAGGTGCTCTCGCGCAACAAGGCGCGCAACCAGATCCAGCTCGGCTCGAGCGGGCTGGGCGCGGGCGCCAAGCCCGAAGAGGCGCGCGCTGTCGCGCTCGCAGATCGGGAGCGCATCGAGGAAGCGGTCTCCGGCGCGCACATGGTGTTCATCACCGCAGGTATGGGCGGCGGCACGGGGACGGGCGCCGGCCCGGTGATCGCCGAGGTGGCGCGCTCGCTCGGCATCCTGACGGTGGCCGTGGTCACCAAGCCGTTCTCGTTCGAGGGCTCCAAGCGCATGAAGATCGCCGAGCAGGGTCTCGCCGAGCTCTCGCCGCACGTCGATTCGCTCATCGTCATCCTCAATGACAAGCTCGAGGAGGTGCTGGGCGAGGACGTCACCCAGGAGGAGGCTTTCAAGGCGGCCGACGATGTGCTGAACGATGCCGTCGCAGGCATCGCCGAAATCATCAACCAGCCCGGCCTGGTGAATGTCGACTTCCAGGATGTGCGCACCGTCATGTGCGAGCAGGGCATGGCCATGATGGGGTCGGCGAGCGCAACCGGCCTCGACCGGGCGCGAATCGCGGCCGAGCAGGCGATTGCCTGCCCGCTGCTGGAAGGCGTCAATCTCGCGGGGGCTCGCGGCGTGCTGGTCAACATCAGCGCCTCGCGGACCAGCCTCAAGCTGCGCGAGACCAAGGAGGTGATGAACACCATCCGGGCGTTCGCCGCCGAAGACGCGACCATCATCTACGGCGGGGTGTACGACGACAACCTGACGGAGGAGCTGCGGGTGACGGTGGTGGCCACGGGCCTGGGCGCGCCGCTCCTGGCGCGCCAGGGCAAGCCGCAGCTGGTCGTCGCGCAGAAGACGGGCACGGACGACCAGCCTCTGCCGGCGGCCGGTGCGGTGGACTACCAGCAGCTGGACGCGGTCCCGGCCGTCATCCGCCGCAACCGGGCGTCCACCGTCGAGGCCCTGCAGCAGAGCGGCGTCGACAAGTACGACATCCCCGCGTTCCTGCGCAAACAGGCCGACTGACCGGCAGCGCCGCGCGGGCGGCGGAGCGCCTCCCCCTCCTTGCCGGGGGCGCTCCGCCGTGCATGTCTGGTAGAATCTCCATCTGCTCAAGAAGTTAGGCATGCTCAAGCAACGCACGCTGAAATCACTGGTCCGCGCCACAGGCGTCGGGCTGCATACCGGCCAGAGAATCAACCTCGCGCTGCGCCCCGCCCAGCCCGATACCGGCATCGTGTTCCGCCGCGTTGATCTCGAGGCGCCGGTGGACATTCCCGCGCGCGCCGATCTCGTCGGCGACACGCGGCTGTCTTCGTGCCTCGTGCACCAGGACGTGAAGGTCTACACCGTCGAGCACCTGATGTCCGCGCTGGCTGGCATGGGCGTGGACAACGCATACGTCGATCTCGACGGACCCGAGGTGCCGATCATGGACGGCAGCGCGGCCGCGTTCGTGCTTCTGCTGCAGCAGGCGGGCCTCGAGGAGCAGCCCGCGCCCAAGCGCTTCCTGCGCGTCAAGCGCAAGGTGGAGGTGAGCGACGGCGACAAGTGGGCGCGCCTGGAGCCCTACGAGGGCCTGCGCCTGCAATTCTCCATCGTCTTCAACCATCCGGTCATCGACCGGACGAGCCAGTCGGTCAGCGTCGACTTCGCGCAGACCTCGTACCTCAAGGAGATCGCGAGGGCGCGCACATTCGGCTTCATGCACGATGTCGAGCAGTTGCGCGAGAGCGGCCTCGCGCTCGGCGGCGGGCTGGACAACGCCCTGGTGCTGGACGAGTTCCGCCTGCTGAATGCCGACGGGCTGCGTTTTGCCGACGAGTTCATCCGCCACAAGGTGCTCGACGCCATCGGCGACCTGTACCTGCTCGGGCGACCGCTGCTCGGCGCCTTCTCCGCCCACAAGTCGGGCCACGCGCTCAACAACAAGCTCCTGCGCGCACTGGTGGCGGACTCGGCGGCGTGGGAGATGGCCAGCTTCGACCAGGCCGACAAGGCCCCGGCCGGCGTGGCGGGGCTGGTGCGCGCATCGGTCTGAGTGCCGTTCGCGCGCCTCGCCGGCCTCGCGGTTGCGCTGGCGCTGGGCGTGTGCGTCGCGCTTTACATGGCAACCGGGGAGCGCCGCTACCTGCGCTGGGCCGGGCGCATCTTCACGATCTTCCTCGCCGCGGCCGTGGTGTTCCTGTTGCTCCTGTTCGCGGAGCGGGTTGTGAATGTTTTTTAGGGGTCTGCCGCCGGAGTAAGGCGCCCAGCGCCTCCCGCGCCGGGGAACCGGCCGGCAGTCGGTCATAAAGGGCTGATAATTCAGCCTTTCCAGCCTCCGACAGCCGCGCCTGCTTGGCCGGCGGTACCGGCGGAGGCTGTGACCGAGTTGGTTGCACCCTCACGGAAACTGAATTAACCTTTGAACCCTGTTGTAACAAGAACTTACGCAGGCTCTCCGCGACGAGTTTGAGCTTTGCTGCCGCCGAGGGATTCGCTGCAAGCAGTACGAGTTCGCCATCCCTGAGATGCGCGATTCGCAAATGCGGTGCGATCCCTGACGGAAGTAACGCGGCGCAGGCCTGCGTGAGGGAGCGGATCTCGCGGGCCTTGGCGGCCACTTGGCCGATGCCTTGGTCGGCGAGCAGAAAGCGGTCCGCTTTGGTGGGGTGCAAGGGGAACGGAAGACAGGGAGCTGCGTTTGCAGATTATCGTCATCCCGAGCCGGCGGGCCAAGGCTAGGACACTGAACGTGTCCTTGCGGCACCTGTTCGCGTCGCTGTTCGGCGCGCTGGTGCTGCTGGTGGGCATGACGGCGGCCCTGTACTGGGTGACGTTCCGGTTCGCGGCGGACATCAAGATTCCCCTGGTCCAGGAGCTCGTGCTGTCGGCGCAGCAGGGCGAGGCGGAGCGCGCCCGCAAGTTCGTCCAGCAGAACCTGAACGCGATGGCCGTCAAGCTCGGCGAGATGCAGGCGCAGCTTGCCCGCCTCGATGCGCTGGGCGACCGCCTCTCGGCGCTCGCCGGCATCCGGCCGCAGGAATTCCGCTTCAGCGAGGCACCGGGCCTCGGTGGCGCGCAGCCGACCTCGCTTCCGCCGCAGAACCTGTCGCTCGCCGAGTTCGGCGAGAAGCTGTACGCCGTCTCCCGCCACGTCGAGAACCGCACCGACATGCTGGGCGTGCTCGAGGCCCAGCTGTTCGAGCAGGCCGTCAAGAAGAAGCTGATCCCGACCATGATGCCGGTGAACGCGCCGTTCAACGCGTCGGGCTTCGGCATGCGCATCGACCCCTTCACCGGCATGCAGGCGATGCACGAAGGCATCGACTTCCTGGCCGATCTGGGCTCGCCCATCCGCGCGGCGGCGGGCGGCGTGGTGATCTTCGCGGGATTCCATCCCCAGTACGGCAACATGGTCGACATCGACCACGGCAACGACCTCGTGACCCGCTATGCGCACGCCTCGAAGCTCTACGTGCGCGAGGGCGACGTGGTGCAGCGCGGACGCCACATCGCGGACGTGGGCTCCACGGGCCGCTCGACCGGGCCGCACCTGCACTTCGAGGTTCGCTTCAAGGGCGTGGCGCAGAACCCGGCCCGGTTCGTCCTGAACACGCCGGCGACGCGCCAGACCGCGCGCGCCGATCGCTAGTCGGCCGCGGGGCCTCGCCCCGCCGTGATAAAATTTTGAGTTTCCGGAGCAGTTCCGCGCGTCCGCCGCACGGGCGGCGGTAACGCCAGATGGCCAACGTCCTCACCAAGATCTTCGGCAGCCGCAACGAGCGGCTGTTGAAGCAATATTCGCGCGTCGTCGCGCGCATCAACGCGTTGGAGTCCGCGACCGCGGCGCTCTCCGATGAGGCGCTGCGCGCCAGGACTGCCGAGTTCCGCAAGCGCCTGAAGGAGCGGGTGGCCGCCGCGCCCGAGGCGGAGAAGGACGCGGCCGAACGGGCGGGCCTGGAAGAGCTGCTGCCCGAAGCCTTCGCGGTGGTGCGCGAAGCGTCCAAGCGCACACTGCACATGCGGCACTTCGACGTGCAGCTCATCGGCGGCATGGTCCTGCACGACGGCAAGATCGCGGAGATGAAGACCGGCGAGGGCAAGACGCTGGTGGCGACGCTGCCCGCGTACCTGAACGCGATCGCCGGCCGCGGCGTGCACATCGTGACGGTCAACGACTACCTCGCGCGCCGCGATGCGGAATGGATGGGCCGCATCTACGGCTTCCTCGGCCTGACCGTGGGCGTCAACGTGCCGCAGATGGAGCCGGAGGAAAAGCGCGCCGCGTACGCCGCCGACATCACCTACGGCACCAACAACGAGTTCGGCTTCGACTACCTGCGCGACAACATGGCGATGCGCGTCGAGGAGCGCTTCCAGCGCGGCCTTCGCTTCGCGATCGTCGACGAGGTCGACTCGATCCTGATCGACGAAGCGCGCACGCCGCTCATCATCTCCGGGCAGGCGGAAGATCGCACCGAGGTTTACGCGCGCATGAACGAGGTGGCGCCCCGGCTCACGCGGCAGAAGGACGAGAAGGGCGAGGGCGACTTCTGGGTGGACGAGAAGAACCACCAGATCACGCTGTCGGAGGCGGGCCACGCGCACGCCGAGGAGATCCTGGCGAAAGTCGGCATGCTGCCGGCGGGTGCCAGCCTGTACGAGCCGGCGTACATCAACCTCGTGCATCACCTGTACGCGGCCCTGCGCGCGCACCACCTGTTCCACAAGGACCAGCACTATGTGGTGCAGGCGGGCGAGGTCATCATCGTCGACGAGTTCACCGGCCGCCTGATGCAGGGGCGGCGCTGGTCGGAAGGCCTGCACCAGGCCGTCGAGGCCAAGGAGAAGGTCGCGATCCAGAACGAGAACCAGACGCTCGCCTCGATCACCTTCCAGAACTACTTCCGCATGTACGCCAAGCTCGCCGGCATGACCGGCACGGCCGACACGGAGGCCTACGAGTTCCAGGAAATCTACCGCCTCGAGACGGTGGTGATCCCCACGCACAAGAAGATGATCCGCGACGACCGGCTCGACCTCGTGTACCGGACGGCGGCGGAGAAGCACAAGGCGATCATCGACGACATCAAGGACTGCCACGTGCGCGGGCAGCCGGTGCTGGTCGGCACGACCTCGATCGAGAGCTCGGAGCTGCTCTCCGGGTTGCTGACGAAGGAGAAGCTGCCCCACCAGGTCCTGAACGCCAAGCAGCACGCGCGCGAAGCCGAGATCGTCGCCCAGGCGGGACGGCCGAAGATGGTGACGATCGCCACCAACATGGCGGGCCGCGGCACCGACATCGTGCTGGGCGGCAATGTCGAGAAGCAGATCGAGCTGATCGAGCGCGACGACAAGATCCCGGTGGCGGAAAAGGCCCAGCGAACCACGCAGCTGCGCGGTGAGTGGCAGCAGCTGCACGACCACGTGATCAAGGAAGGCGGCCTGCACATCATCGGCACCGAGCGCCACGAGTCGCGCCGGGTCGACAACCAGCTGCGCGGCCGCTCCGGGCGCCAGGGCGATGCCGGCAGCTCGCGCTTCTATCTGTCGCTCGAGGATCCACTCCTGCGCATCTTCGCAGGGGAGCGGATCAACAAAATCATGGTCATGCTGCGCATGCCGGAAGGCGAGGCGATCGAACACGGCATGGTGACCCGCTCGATCGAGGGCGCGCAGCGCAAGGTCGAGGCCCGCAACTTCGACATCCGCAAGCAGCTGCTCGAATACGACGACGTCGCCAACGATCAGCGCAAGGCCATCTACGCCCTGCGCAACGAGCTGCTCGAGTCACAGGACGTGACGGCGCGCATCGCCGACCTGCGCGGCGGCGTGGTCGCCGATCTGTTCCGCGCCCACATCCCCGAGGAGAGCGTCGAGGAGCAGTGGGACGTGAAGGGGCTCGAGGCGGCCCTCAAGACGGAGCTCAACCTGACGCTGGCGGTCGCGTCCTGGATCGAGAAGGAGCCGGACCTCGGCGACGAGGCGCTGCTCGGCAGGATCACGCAACAGGCGGACGAGGCGTACCGGGGCAAGATTCCGCCGGGCGCCGAGGATTCCTTCCACCAGTACGAGCGCTATGTGACGCTGCAGATCCTGGACGCGCATTGGCGGGAGCATCTGGCGGCGCTGGACCACCTGCGGCAGGGAATCCACCTGCGCGGCTACGCCCAGAAGAATCCCAAGCAGGAGTACAAGCGGGAGGCGTTCGAGCTCTTCGGCGCGATGATCGAGTCGGTCAAGCTGGAGGTGACGCGTACGCTGGTATCGGTGGAAATCCGCGCCAGCGAGGCGGCACCGGAAGCGGACGTGAGGCAGCACGTGGAGAACGTGCGCCTGCAGCATGCCGATTACGATACGGCGCTCGCCGAACAGCCGGAGCCCGCCCGGTCGCAGCCCGCGCGCGCCGCCCAGAAGATCGGCCGCAACGATCCCTGCCCCTGCGGCTCGGGCCGCAAGTACAAGCACTGTCACGGCAGGCTGAGCTAGGCGCATGGCGGTGAACCTGCCGGCGCCGGATCCGGCGCAGCTCGATCCCGTGCCCGGCGTGGATCTGGGCGTCGCCCGCGCCGGCATCCGCAAGCCCGGGCGCCGGGACCTGGTCGTCGTGCGCGTCGCCGCAGGCACCGCGGTGGCGGGCGTGTTCACGCGAAACCGGTTCTGCGCGGCCCCAGTGGTGCTGGCGAAGGCGCATTTGCGCCACGCACCGCGTGCCCTGGTCGTGAATACCGGCAATGCGAACGCGGGGACCGGTGCGGACGGTATCCGTCGGGCACGCGAGGTGTGCCGCGCGGTGGCCGCGGCGCTCGGGTGCCGGCCCAATCAGGTGCTGCCCTTCTCGACCGGGGTCATCATGGAGCCCCTGCCCGTGGACCGCATTCTGGCGGGTATTCCTGAGGCGGTCGGCGACCTGCGGCCCGAGGGCTGGTCGGCCGCGGCAGAAGGAATCATGACGACCGACACCGTTCCGAAGGCAGTGTCGCGCCGCGTGCGGCTGGCGGCGGGCACCGCGGTCGTGACGGGCATCGCCAAGGGCTCGGGCATGATCCGGCCGGACATGGCGACCATGCTGGGATTCGTGGCGACGGATGCGAAAGTCGCTCGCGGCGTGCTGCAACGCCTGGCCAGGTCCGCCGCGGACCGGTCATTCAACAGCATTACGGTCGACGGGGACACCTCGACGAACGACGCCTTCATATGCCTCGCCACCGGAAAGGGGCCGGTGGCCAGGTCGGACAAGGACGTGGCGGCCCTGAGCGACGCGATTGCGGAGGTTGCACAGTCGCTGGCGAAGGCCATCGTGCGCGACGGGGAGGGCGCGACCAAGTTCGTCACCGTGCGCGTCGAGCAGGGCCGCAGCAGGGCGGAGTGCCGCAAGGTCGCGTACGCCATCGCGCACTCGCCGCTGGTGAAGACTGCGTTCTTCGCCGGCGATCCGAATCTGGGCCGCATTCTCGCGGCGGTGGGCAATGCCGGGATCCCTGGCCTCGACACCGGCCGGGTAGATCTCTACATTGACGAAGTCCGCGTGGCCCGCGCAGGCGGCCGCGACCCGGCCTACCGGGAGGAGGCGGGGGTCGCGGCGATGCGCAATCCCGAGTTCGAGGTGCGCGTCACGTTGCGCCGGGGGCGGGCGAGCGCCACGGTATGGACCTGCGACCTCTCGTACGACTACGTGAAGATCAACGCGGAGTACCGGTCGTGAGCGATGACCTGAAGCTGCTGCTGCAGCGGCTGGAACAGCTGCTGCCCCCGGCGCCGCCGCCGACCGACTGGTCGGCCAGCATCGCCTTCCGGTGGCGCAAGACCTCGGGCATGCAGGCGCGCGGCTGGCTGCAGCCGGTTCGGCACGTGCACCGCATGCGGCTGGCCGACCTGCAGGGCATCGGCCCGCAGATCGCGAAGGTGGAGCAGAACACGCGACAGTTCCTGGAGGGCCGCCCGGCGAACAACGTGCTGCTGACCGGCGCGCGCGGCACGGGCAAGTCCTCCATCGTCAAGGGCCTGCTCAACAAGTATCACAAGCAGGGCCTGCGCCTGGTCGAAGTCGAGAAGAACGACCTCGTCGATCTCGCTGCGATCACCGATCTCGTTGCGGGGCGGCCGGAGCGCTTCCTGGTGTTCTGCGACGACCTTACCTTCCACGGCGCCGAGGACGGCTACATCGCGCTCAAGGTGGCCCTCGACGGCTCGATCTCGACGACCTCGGAGAACGTGCTGATCTACGCCACGTCGAACCGGCGGCACCTGATGCCCGAGTACATGCAGGAGAACCTCGAGACCAAGTACGTGGGCGAGGAGATCCACCCCGGCGAGACCGTGGAGGAAAAGATCTCGCTTTCCGAGCGCTTCGGCCTGTGGGTCTCGTTCTATCCGTTCGATCAGGACGAGTATCTGGAGATCGTCGCGCACTGGCTGAAGACGCTGGGCTGCGGCCCCAGGGAGGCGGAAGCCGCGCGCGAGGAGGCGCTGCAGTGGTCGCTGCAGCGCGGCTCGCGGAGCGGGCGGGTCGCGTATCAGTTCGCGCGCGACTGGGCGGGCAAGCACGCGAAAAAGAAGTAGCGTGCCGCTCGAGGTCGCGGCGGCGGTCATCCAGCGCGCGGACGGCGCGTTCCTGCTCGCGCGGCGGCCCGCCGGCAAGGTCTACGCGGGATACTGGGAGTTCCCGGGCGGGAAGGTCGAGGCGGGGGAGCAGGCCGACCGGGCGCTGGCCCGCGAGCTTCGCGAGGAGCTCGGCATCGAGACGCAGACCGCCTACCCCTGGATCACGCGCGAGTACGTCTACCCGCACGCCGCGGTGCGCCTGAACTTCTTCCGCGTCACGGCCTGGGGCGGCGAGCCGCAGCCCCGCGAGCTGCAGGACATCGCCTGGCAGCGGCTCGACGCGCCGCTGGCAACGCCCATGCTGCCCGCCAATGCCCCCGTGCTGGCGGCCCTGTCCCTGCCCGACGAGTACGCGATCACCGACGCCGAGAGACTCGGGGAGTCACGCATGCTGGAAGTCGTGCGTCGCCGCCTCGACGGCGGCCTGCGCTTGCTTCAGGTGCGGGACCGAAATTTGCCGCAGCGCGACAATTTCGTTCGCGCAGTCCTCGATGCCGCCCGAAGCACGGATGCGCGCGTCCTGGTCAGTGGAGGATTCCCGGGGGCCGGCGTGCATTTCACCGCGGTGCAGCTGGGCGCACTGCAGGAGCGCCCCGCCACGGGCCTGGCGGCGGCGTCCTGCCACAACGCGGCGGAGCTCGAGAAAGCGATGCGCCTGGGACTCGATTTCGCAGTCCTGGGGCCGGTGAAGGCGACGTCCACCCATCCTGGCGCCCGTACGCTCGGATGGGAAGGATTTGCCGGGCTGGTGCGCGGTGCTTCGATCCCGGTCTACGCCATCGGCGGCTTGACCCGCGCGGACCTCCCCGCGGCCTGGCGCGCGGGAGGGCATGGGGTCGCCATGATCGGCGGCGCCTGGTCGGACGCCCTGGCGGTGGTTTGACCGGCTGCCGCGCGCGTTGCATCCTTCCGCTGCAGCGGACGAGAAAAATGACGCCATAAGGCCCCTGTATGCCTTTGTCCGACAAGCCCTGCCCTGAAGAAGACTTACCCATAAGCGAACATTGGCTGACATTGCGGTCGGCCGCGGGGGGTACAGTCCTCCTCTGATGACGACACGAATCGAATCAGGCAGTTTCAGGGGCCGCGGCCCTGAGGCGGAGCAGGCGGCGGGTCAGGAGTTCCTCACGTTCCGGCTGGGCGCCGAGGAATACGCGATCGAGATCCTCAAGGTGCGGGAAATCCGCGGCTGGGAGGAACCGACGGCGATCGTCAACGCGCCGGACTTCATCAAGGGCGTGATCAACCTGCGCGGCACCATCGTGCCGATCGTGGACCTGCGCGTGAAGTTCAAGGGCGAGGCGAAATACGACGAGTTCACGGTGGTGATCATCCTGAGCGTGGCGGACCGCATGATCGGCATCGTGGTCGACGCGGTTTCGGACGTGATGACGCTGACTGCCGACCAGATTCGTCCGGCGCCGGCGTTCGGCGCCGACGTCGACGCCCGTTTCATCACCGGGCTGGGCACGGTGGGGCAGCGCATGCTGATCCTCACGGACGTCGAGCGGCTGATGTCCAGCCGCGAAATGCAGTTGATGGATGTTCACTGACACGCCGGGAGGGGCGCGATCATGAGATTCTCGAACTTCCGGGTGGCCACGAGGCTCGCGCTGGGCTTCTCGCTGGTGGTGCTGGGCGCCCTGATCCTCGCCGCGGCGGGCTGGTACGGCATCCACCGCCAGGCAGTCGTGACGACCGTGGCGCTGGAGCGCGACATGGAATTTGCGCGCTCGGTGGCCGCGATGCGCACCAGCGTCCAGATGATGCGTCGCTTCGAAAAAGACATGCTGCTGAGCGTCGGCAACCCGGAGGCGCTGCAGGAGGCGCGCAAGCACCACAGCGAGGCGCGCGGCAACATCGACGAGCTGGTGGCGCAAACGCACATCAACGCGACCTCCGACGAGGAGCGCGAGCGCCTGGACCAGCTGGCCTCCATGCTGCAGAGCTACGACGGCGGCATCGAGATCGTGTACGCGCTGATCAACCAGGGCGCGCTCACGACCTCCGAGCAGGCGAACAAGAAGCTGGACGAATTCAACCAGGTCATCCGCGACACGGAAAACGTGATGGACTCGCTGTACGCGGGGGCCAATCAGCGCATCGAGACGGTCAAGCCGACCCTCGCCCGCATTCAGCGGGAGGTCGTGCTGGTGCTGTTCGTCGTCGCCGGCGCGGTGCTGGTCGCCGCGGTCCTCATCAGCGTGCTGACGTCCCGCTCGATCTCGGTGCCCGTGGCCCAGGCCGTGCGCGTGGCCGAATCGCTGGCCCGGGGCGACCTGGCGGTCAAGGTGGACCCCCGCTCGCAGGACGAACTGGGCCGGCTGATGTTCGCTCTGCGCGATACGGTGACCCAGCTGGCGACCATCGTGGGCCGCATCAAGTCGGCCAGCGATATGGTGGCCACCGCCTCCCGCGAGATCGCGCAGGCGAATACGGACCTGTCTGCGCGTACGGAGCGCCAGGCGAGCGCCCTGGAGGAAACCTCCTCCTCGATGGAGGAGATGACCGCCACGGTCGGCCAGAACGCGCAGAACGCGGAGAAAGTGAACGAACTGGCGACGCAGGCGTCGGGCGTGGCCACCAAGGGCGGCGACGTGGTGCGGGCCGCGGTATCGACCATGAACGGCATCACCGAGTCCTCGCGCAAGATCGCCGACATCACGAGCGTCATCGACGGCATTGCCTTCCAGACCAACATCCTGGCGCTCAACGCGGCCGTGGAGGCCGCCCGCGCCGGCGAGCAGGGTCGCGGCTTCGCGGTGGTGGCTTCCGAGGTGCGCAACCTCGCGCAGCGCTCGGCGGCGGCGGCCAAGGAGATCAAGGACCTCATCAACGAGTCGGTGTCCAAGGTGGATGCCGGCTCGCGCCAGGTCAACGACGCCGGCCGCACGATGGACGAGGTCGTCGACTCGGTGGCCAAGGTCAGCAGCCTGATCACCGAGATCACGGCGGCGAGTCGCGAGCAGGCGCAGGGCATCGCACAGGTCAGCGAGACCGTGACACAGCTGGAGAAGGTGACGCAGCAGAACGCTGCCATGGTCGAAGAGGCGAGTGCGGCGGCCGGCAGCCTCCAGGAGCAATCGCGGGCGCTGGGCGACGCGGTATCGGCATTCCGGCTTTCCGAGGGCGCGGCCGCCGATCGCGTCGAGGAGGCGTCGGTCGAGGCCACCGACTTGCCCGCGGCGGCGCCGGCCCTGCCGCACGAGAGCGACGCGCACCTGCGCGCCGCCGAGGCGCAGCGCCGGCTCGAAGCCGCCAAGTCCGCGCTGCAGGCGCCGAAGACGAAGTCCGCCGCGAAGCACGGCAAGGACGAGATCGAAGAGGAGTGGCGGGAGATCTGATTCCGTCGTCGCCGCGGAGAACAACTTTGCGGATCGACCACAGTCCCTGACATTTGCAGCGCGCGCTGCCCCGAAGATGTCCCGTCGGACATCCATAAGGGGAAGCGGCGATGGCAGCAAATGAAGCGCTGAAGGATCTCGATTTCACGGGGCTGCGCGCGGCCGGGCCGGCTGCGGTGCCGCCCCAGCCCGCACCGGCTGACCCCAGGACGGTACGGCCGGCCCTGCCCGGAGCCGCCATCCAGGTGCTCCGCCGGAGAGCGCAGGGGGCGCAGGTCGCGCCACACGCCCCGGTCCTGGTCGTGGAAGACGACGAGGACATGCGGCGCCTGATCCACCGCGTGCTCGATCGCATGGGACTGGTGGTCCGCACCGCCGCGGAAGGCAAGGCGTTCCAGGCGGCCCTGCGGCAGCCGCCGCTGCCCCGCCTCATCCTGCTGGACGTAGAGCTCCCCGGCGTCAGCGGCTTCAAGCTCCTGACGGCCTTGCGCCGGCACCCCAAGACGCGGGACATCCCGGTGCTGCTGGTGACCTCGCGCGCGCAGGACAGGGATCTGCTGTGCGGGCTGACCCTGGGCGCCGACGGCTACCTGTCCAAGCCCTTCGCGCTGGACGCGCTGCGCTCGATGGTAGGCGGGCTGCTGGAAGCGGCGGCATGACGAGCGCTTCCAGCGTCCTCGCGATCGAGGACGATTCCCGTGCGCGCGGTCCGGTCACGCTCGTGCTCGAGCGCGCCGGCTACCGCCTGGTGCGCAAGATCGGGCAGCGGGGCGACCAGGATGTGTTCCTCGCAGTCCATCGACGCAATGGTCGCGAGGTGGTGCTGGAAGTCGACCGCGCGCGCGGCGCCGCCGCCGGCGACCCTGTCACTGCCTGACGGACGAACCACAGTTGCTGACACTTGCACGGGCCGCGGCGCGCAAAGTACGCGCCGAGCCGGCCCGCCGGAACGGAGCAGACAAGCCATGAGCACGACGACCTTCAAATCCGCGGCAGAGCGCGCCGCCAACCGCGAGTTCCTGACTTTCCGTCTGGCGGACGAGGAATACGCGATCGACATCCTCAAGGTGCGCGAGATCCGCGGCTACGAGGCGCCGACCGCGATCGTAAACGCGCCCGCCTTCATCAAGGGGGTGATCAACCTGCGCGGGACGATCGTGCCGATCGTCGACCTGCGGCTCAAGTTCCGCGGCGACGCGAAGTACGACGAGTTCACCGTCGTGATCATCCTGAGCGTCGCGGATCGCCTGCTGGGCATCGTCGTCGACGCCGTATCCGACGTGACCACGCTCACGCACGATCAGATCCGGCCCGCCCCCGACTTCGGCGCGGCGGTGGACGCGCTCTTCATCACCGGCATCGGCACGGTGGGCGCGCGGATGCTGATCGTCACCGATATCGAGCGGCTGATGACCGCACGCGAGCTGCAATGGACTGACACGCAATATTCTTCGGAGGCTGTACCGTCATGAAATTCACCAACCTAAGGGTGTCCACGCGGCTGGGCGTGGGCTTCGGGCTGCTGTTCGTCGGTGCCGCGGTGCTCGCGGCAACCGGATGGCTGGGCATCCAGCGCCAGGCGCAGGTGGCCAGCACCGCCCTCAAGCGCGATGTCGAGTTCGCGCAGGCGATCGGCAAGGTCGCCATCAACGTCCAGACGCTGCGGCGCTTCGAGAAGGACATGCTGTTCAACCTGGCCAACGCGAAGAAGGCCCAGGAGTACAAGGAGAAGCACGCGGCGGCGCGCGGCCGCATCAATGAACTGATGAGCGTCGCCCTGCAGAACGGGGTGGATGCCGAAGACGCCAAGGGGCTCGACACCCTCGGCACCCTGCTGATGCGCTACGACGGCGGCATCGAGCAGGTGTATGCGGCGATCACGTCCGGCGAGCTCACGACCCCCGAGCAGGGCTACAAGAAAGTCGCGCAATTCCGCCAGATCATCCGCGACACCGAGGAGGTCACCGACACGCTCTTCGAGCGGGCGGACAAGCGCATCGAGGGCGTCGAGCCGGCGCTGGCGGGCATCAAGCACGACGTCAGCCTCGCGCTTCTCGTGGTCGCCGCGGTGGTCGCCGTCGGCCTGCTGGTCGTCGGCACCCTCACGGCCCGCTCGATCACCGTCCCGGTCGCGGAGGCCGTGCGCGTCGCGGAGGCGCTTGCCCAGGGCGATCTCACGCTCCAGGTGGAAGCGCATTCCAAGGACGAGCTCGGGCGCCTGCTGCGCGCGCTGAAGGCGACGGTCGGCCAGCTGGGCGCGATCGTCGGGCGCATCAAGGAGACGAGCGACACCGTGGGTGCCGCGTCGCGCGAGATCGCGCAGAGCAACGTGGACATGTCCACGCGCACAGAGGAGCAGGCGAGCTCGCTGGAGGAGGCTTCGGCCTCCATGCAGCAGATGAGCTCGACGGTGTCGCAGAACGCGCAGAACGCGGCCACGGCGAGCGAGCTCGCCGACCAGGCCTCCGGCATCGCCGCGAAGGGCGGGGATGTCGTGCGCGAGGCGGTGCAGACGATGAACGCCGTGACCGCGTCCTCGAAGAAGATCTCCGACATCATCGGGGTCATCGACGGCATCGCGTTCCAGACCAACATCCTGGCGCTCAACGCGGCGGTGGAGGCCGCGCGCGCCGGCGAGCAGGGCCGCGGCTTCGCGGTGGTGGCCTCGGAGGTCCGCTCGCTGGCGCACCGCTCGGCGGGCGCCGCCAAGGAGATCAAGGATCTCATCTCGGATTCGGTCTCCAAGGTCGATTCGGGGGCACGGCAGGTGAACGACGCCGGCGCGACCATGGAGGAGGTCGTCGCAGCAGTGAAGAAGGTCAGCAGCCTGGTTGCGGAGATCAGCGTGGCGAGCCGCGAGCAGGCGCAGGGCATCGAGCAGGTCACGGAGTCCGTCTCGCAGATGGAGAAGGTCACCCAGCAGAACGCGGCGATGGTCGAGGAAGCGAGTGCGGCGGCCTCGAGCCTCGCGGAGCAGTCGCGGGCGCTCATCGAAGCGGTCGGCGCCTTCCGGCTGCAGGGGCGGCAGGCTGCGCCGACCCTCGCGGCAGTCCGGCTCCCCGCGGGGGCGCAGACCGGGCAAGCGGCCGCCCAGCTTCGGCATACGGCGTCCAGGCTCGCGCTCGCGCGCAAGGGAAATGGCCATCTCGAGGAACAGTGGCAGGAAATCTAGTGCCGGGTGGAAAGAAGCCGGAGTCCGGCGTGAACTGCGGGACGCAACCGAACGCCGAATCTGCGGGGCGGCCACTGCCGCCGGTGCCGGCCGCGGGCGACGAGCCGCTGTTTTTCCGCGAAGCACACCATTTCAGCCAGCTGGCGGTGCGGGCGCGTGCCATGGCGCGGCGGCGCACGTCGCTCAACGTGTGGTGCTGCGGATGCCGTTCGGGTGAAGACGCCTATTCGGCCGCCATGGCGCTGCGCGAGGGCGGCTGCCACGGGGAGGTGCTGGCGACCGATGCGGACGAGACGGCACTGGCTGTCGGTCGCCGCGGCATGTATCGCCTGGCCGATGTCCTGCCGGCCGGGCACGAGCGACTGCAGCGCCACTTCTTCGTGCGCGGCACGGAAGAGGCCCATCGCGTCGCCCTGGTGCGCGGGGAAGTGCGCTCCATGGTGAGATTCGTCCTGCACACGTTTCCGGGCGGCGCGCGCCTCCCCGAGGCGCCTTTCGATTTCATCCTGTGCCGGGGAAGCCTGTCGGCGCTGGACGGATCCGCGCGGCGGCGGGCCATCGACCAGATGGTCGAGGCGCTGCTGCCCGGCGGTGTCCTGTTCCTGGGGCAGGCCGACAGCTTCGGGGTGTCCCATCCCCAGCTGCTGCCCTGCGGCAGGACCGCCTTCGAGCGCAGCGGCTCAAGCCGATGAGCCGCTGCGCCACGCGCCCGGCGGTGCCTGACAGTTCATGACAATCTGTGCGCCCAGCGGCGCGACGATGGCCCGATGGCCTGCGGTGGGCGGAGTTCGGAGCGATCAGCGTGCGGCGCGGGACCGGCGCTTGGCGCGCTGCGCCGGCGCCGCCCGGACCGTCGGCGGCGGGCTGGACAGCTTCTCCAGGCGGTATCCATGCTGATAGACGGCGCTCAGCCGCCATCCACTGTCGGGGTACAGGCCGAGCTTCGTTCGCAACTGGCTGGCATGCGTGTCCACGGTGCGCGTGCTGACGTCCGCGCTGATGCCCCACACGGTATCGAGCAGGTAGGAGCGCGACAGCAGGCGTCCGACGTTGCGGAACAGCAGCAGGGCCATTTCGAATTCCTTCTGCGTCAGCTCCACGGGCACGCCGTCCTTGTGGAGCAGGCGCCCGTGCGGATCGATGTGGAAGGGGCCTGCCTCGATCGGCGCTTCAGCCTCGCGCCCCTGGGCGCGAGACCGGCGCAGCAGCGCGTCAACCCGCGCCAGGAACTCGAGGCGCCTCAGGGGCTTGATCAGGTAGTCGTCGGCGCCGCTCTTGAGCGCATGGACGATGTCTTCCTCCCGGTCCCGCCCGGTCGTGAACAGCACCGGCAGCGGATCGCGCACGTGGTCCCGGATGGCGTGCAGCACCTCTTCCCCGCTCAGGTCGGGCACCCGCCAGTCGAGGATCACCAGATCGTAGGTGTCGCGCAGCACGGCCTTCAGGATGTCGTTGCCCCGGTTGAACACGCGGCAGGCGAGTCCCTGCGAGGTGATCCAGTACTGCAACAGCTTGGCCTGGGACTCGTCGTCCTCGAGCACGGCGACCCGCGGCGTGCCGCCGGCCGGCTTGCGTCCTGCCTTGGTTTTCGCGCGCATCGCTCGGAACCCTGGCGCGTATTCTACCGAGCGCCGCTCGGACGCGCGGCCGCATGATCCGTTCGAAGACCCTGATCCTGCACGTCGAGGACGACGCCAGCCAGCAGAGCCTGGTGCGCATCACGCTGGAGCGTTCGGGCGCCTACGAGGTGCACTCGGCCGGCGACGGCGACCAGGCCCTGCACGCGGCCCGCGCCCGCGCGCCGCAGCTGCTGCTCCTCGACCTCGACCTGCCGGGCATGGACGGAATCGCGGCGCTGCGCGGCCTGCGGGCCGTCGAGGGGCTTCGGGACGTGCCGGTCGTATTCCTGACGGCGGCGGGCCCGGAGCGCATGGACGACGAGCTGCGTTCGCTCGGTGTCCGGGAAGTCCTGGGGAAGCCCTTCAGCCCGCGCGTGCTGGTCCAGACCATCGACCGGGTGCTGGCCGGCGCATAGCGCCGGGGCACACGCCGGCCGGCACTTCCGTGATCGCGTTCCGTGTAGCACCATGGGGGCGGTAACCCGAGGAGCCGGCATGGCGGCGAATCCGAGGCAGGGCCCGGACGCGGGACGGCCCGAGCTGCGCGAGCGCTCGGAGCAGTTCGAGCTCGCCCAGGAAGCGCTCGGCATCGTGACCTGGATCTGGGACATCCCGGCGGACCACGTTCAGTGGTACGGCGATGCGTCGCGCCTGCTGGGCCTGGCCGCGGGCCGATTCTCAGGGCGTTTCGGGGACTACCTGGCCCAGGTGCATCCGCAGGATGCGGCGAGCGCCCGGAAGACCTTCGTCGACTGCCTGAAAGGCTTGCAGCCCAGCTACCGCGCCATCGAGCGCGTGTGCTGGCCCGACGGCAGCGTCCACTGGCTGGAGACCTACGGTCGCGCCGAATACGGGAGCGATGGGCGCGCCGTGCGCATGGCCGGCGTGGTCAAGGACGTCAGCGAGCAGCAGCGCAGCGAAGCCGTGCGGGTCTGGGCGGAGCAGATGCTCGCCCAGGTCTTCGA
>DASUFW010000358.1:0-2945 GCA_036274335.1 Burkholderiales bacterium | reverse complement strand
TACCACCGGCTGGGGCTTGCGCAGGAATGCGAGGGCCGCCTCGACGACGCCAAGGCGAGCTACCGCGAAGCGCAGTCCCGGGGATACGGCGGGGCAAGCTTCGAGCTTCGGCGCCTGGAAGGCCCCGCGCCCAAGCCCCCGCCCGCCTGCCGCTAGGCGCCCGCGCGCTGCGCCAGGGCCTGCGCCACCCTGGCGATGGCGCCCGACCAATCCCCGTCGCGCTCCTGCCTGAACAGCCGCATCGTCGGATACCAGGGCATGTCTTCGCGCTCGAGGTGGTACCGCCAGTCGGGCGCATGCGCGACGAGCACCCAGACCGGCGCGCCCATCGCGCCGGCGAGGTGCGCGACGGACGTGTCGATGGTGATGACCAGGTCCAGCCGCGAGACGAGTGCAGCGGTGTCCGAGAAGTCCGCGATGCGCGAGGTCAGGTCCACGAGCCGCATGCCCGCCGGCGGCCGGGCCGCCTGCTTCGCGGCCTCCCCGATCTGCAGGCTGAAGAAGGTCACGCCGCCGACGCCGGCGAGCGGCGCCAGATGCTCCAGCGACAGCGACCGCTTGCGGTCGTCCCATTGCTGCGGACGCCCCGCCCAGACGAGGCCGACGCGCAGGCCCGCGCCGTGCGGGTCGAGATCCCAGCGCTGTGCGCGCTCGTCGCTTGGGCGGACATACGCCCCCTCCCAGGGAATGGAGGCGAGCGTGGTGCCGAACACGGCGGGCAGGCTCATCAGCGGCGCGTGGGCGTCGAATGGCGGCAGAGGGTCGCCGCGCGCGACGACCTGCGCGATGCCGGGAACGCCCCGCATGAGCGCGGCCAGCTCGCGCTGGCTCTCGAGAACCACGGACCCGCAGCGCGCGGCGACCCGCGCGGCGTAGCGCACGAACTGGAGCGTATCGCCCAATCCCTGCTCGGCGTGCAGCAGCACCGTTCCCGACGGCAGCGGCCGCCCATCCCAGACGGGCTGGGCGAAGCGCCGCATCGGCGCGTTGAAGGCCGGAAGCTTCCATCGCCAGTCGTAGTCGCGCCACCCCGCCCCGTAGTCGCCCTGCAGGAGCAGCACGAAGGAGCGGCTGAAATGCGCCTGGGCGAAGTTCGGGTCGATCTGCAGCGCGCGCTCGTAGGCCTCCAGCGCCTCCCGGTGGCGGCCGAGCTCGCGCAGCGTGTTGCCGAGGTCGTTGAGCGCCGGCGCATCCCGCGGATCCGCTTGCGTCGCCAGGCGATACTGCGCGGCGGCGCGCTCAAGCGCGCCCGGATCCCGCACGATGGACGCGTAGTTCTGGTTCGCCTGCGGCAGGTTCGCGTCGAGGTCGAGCGCCCGGCGATAGGCGGCAAGCGCCTCTTCCAGCCGGCCCTGCATGTGCAGGACGCAGCCCAGGTTGTTGTAGGCGCGCGCATGCTGCGGGTCCAGCGCGACCGCCTCGCGATAGCAGGCCTCGGACTCCGGCAGGCGTCCCGCCTCCTGCTGCAGGCGTCCGGCGACATAGGCCGGCGAGGCCGCGCGCGGATCCGCCTCGCGCGCCCGCCGCGCCCAGTCCAGGCCCTCCTCCACGCGGCCCTCGTCGGCCGAGATCGCCGCGAGCAGCGCCATCGCGCGCGCGCGCTCTACGCCGGGAGCGTCGAGCGCGCGACGGCAAAGCTCACCGGCGCCGCGAAGGTCGCCCGCCGCGTAAGCCCGCTCGGCGGACAAAAGGAGCGGCGCCGGATCCTCCGGCGGCGAACCGAGCTTCGAGCGCAACCAGCCGAGCATGGCCGCCCGATGATGCCAAAAAACGGATGCACGGGGGGCGGTATAGTTTCGCCATGTTCCGTTGGCTCAAGCGAGGGCGCGACGCCGACGTGCGTCGGCTTCTCGAGGAGGGCGCGGGACACGCGGAGCACGGACGCGCCGACGAAGCCGAGCGGGCCTTCAACGCGGCGCTGGCCGCCGATCCGGGCAATCCCTACGCGCTGTTCAACCTGGGACGCATCGATTTCCTGCGCGGGCGCCTGCCGGATGCCCGCGCACACCTCACGCGGGCACTCGACCGGCAGCCCGGATTCGCGGATGCGCACATCCTGCTGGCGAGCGCTCAGGAGGCGCTCGGGGAGCTTGCGGCGGCCCAGGCGAGCCTGGAGTCAGCCCTCCGGGTGCAGCCGGACCATGAAGGCGCACTGCAGAACCTGGGCTTGCTGCACGTGCGCATGGGCGATCTGCTGTTTGCGCAGGGACGCTTCGACGACGCCGGGGCGCATTACGGGCGGGCGGCCGCCTGTCGACCGTCCCTGGCCGGCGCACACGCCGGCCAGGGCCAGGTGCACGCGGTTCGCCACGAGCCGGCCGAGGCCGCCCGATGTTTTGGACGGGCGATCGAGCTCGATCCGCATCTCGTGCACGTCCACGTGAATCTGGGCAACGCCCTGGCGAACCTCGGCAGCACGGATGAAGCGCGGGCAAGCTACGATGCGGCGCTCGCCCTCGACCCGGAAAACGCCGCCGCGCGCTGGTGCCGCGCGGTCTCGGTCATTCCGGCCATCCGGGAATCGGCCGACGAGACGCAGCGATCTCGCGCCGCTTTCGCCCGGGAGATTGCCGGGCTCGAGACCTGGTTCGACGCCACGCGAGCCGCCCGCGGCGCCGAGGTGGTGGGCCTGCGCCAGCCCTTCTGGCTCGCGTATCAGGAGGAGCGGAATGCGGACCTGCTCGGGCCCTACGGCCGGCTGTGCTCGCGGCTCATGCAGGCGTCTGCAGGGCCGGACCTGAGGGCCTCGCCACGCCCCACGGACGGCCGCTTGCGCCTGGCGGTCGTCTCGCGCCAGTTCCGGCGGCACTCGGTCTGGCAGGCGCTGGTCCGCGGCTGGTTCGAGCACCTCGACCCAGGCCGCTTCGAGCTGCTCGCCTTTTCGCTGGGGGCCGACGCCGATGAGGAGACCCGCTATGCGAAGACGCGCGCCGCGCGCTTCGAGG
>DASUFW010000357.1:0-3314 GCA_036274335.1 Burkholderiales bacterium | reverse complement strand
CGCAGGGTCTTCGAGGCGATGCGCAGGTCGCAGCACACCGCGATGCCGGCGCCCCCGCCCGTGCAGGCGCCGCGGATCGCCGCCACGGTCGGCACCCGGCAGCGCTCGAGCGCGCCGAGCACCCGGTCGATGCGCGACTCGTAGTCGAGGGCGTCCTGGGGCTTGTCGAAGGCGCGAAACTGGGAGATGTCGGTGCCGGCCGCGAAGGCCTTCTCCCCGGCGCCGGTCAGCAGCATCGCCTTGATCGAGCGGTCGCGGTTGGCGATCTCGCACACCTCGGCCAGCCGGTCGTACATGGCGAAGGTCAGCGCGTTCCTCGCCTGCGGGCGGTTGAAGGTCACGCGGGCGATGCCGTCCCGCACCTCGTAGAGAAGGTCCTGCCCGCCGTCGTTCGCGCCCATGCCGTCCTCCGTTCCGCCTTTTTCCGCTGCAGATATGGGAGACTAGCGTACAGGGAGGAAACACACCATGACGAAGTCGAAATGGGCGGTCGCGCTCGGCGTGGCTGCAGCTGCTGTACTCGCCTGCACGGCGGCCACGGCGGAAACCTATCCGTCCAAGCGGCTGGACTGGACCATCGCCTTCGGACCAGGCGGCGGCAACGACATCATGTCGCGCAACCTGATCTCGATCCTCGAGAAGTACAAGTGGTACCCGGAAACCATCGTCGCCGAGAACCGCCCCGGCGGCAGCGGGGCGAAGGGCTGGGGCTACGTCTTCGCGCAGAAAGGGAACCCGTACCACATCACCAGCACCAGCGGCAGCTTCATCACCACGCCGCTGCAGGCCAACACGCCCTGGCAGCCGGCGAGCTTCACGCCGGTGGCGCTGCTCGCCACCGACGACATGCTGCTGCTGGTCAACAAGGACTCGAAGATCCGCACGCTGCAGGAGTTCGTCGCCGCGGCCAAGGCCAAGCCCCCCTCGATCGGCGGCATCGGCGCGGTGAACATCGACTTCATCGTGCCCAAGCTCGTTTCCGAGAAGGCCGGCTTCACCTTCAACTACGTGTCCTTCAACAAGCAGGGCGAGCTGATCACGGCGCTGCTCTCGGGTTCGCTCGACGCGGCGATGTCCAACCCGGGCGAGGTGCTGGGGCTGCTGCAGTCGGGCGACATGCGCGCCCTCGCTTTCAGCGGCAAGGCGACCCCCAAGGCGCTCGGCGACGTGCCGACCTTCGCCTCGCAGGGCTATGACATCGCCATCTCGCTGCCGCGCGGCCTGGTGCTGCCGCCCGACGTGCCGAAGGAGGCGCAGGACTGGTGGATCGCGACCATGAAGAAGGTGGTGCAGACGCCCGAGTGGAAGGACTACATCGACAAGCAGCTGCTCACCGAGAACGTGCTGTACGGGGAGGATTTCCGCGCCTTCCTGGCGCGCACGCAGGGCGTCTTCGGCGACATCCTGCAGAAGTCCGGCGCCATCAAGAAGAAGTAGCACCCGGGTCCCGCCCCTCGCCATGCGCGCGGCGTTCCTCGCCGCCGTCCTGCTGTTCGCGGGCGGCTATACCTGGTTCGCGTTCGCCGGGCTGAGCTGGCTGTCCTCGGCCGGCCGGCTCGGGCCGGCGTTCTTTCCCCGCGTGATCGGCGTGGCCCTGGTCGCGGTCACCACCCTGTGCCTCGTGGAGGAGCTGCGGCGGCGCACGCGCGAGCCGGCCTCGGAATTCTGGCGGCTGACGCTGCAGATCGCCGTCCTGTCGGCGCTGCTGGTGGCGGCGCTCGAGACGCTCGGCGGGCTGCTCGCCATGGTCGCCTACCTCGGCGCCTCGCTGTGGCTGCTCAACCGCGGCCGCCCCCTGCAGAACGCGCTGGTCGCGGTGCTGATGCCCGTGTTCCTGTACGTGCTGTTCAAGGTGTGGCTGAACGCCGCGCTGCCGCGCGGCCCGCTGCCCTTCTGATGGACCTGTTCGCCAACCTGTGGCTGGGGCTGACGGTGGCGGTCACGCCGCTCAACCTCCTCTACCTGCTGGTGGGCGTGATGGTGGGCATGGTGGTCGGCATCATTCCCGGCTTCGGCCCCTCCGCCGCGCTCGCCATCCTGCTGCCGGTCACCTTCGGCATGGACAAGTCGGGCGCCATCATCATGCTCGCCGCCATCTATTACGGCTCGCAGTACGGCGGCACCATCACCTCGATCCTGCTGAATACCCCGGGCGAATCCTCCACGGTCGCGAGCACCTTCGACGGCTACCCGCTCGCGCAGCAGGGGCGCGCCGGCCCGGCGCTCGTCATGCAGGCGATCTGCTCCTTCGTGGGCGGCACGTTCGGCGTGCTGATGATCACCCTGCTCGCCCTGCCCTTCACGCAGCTCACGCGCAGCTTCGGGCCGCCCGAGTTCTTCCTGCTGGTGGTGATGGGCATGTGCACGCTGATCGTCATGATCGGCGGCAACTGGAAATACGGCCTGATCTCGGCGCTGGTGGGCTTCGCGCTCGGCACGGTCGGCGTGGACCTCGAGACCGGCAACAGCCGCTACACCTTCGGCTCGGCCGAGCTGATCGAGGGCATCGACTTCATCCCGATCGCCATCGGCCTGTTCGGCCTCGGCGAGCTCTACTACGCCTTCTATTCCGGCCTGCACGTCACCGGCTCGGGCGGGATCGTGCGCTACGACAAGGAGAAGCGCTTCTGGCCCGAGAAGCGCGACTTCACCGACTCCAACGGCGCGCTGGCGCGCGGCTCGATCCTCGGCTTCGTGGTGGGCGTCATCCCCGGTGCGGGCGCCACCGTGGCCTCGCTGATGTCCTACTCGCTGGAGAAGTGGCTGTCGCGCACCCCGGAGAAGTTCGGCAAGGGCGCGATGGCGGGGCTGGTCGGCCCGGAGTCGGCCAACAACGCGGCATCTTCCGGCGCGATGGTGCCCCTCCTCACGCTCGGCATCCCGGGCTCGGCCTCGACCGCGGTCCTGCTCGCCGCCTTCGTGCTGTGGGGCCTGACGCCGGGGCCGCTGCTCATGGCGCAGAAGCCCGAGTTCGCCTGGGGCCTGATCGTCAGCATGTACCTCGGCAACATGGCGCTGCTCGCGCTCAATATCTTCGCGATTCCGCTGTTCGTGCAGATGATCAAGCTGCCCTACCGCATCCTCGCGCCCGCGGTGATCGTGATCTGCACCATCGGCACCTACAGCGTGAACGGCAGCCTCATCGAGACCTGGCTGATGTTCGGCGCCGGGATCGTCGGCTTCTTCATGAAGCGCTACGGCTTCTCGCCCGCCGCGCTGGTGCTCGCCCTGGTGCTCGGGCCCCTGGCCGAGCAGTCGCTGCGCCAGTCGCTCACCATTTCGAGCGGCTCGCTCTCGATCTTCACGTCGCGGCC
>DASUFW010000356.1:0-2546 GCA_036274335.1 Burkholderiales bacterium | reverse complement strand
TCGTTGCGGCGGCCGGCGTGCTCGGCAGCGCCAGCGGCTGGCCGGACTGGCTGGTGGCCGTCGTGCTGGCGGGCCTCGCCCTCACCTCCTGCGTCAGCGTCGTGCGCCACGCCCGGCGTGAGATACTCGACGGGTCATGCGAATCGGCGAGCTCGCCCGACGCGCGGACTGCCCGGTAGAAACCGTCCGCTATTACGAGAAGGAGCGGCTGCTCCCCGCGCCGCGGCGCTCGGGCGCCAACTACCGCGACTACGGCCCCTCGCACCTCGAGCGGCTCGCGTTCATCCGCCGCTGCCGCGCGCTCGACATGTCCCTGCCCGAGATCCGCGCGCTGATCGACGCGATCGAGCGGCCTTCGGGCGACTGCACGGCGGTGGACGCGCTGCTCGACGAGCACATCGGCCACGTGGCGACGCGCATTGCGGACCTCACTGCGCTCAAGCGCGAGCTCGATGCGATCCGGGCGCACTGTGCGGGCCGCCGCCCGACGAGCGACTGCGGCATCGTGCAGGTGCTGTCGCGGCCGGCGCGGCGGCGCCCCGTGCGGCGCAGCCACGTGCGCGGCGCGCGCTAGCGGGCTATTGGCCGCCGGCCAGCGTCTCGATGATCGGGCAGGCCTGCATGCCGCGGCGGCGATTGCAGCGCCCGATCAACTCCGTGAGTGCGCCACGGAGCCGCGCGAGGTCGGCGATGCGGGACTCCACGAGGGCAAGCTTCTCCGAGGCGAGCGAGCGCGCCGTACCGCAATTGTGTGGGTCCTCGAGACGCATCAGGCGCCCGATCTCGGCGAGGGAGAAGCCCAGCTCCTGGGCGCGCTTGATGAAGCGCACCCTCGACACCGCGCGGGCGGCGTAGCGGCGCACGCCGCCGGGCGGCCGCGCCGGACTTTCCAGAAGCCCGAGCCGCTGGTAGTAGCGGATCGTCTCCACGTGAACGCCGGCGGCGCGCGCCAGCCGGCCGATGGTCATCTGGGGCATGGGTCCTCCGTCCCCCATTTGACTCTGTACCCGGGTACAGAGTTTAAGATTATTTCGGTGTACAAGCCGGCCCCCGAATCGGCCTCCATTGCAGCCGGCGCCGTCTCGGCGCTCGGCGCATCGACCTGCTGCGTGCTGCCCTTCGCCCTGGTGTCGGCCGGCCTCGGCGGGGCGTGGATCGCGCAGCTGCGCGCCCTTGAGCGCTTCCAGTGGGTCTTCATCGGGCTTGCGGCGGCGGCATTCGGCTACGCCTTCTACCGCCTCTACCTGAGGCCGGCCCCCTGCGCGCCCGGGATGGTCTGCGCGCCCCCGTCGGCCCGTCGTCGCCAACGCGTCGCGTTCTGGATCACGCTCATCGCTGCGAAGGCCATCCTGCTCGCGCCCTACTATGTCCCGTATCTGCTGGATTAGCGCGCTGATACTGGCGGGCGCCGCGCAAGCGGCCGAGCCGGCGCACGTGACACTCGACGTGCCCGGCATGAACTGCTCGCTCTGCCCGCTCGCGGTGGTACGAGTGCTGCGCAGGCAGCCTGGCGTTCGCGACGCGTCTGCGAGCCTCGATACCAAGTCTGCCGCCGTGGACTTCGATCCGGCGCTGACCTCGCCCGCGCGCCTGGCGCGGGCCGTCAGCAACACCGGCTACCCCGCCACGCCGCGAGAACCGTGATGGCGATGATTTCCGAAAGTACCCTGACCTGCCCGTTTTGCCACGCCCGGTCCACCGAGCGCATGCCGACCGACGCATGCCTTTTCTTCTGGTACTGCCCGTCGTGCGCGATGCGCGTTCGGCCGAAACAGGGCGACTGCTGCGTATTCTGCAGCTACGGCAGCGTGCGCTGCCCGCCGAAGCAGCTCGACGCCGACTGCTGCGCCTAACGGCGCGCGCGCAGCCGTTCACGCAGCCAGTAGCCCACGAGCGGCACCGCCGTGAGCAGGCCGAGCGCCAGCACTGCGTAGAGAATGCGGTCGAGCTCCCCGGTTCCCATCTCTCCACCGAAGTGCGCGAGCAGGAAGCTTGTCGGCAGCACGCCGAAGAGCGTGGCCACCGCGAAGCGCCACAGCGAGAGCGCCGTCAGCCCCGCCGCGTAGCTGACGATGTCGAACGAGATGAAGGGCAGCAGACGGCTCACGAACACGAGCGTCATGAGCGAGTTCTGGGTCCCGAGGCGCGTCGCCGGCAGCCGGTTGCCGAACCATCGCCGCAGCGCGTCCCGGCCGAGCAGCCGCGCCAGGCTGAACGCCCCGAGCGCACCCAGCATTGCGCCCAGAAGCACATACAGCGTGCCCCAGCTGTGCCCGTAGAGCGCGCCCGCGGCCAGCGCGACCGGTGCGCTGGGCAGCGGGCTGA
The DNA here is from genome assembly GCA_036274335.1 of Burkholderiales bacterium. Lineage (GTDB taxonomy): Bacteria > Pseudomonadota > Gammaproteobacteria > Burkholderiales > SG8-39 > JAABQT01. The sequence continues at coordinate 221 of DASUFW010000356.1, read as the reverse complement.
TGATCACGGCGAGCGCGATCAGCGCGATGACGGCGAGCGGCCCCTTCACGCCGAGTCCCATGATGTAGGCGCGTACCGCGTGGACGTCCAGCAGCACGGCCAGCGCGCCGGTCTCGTGCAGAACCCGGTAGGCGACGACCAGCGCGATCACCAGCGCAGCGGCCGAAACGATCCGGAGGACTGTCCCGGCGCGCATGACCGTATTCAGCGGCGCGCAGGCC
>DASUFW010000355.1:0-11806 GCA_036274335.1 Burkholderiales bacterium | reverse complement strand
CTGCTCCAGCGTCTTGTCGGTGAGCGCGGGCACCAGGGCGGCCACCATCACGCCGCAGGGCACGCCCGCGTCGTTCAGCCTGCGCACGGTATCCAGGCGCCGCTGCGGGCTGGCCGCGCGCGGCTCGAGGTTGCGCGCGAGAGTCCGGTCGAGCGTGCCGATCGACAGGAAGACCTTGACCAGGTTCTTCTTCGCCATCGGCGCGAGCAGGTCCAGGTCGCGCTCCACGAGCGCCGACTTGGTGACGAGGGTGAGCGGATGCTCGCACTCGGCGAGCAGCTCGAGGAGCTGCCGCATGATGCGGAACTTCCGCTCGGCGGGCTGGTAGCAGTCCGTGTTCGTGCCGAAGGCCATCGGCTTGACGCGGTAGCCCGGCTTCGCGAGCTCGGCGCGCAGGAGCTCTGCCGCATTGGTCTTGGCGAACAGCTTCGTCTCGAAGTCCAGGCCCGGAGAGAGCTCGAGGTAGGCGTGGCTCGGTCGCGCGTAGCAGTACACGCAGCCGTGCTCGCAGCCACGGTACGGATTCACCGACTGCTCGAAGGGCACGTCGGGCGAGTCGTTGCGAGCGATGATCGAGCGAGCGCGCTCCACGGTCACCGTGGTCGCGAGCGGCGGCAGCTCGTCTTCCTCGCGCAGCCAGCCGTCGTCGAAGGGCGCGCGCTCGACGGTCTCGAAGCGCCCGGGGTTCTGCGAAAGCGCGCCGCGCAGTCGTTGCATTCGTTCTAGAATGGCCGGTCCCGCCGATACTGTATACATGAACAGTACCCGCCGCAACGTCGGACTGCTCGCCGCCTGCCAGGCGTTGCTGATGACCAACAACTCGACGCTGATCGCCATCAACGGCCTGGCGGGCTTTGCGCTCGCGCCGCGCGTCGGCCTCGCCACGCTGCCGGTCACCTGCTGGGTCATCGGCTCCGCGATCGCCACCATGCCGGCGTCGCTGCACATGCGGCGCGTCGGGCGGCAGGCGGGCCTCTCGGCGGGCACGCTGTGGGGCGTCGTCGGCGCCCTGATCTGCGCGGGCGCGGTCTGGGCGCAGAGCTTCTGGCTGCTGTGCTTCGGCACGCTGGTCTTCGGCGCGTTCAACGCCTACGGCCAGTACTACCGCTTCGCCGCAGCCGACGTGGCGAGCGGCGACTTCAAGAGCACGGCGATCTCCCTGGTGCTCGCCGGCGGCCTGGTGGGCGGCATCCTCGGGCCGACCACCAGCCGCTACACGATCAACCTGCTCGCGCCGCGCTTCATGGGCGCCTACCTCGCGCTGATCGGCTTTGCGCTCATGACGCTTCTGGTCCTGCGCTTCGTGCGCTTTCCGGCGCTCGACGGCGCGACGAAATCCGCGGGCGGCCGGCCGCTCCGCGAGATCGTCCGCCAGCCCAAGTACCTGGTGGCGGTCCTCTCCGGCGCGATCGGCTACGGCGTGATGAACTTCCTGATGACCTCGACGCCGATCGCGATGAACGTTTGCGGGCATCCGTACAGCGACGCGGCCTTCGTCATCTCCTCGCACGTCATCGCCATGTTCGCGCCCTCTTTCATCACGGGCCGGCTGATCAAATGGTTCGGCGTGCTGCAGATCATGTTTACCGGCGCGCTCCTGAATTTCGCCGCCATCGGCGTGGCGCTCACCGGCATCGCGGTGCCGCAGTTCTGGCTGTCGCTGGTGCTCCTCGGCGTGGGCTGGAACTTCCTGTACGTCGGCGGCACGTCGCTGCTGACGCAGACCTACCGCCCCGAGGAGATGGCGAAGGCGCAAGGCGCCAACGAGCAGGCGATCTTCGTCATGATGGCGATTTCCTCGTTCACCTCCGGCCTGACGGTGACCACGGCGGGCTGGGAGCGCGTGAACCTGTTCGCGCTGCCGATGGTCGCCGTGGTGGCGGCGGCGATCGTCTGGTACGCCGCGACGCATCATCGGAAAGCGGGACCCGCGTGAGAGCGCCCGCGCAGATCGGCCAGCGCCTGGCCGAGGTCGATACCCCGGCGCTGGTCCTCGAGCTGGACGCCTTCGAGAAGAACCTGCGCACGCTCGCCGACGCGGTGCGCGGGCGCAGCGTGCGGGTGCGCACCCACGCCAAGACCCACAAGTGCCCCGAGGTCGCGAAGCGCCAGATGGCGCTCGGCGCGATCGGCGCCTGCTGCCAGAAGGTCTCCGAGGCCGAGGCCATGGTGGAGGGCGGCGTCGGCGACGTGCTCGTGACGAACGAGGTGGTCGGCGAGGCGAAGCTCGACCGCCTCGCGCAGCTCGCGCGGCGCGCGAAGCTCGGGGTCTGCGTGGACGACGCAGCCGGCGTGAAGGCGCTCTCGGCGGCCGCGGGCCGGGCAGGCGTGGAGCTCGACGTCTACGTGGAGATTGATGTGGGCATGGGCCGCTGCGGGGTCGCGCCGGGCGAGCCTGCGCTGGCGCTCGCGCGCGGCGTGGCGTTCGCGCGACACCTGCGGTTCGCCGGCCTGCAGGCCTACCAGGGTCGCGCCCAGCACGTGCGCTCGATCGCCGAGCGGCGCGCGCTCGTGCAGCGGGCCGCGGACGGCGTGCGGCACACGCGTGCGCTGCTGGACCGCAACGGCATTCCCTGCCCGATCGTCACGGGCGCGGGCAGCGGCACCTTCATGCTCGAGGTCGAGACCGGCGCCTGGGACGAGATCCAGCCGGGCTCCTACGCGTTCATGGACGTCGACTACGCGAAGAACGAGCAGGGCGCGCCGCTGCCGCGCTTCGAGCAGGCGCTGTTCGTCCTGGCGACGGTCATGAGCCGGCCGGTGCCCGGGCGCGCGGTGGTCGACGCGGGACTCAAGGCGTCGAGCGTGGACTCGGGCATGCCGGGCGTGTGGCAACGGCCCGGCGTCGAGTACGTGCGCGCCTCGGACGAGCACGGCGTGCTGGAAATCGGGCCGGGCGCCGCCGCGCCGGCGCTCGGCGAGAAGATGATGCTCGTGCCCGGGCACTGCGATCCGACCATCAACCTGCACGACTGGTACGTGGGCGTGCGCGGCGGCGTGGTCGAGGCGCTCTGGCCGATCACGGCGCGGGGAGCGCTCAGCTGAGCCAGCCGGCGCGCAGTTGGGGGGTGGTGCTGGCCGCCTTCACGCTCATGTTCATGGGCTTCGGCGCGGCGTATTCCTTCTCGGCGTTCTTTCCGGCCTTCCAGGCCGAGTTCGGCGCCTCGCGCGCGCACGTCTCGCTCGTGTTCTCGATCTGCGCGCTGCTCTGGTTCTCGGTCGGGGTGCCGGGCGGGATGCTCGCCGATCGCTTCGGCCCGCGCGGCGTGTGCCTCGCCGGCGCGCTGTTCCTCGCGGTCGGGCTGGCGCTTGCCGCGTACGCGCAATCGCTCGCCGTGCTGTACGTCTGGTTCGGGCTCGCGGTGGGCGTGGGCATCGGGCTGTCCTACGTGCCGGCGGTCGCGGCCGTGCAGCACGCCTTCGTCCAGCACCGCGCGCTCGCCTCGGGCATCGCCGTCTCGGGAATCGGGGCGGGGAACCTGGTCATGCCGATCGTGGCCGCGTGGATCATCGGCACCCATGGTTGGCGCGCAGCCTATCTCGCGCTTGCCGCCGCCATGCTGGTCGTGGCGGTGCCGGCGGCGCTGTCGCTGCGCGGCCGCGGCGCGGCGCGCCAGGCGACGGGCGGGGCGCCGCTGCCGGGGATGTCGCTCGGCGAGGCGCTGCGCAGCGCGCCGTTCTGGATGCTCTACATCGTGGCGCTGCTCATCTGCGTGGGGTTCTTCGTGCCGATGGTGCACCTCGTGCCGTACGCGCTCGACATGGGCCTGAGCGAGGCGCAGGGCGTGTCGCTCGTCAGCCTGCTCGGCCTCGGCAGCCTCGCGGGCCGCTTCGTGGTCGGTCCGATCGCCGACCGCCTCGGGCACGTGCGCTCGCTCATCGGCGTCGGCGCCGGGCTCGGGTCCATGTTCCTGCTGTGGTGGGTCGCGACCAGCTACCTTCCGCTCGCCGTGTTCGCCGTGGTGTTCGGCTCGTTCTACGGCGCCTACGTCGCGCTCGCGCCCACGGTGTGCATGGACCTGTTCGGCCCGCGCGCGCTCTCGGCGGTGATCGGCTCGCTGTACACGGCGGCAGGCCTCGGCACGCTGGTCGGGCCGACCTTCGCCGGCGCGACCTTCGACGCCTTCGGCCGCTACGACGTCGCGATCCTCACCTGCGCGGCGCTGTGCTTCGCCGGCGCCGGCATCGCAGCGGCGATGCGCCGGCACTTCTCGCACCGCGCGTGAGCCGCCCGCCCGCCCTGACCGTCAGCGAGGAGCGCGGCGTGCGCACGCTGCACGTGGGCGGCGAGGCGATCCAGAGCTCGATGCGCCTGTCCGACCCGTACGCGCTCGAGCTCGAGTACACGCGCTGCATGCTGAGCGTGCTGCTCTTCCACCCGCGCCCGCGCCGGGCGCTGAAGATCGGCCTGGGCGGCGGCTCGCTCGCGAAGTATTTCTGGAGGCGCCTGCCCGGGCTGTGCACGCGCGTCGTGGAGCTGGACGAGCGCGTGGTGCGCGTGGCGCGCGAGCAGTTCCACGTGCCGCCGGACGACGCGCGGCTCACGGTGGAGGTGGGCGACGGCGTCGAGGCGCTGGCGCCGGAATGCTGCGACCTGCTGGTGGTGGACGCCTTCGCCGACGAGCATCCGCCGGCAGCGCTCGTCAGCCAGGCGTTCTTCGACGCGGCCTGGCTCGCGCTGGAGCACCCGGGCGCGCTGGTGCTGAACCTCATGAACGACGACCCCAGGCTCGACGAGCGCATCCAGCGGGTCGAGCGCGCCTTCGGCGGGGCGGCGCTCGCGCTGCCCGCCCTCTACGACCCGAACGTGATCGTGATCGCGCTGAAGGGCGGGCCGGTTCGCATTCCGTGGGACGAGCTGCAGCGTCGCGCGCACGCCCTCGAGCGGCGCCACGGCATTCCGTTCCCGCGCTACGTGCCGCGGCTGAAACGCATGAACCGGTTCGATGCGGCCGCTCTTATAATCGGGCCGGAAGGAGGCGGCGCATGATTCTCTCGAGCGACAGCTTCATCGACAGGGGGCCGATCCCGGGCCGCTGCGCGTTCGCCGTGGCGGATGCCAAGAGCCACGTGAAGCTCTCGGACAACCGCAATCCGCACCTCGCCTGGAGCGACCTGCCGGCCGGCACGCAGTCGCTGGTGCTCGTCTGCCACGACGGCGACGTGCCCTCCAAGGCCGACGACGTGAACAAGGAGGGCCGCCAGATTCCGGCGACGCTGCCGCGCATCGACTTCTTCCACTGGCTGCTGGTCGACCTCAAGCCCGACGCGGGGCCGATCCGCGAGGGCGAGTTCTCCAACGGCGTCACGGCGGGCGGCAAGTCGGGGCCGGCGGGCCCGCGCGGTACGCGCCAGGGCGTAAACGACTACACGATGTGGTTCGCGAACGACAAGGACATGGCGGGCGACTACTTCGGCTACGACGGGCCGTGCCCGCCGTGGAACGACTCGATCGTGCATCGCTACGTGTTCACGCTCTACGCGCTGGGCGTGGCGCAATGCCCGGCCGACGGCGCGTTCCGGGGACCCGAGCTGCTGCAGGCGATCAGGCCGCACGTGCTGGGCAGCGCGAAGCTGACCGGCACCTACGCGCTCAACCCGGCGGTGAAGGCCTGAGCGAGCTGCTCGGCGGGCACTGGGAGCTGCTCGCTCTCATCCCGATCGCGTTCGCCGGCGCCCTGGTCTTCGGGCTCACGGGCTTCGGCTCGGCGCTGGTCACCATGCCGCTCGCCACGCACTTCGTGCCGCTGCAGTTCGCGCTCGCGCTGTACGCGCTGTGCGACCTGTCGAGCGCGCTGCGCGTGGGCTTCGAGAACCCGAGGAACGCCGTGAAGGCGGAGTGGACGCGGCTCGTGCCGATGATCCTCGCCGGCACGGCGCTCGGCGTCACGGTGCTGGTCAGCCTGCCGCGGGCGGCGGGCATGGCGGCGCTCGGCGCCTTCGTGTTCGCCTATGCCCTCTACAGCCTGTTCCGGCACGAGTCGCACCGGAGGATTTCCGCGAACTGGGCGTGGCCGGCCGGACTGGCCGGCGGCATCACGAGCACGCTGTTCGGCGCCGGCGGCCCGCCGTACGCCATCTACCTGTCGCAGCGCGGCCTCAGCAAGGAGCAGTTCCGCGCCACCATGGGGTTCGCGACGCTCACCAGCATCTCGCTGCGCGTGGCGGCGTTCCTCGCGACGGGGCTGCTGCTCGAACCCCGGGTGTGGCTGATCGCGCTCGGCGCGGTGCCGGCGGCGATGCTCGGCATCACGGTGGCGCGGCGGGTGTACTTCAGGATCTCGCGGGAGCAGCTGCTGCGCGCGGTGGCGGGCGTCCTGCTCGTGACCGGCGGAAGCCTGGTCCTGCGCGCCCTGCACTAGCGGTACATGTACTCCCGCGACCAGGGCAGGGGATTGCGCCGCGGGCTGCCGCCCTTCACCGCCAGCACCTGCTGGATCGAGACCCAGCCTTCCGAGAAGGCGTGCGCGCAGCCGGCGAGGTAGGCGCGCCAGATGCGTACGCGCTTGTCGCCCGCGAACGCGCGTGCCTGATCCAGATTCGCTTCCAGCCGCGCGCTCCAGCGCTCCAGGGTCTTCGCGTAGTGCAGGCGCAGCGTCTCCGAGTCCATCACTTCCAGGCCGGCCGCGCCCATTTCCTTGATGACCAGCGACAGGTGCGGCAGCTCGCCGTGCGGAAAGACGTACTTGCCGATGAACTCGCCGCCGCCCATGCCGACCGCGCGGCTTTCGGGGTCGATCGACGTGATGCCGTGATTGAGCACGACGCCGCCCTCGGCGAGCAGGCGCTGGATGGCGCCGAAGTACACGGGCAGGTTCTTCAGGCCGACGTGCTCGAACATGCCGACCGACGCGATCTTGTCGAACACGCCCTCGCCGGGGATGTCCCGGTAGTCCTGGATGCGCACCTCGCAGCGGTCGGCGAGTCCTGCGGCCCGGATGCGCTCGTTGGCGAGCGCATGCTGGTTGTGGGAAAGCGTGACGCCGAGCGCCTGCACGCCGTAGTGCTCGGCGGCGTGCATCACCAGCGCGCCCCAGCCGCAGCCGATGTCCAGGAACCGGTCGCCGGGCCTGAGCTGCAGCTTGCGGCAGATGTGGTCGAGCTTCTGCAGCTGCGCCTCCTCGATGCGCTCCTCGCCGGTCCGGAAGTACGCGCAGGAATACACCATGCGCTCGTCGAGCCACAGGCGGTAGAACTCGTTGGAGACGTCGTAGTGGTAGCGGATCGCCGCGCTGTCGTTCCTGCGCGTGTGCAGGTTGCGAAGCAGCTGTGGCAGGCGGCCCTTCTTGTCCCCGCCCAGGCGCCGCGCGAGGCTCTCCGCGGCGCGGATCGCGTCGCCGATCGGTCCCTCGACGTCGATGTGCCCCTCCACGTAGGCCTCGCCGAGCTTGGCGAGGTCGGCATTCGCCAGGTAGCGCACCGACGCGGCGGCGGGAACCCGCAGCGTGACCGTGGCCGGGTCGCCGAGCGCGTAGCGCTTGCCGTTCCACAGCTCGATGGCAAGCGGCACGCCCGCCTCGCGGCGAAGCTGGCCGAGCATCTTTTCGATCTGTGCGTCGAGCACGGTCACGAGGCCCTTTCACGCATGGTAACGAATTCCTCGGCCGCGGTGGGGTGGATGCCGATCGTCGCGTCGAACTGGGCCTTGGTCGCCCCGAGCTTCACGGCGATGGCAAGCCCTTGAATTATCTCGCCTGCGTCCGGTCCGATCATGTGGGCGCCGACCACGCGCTGCGTCGCCGCATCGACGACCAGCTTCATGAACGTGCGCTCCTCGGACCCGCCCAGGGTGTGCTTGAGGGCGCGGAACGCAGTCTTGTAGATATGGACCTCCCCGAAGCGCCGGCGGGCCTCGTCCTCCGGCAGGCCCACGGTGGCGACATTGGGGTCCGAGAACACCGCCGTGGGCACGTTGTCGTGGTCGACGGGCGTGGGCTCGCCACGGAACAGGGTGCGCGCGAGCCACATGGCCTCCGCGGTCGCGACCGGCGTCAGGTTGAGATGGTTGGTCACGTCGCCGATGGCGTGGATCGACGCCACGGTCGAGCAGGAGTATTCGTTCACGACCACCGCGCCATCCGCCGCGAGCCGCACGCCCGCGGCCTCGAGCCCGAGGCCCGCCGTATTCGGCCTGCGGCCCGTCGCGAACAGCACGAGGTCGACCTCCTGCGTGCTCCCGTCCTCGTACGCAACCCGGATGCCCTTCTCGAGCCTGGCCGGATTCGCCTGCAGGCGGATGGAGACGCCTTTCTTGCGCATTTCCCCGGCGAGCCGCTCGCCGAGGTCCGCGTCGAACCCGCGCAACAGGCGCGGCCCGCGATAGGCGACCGTGGTGTCGACCCCCAGCCCGTTGAAGATCGACGCGAATTCGAGCGCGACGTAGCCGCCGCCCACCACCAGCGCCCGGCGCGGCAGCTTCTCGAGGAAGAACGCCTCGTTGGACGTGATCGCGAGCTCGCGGCCCGGGATCTCGGGCACCGTCGGCCAGGAGCCCGTCGCCACCAGGATGTGGCGGGCGGTGAGGCGGCGCCCGTCCACCTCGACCGTGTGCGGGTCCACCACGGTCGCGCGCGCGCGCAGGATCGTGACGCCCGCTTTCACGAGCACGCTTTCGTACACGCCGTTCAGGCGCGCGATCTCGCGGTCCTTGTTCGCGAGCAGCGTCCGCCAGTCGAACTTCGCGTCCCCCAGCGCCCAGCCGAAGCTCTTCGCGACTTCGAAGTCTTCGCGGTAGTGCGCCGCGTAGGCAAACAGCTTCTTGGGGATGCAGCCGACGTTGACGCAGGTGCCGCCGAAGCGGCCCGGCTCGGCGAGGGCGACGCGGGCGCCGTAGGACGCGGCGACGCGGCTCGCACGGACTCCGCCCGAGCCTCCGCCGATCGTGAAGAGGTCGAAGTCGTGCGTCAGGCGGTGCGCAACGCCGCTACTTCAGGTTGGGGAGATTGATCTCCACCAGCTCGAGCAGCCCGACGAGCGCCTTCTGCTCGGGCTTGCCCGCGAGCCACTTGAGCGCGTTCTTCACCTTGTCCTCGAGCTGCGCGCGCGGCGCGCCCTCAATGCCGGCGAACATCTGCGCGAGCTCGGTGAGTCCTGCGGCCTGCGCGCCCTCGCGGACCTGCGCCAGGCGCGCCTCGACCGCGCCCCGGTCGAGGTTGTTCACCATCTTCAGCGTTTCTTCGTGGTTGCTCATGGGGCTCCTCCGGCGGTCCGCTCTGCCGTCGTTGATTGTACCAGCGACCAGCGGCCCTCCGCCCCGCGCGCGCGGCCTTCGGCCGCGAGCTTCTCGAGGTGCGCGCTGAGAGAACGCATCGCGACGCCGTGCAAGCGCTCCGACACGTCGTCGTATACCTCGCGCACCAGCGCTTCGGGCGTCGGTGCGCCGAGCCGCGCGAGCGCGGTCAGCACCTTGTGTTCGCGCGCGAGGCGATGGCGGATGAGGCGTCGCGCCTCGCGGTGCGGCTCGCCGATCAGATAGCCGTGGCCGGGCGCGAGGATCAGCACGTCCTCGGCGAGCAGGAGCTCGAGCGAGGCGAGGTACGCGCGCATGTCGCCGTCGGGCGGATTGATCACCACCGTCGAGCCCTGCATCACGTGGTCGCCCGTGAAGAGCATGCGCGTGTTCTCGAGCAGGTAGCAAAGATGGTTGGACGCGTGCCCCGGCGTATGCAGGGCGCGCAGCGTCAGCCCGCCGAACATGAAGCGGTCGCCGTGCGCCATCACGCGATCCGGCGCGAAGGCGTGGTCCTGGCCGGGATGCTGGGGCGCCGGGCGGCCGATGACCACCGCCCCGGTCGCCGCCTTGAGCGCCGCAGCCGCGGGGGAATGGTCGATGTGCGTGTGCGTGCACAGGATCCAGCGGATGCGCCCCGCGCCGGCCGCGATCACGGCCTGCACGTGCGCGTCGATCGCGGGCCCCGGGTCGATGACCGCGAGCTCGTCGCCGCCGACGAGGTAGGTGTTGGTGCCCGGTCCGGTCATCATGCCCGGGTTGGGTGCGACGACGCGGGTCACGTACGGGTCGAGCCGCTTGGGCTGCCCGGGCATCAGGGCAACCTGGGTCTGCCCGGTTTCCTCCGGATCGCTCCAGTGGATCTCGAAATATTGCGGATCGCGCCGCCGGAACAGGGCTGCTTCGCCATCCGGGCCGATCGCCCAGCAGGCCCGGTTGGTCTCCACCTCGGTCTCGCGCGCCTGCTCCAGCGCGTCGCGCACGCGCGCGAAGCGCACCAGGTCCGCGAGCGTGTTCTTGGTGGCGAATACCAGCTGCAGGTCGCCGCGCGCCTCGAGGTCGATCGCGTCCTGCGGCCGCAGCCAGACGCTGTCGATCAGCTCGCTGCCGTCGTGCGCGCCGACCTGGTCCGCGGGCGCGGCCGCGAGGAAGAAGCGCGTATCGAAGCGCCGCGCCCGCCCGGGCGCGGTGATCCAGTGGCCGAAGTAGGCGAGCTCGCCCGCGCGCAGCGTCAGCCGCTCCTTGTCGAGGAACTCGTGGAACGAGACCTTCCCGGCGTGCAGCAGGCCGCGGTAGGGCGCGAGCGCGGCCGCGCGCGCGCCCTCGATCGGCAGCCCGTCCTCGCCCTCGGCGAGCAGGATGCCGGCTTCCTCGAAGCACTCGCGCAGCGCGGCCACCCAGTAGCCCAGCCCGCCCGCGTCGATCCCGAGGCGCGCGCTCGCATCCGCGTCGGACAGGCCGCCCACGCGGCGCAGCACGCGCGGGTCGCGGTCGGCCCTGTCGAGCGCGCCGCCGGGAAACACGTGCGCGCCGGCGAGGAACGCGGCGCTGCGCGTGCGTTGCAGGAGGAAGGCTTCCGGGCCGAGGCTGCCGTCGCGCAGCAGCAGCAGCGTCGCTGCCGGCCGGGGCTGCAGCTTGTCGGGCAGGGGCGCGCTCACGCCGTCCGTCCCGCGCGATCCTTGTCGTTCTGCGCCTTGATCAGCTCGCGCGCCTTCTGCCAGTCGGCGTCGCTCATCTTGTCGAGCTCGGTGAAGTAGGCGCCGGTCGCGAGGTAGCCGGCGCCGTCGAGGGCGATTGTCTCGCCGGTCAGCCACTCGCAGCCGTCGGCCATCAGGAACGCAGCGAGGTTCTGCAGCTCGGACATCTCGCCGACGCGGCGCATGGGATTCACCTTCGTCGACTCGCCGAAGCTCGAGCCGGGGCGCAGCCGCTTGGTCGCGCCCTCGGTCGGGAACGGGCCGGGCGCGATGGCGTTCAGGCGGATGCCGTGCTTGCCCCACTCCACCGCAAGCGACTTGGTCATGATGTGCAGGCCGGCCTTGGACATCGCGGAGGGCACCACGTACGGCGACCCGGTCCAGACCCAGGTGACGAGGATCGAAACCACCGACCCCTTGTGCCCGCCCGCGATCCAGCGCTTGCCGACCGCGTGCGTGACGTAGAAGGTGCCGTGGAAGACGATGTTGGCGATGGCGTTGAACCCGTTCGGCGTCAGGTCCTTGGTCGGGCTGATGAAATTGCCGGCCGCGTTGTTGACCAGGCCCGCGAGCGGTCCCGACTCGTCCCAGATGCGCTGGACCATCGCGTCGACCGCCGAGAAGTCGCGAATGTCGACCGCGGCGGTTCGCACGCTCCCGCCGTGCTCCGCCATCAGCGCCTTCGCCGTTTCCTCGAGCACGCTCGCCCGCCGCCCCGCGATCCAGAGCGCCGCGCCGAGCTGCAGGTACTTGGCGGCGATCTCCTTGCCCAGGCCGGTGCCGCCGCCGGTGATCAGGATGCTCTTGCCCTTGAGCAGGCCGTCCTTGAACATTCGCTTCTCCCGCGTGGAGAAGCGGCCATTCTAATTCACGCCGTGGC
>DASUFW010000354.1:0-1064 GCA_036274335.1 Burkholderiales bacterium | reverse complement strand
GCCATGCCGGCCTTGGCCGCCGAGTAGTTGGTCTGCCCGAACTGGCCCTTCTGCGCGTTGACCGACGAGATGTTCACGATGCGGCCCCAGCCGCGCTCGACCATGCCGTCGATCACCTGGCGCGTCACGTTGAACACGCTGTTGAGATTCGTGTTGATCACCGCCGCCCAGTCCTGCTCGGTCATGCGCTTGAAGATCGAGTCGCGCGTGATGCCGGCGTTGTTGACCAGGACCTCGACGGGGCCGACCACCGACTTCACGTGGTAGAACATCTCGGCGCAGCTGTCGAACTCGGCGACGTCGCCTTCCGCGGCGTGCACGCGCCAGCCCTCCTTGCGCATCGCGCCGAGCCACTCGGCCTTCTTGTCGTAGCCCGGCAGGCAGCCGGCGACGACGGTGTGGCCCGCCGCCGCGAGGCGCCGGCAGATCGCCGTGCCGATGCCGCCCATGCCGCCCGAGACGAACACCACCCGGGCGGCGACGGGCTGCCCGGTGGCCTCCGCGTCGTTGCCCCGCTCCAGCACCGCGCTCATCGCTCCACCGCCAGGGCGACGCCCATGCCGCCGCCGATGCACAGCGAGGCGAGCCCTTTCTTCGCGTCGCGCTTCTGCATCTCGTGCAGCAGCGTGACGAGGATGCGGCAGCCCGAGGCGCCGATCGGATGGCCGAGCGCGATCGCGCCGCCGTTCACGTTCACCTTGGAGGTGTCCCAGCCCATCTGCCGGTTGACCGCGATGGCCTGCGCGGCGAAGGCCTCGTTGATCTCCATGAGGTCGAGGTCCTTCGGCTCCCAGCCGGCGCGCGACAGGCAGCGCTTGGACGCCGGCACCGGGCCCATGCCCATGTATTTCGGGTCCACGCCCGCCGACGCGAAGGACCGGATGCGCGCGAGGGGCTTGAGGCCCAGCTCCTTCGCCTTGCGCGCGCTCGTCACGATCACCGCCGCCGCGCCGTCGTTGATGCCCGAGGCGTTGCCCGCGGTCACCGAGCCGTTCTTGTCGAAGGCGGGCTTGAGGCCCTTCATCGCGTCGAGCGTCGCGCCGTGGCGCGGGTACTCGTCGTCC
>DASUFW010000353.1:0-2663 GCA_036274335.1 Burkholderiales bacterium | reverse complement strand
GCGGCGTCGAGCTCGGCGACTTCGGCCGCCTGCAGGCGGCGGGCGGCCTCGCGCCGGCGCGCTGGACGTTCGACGCCGGCGACTGGTGGCTGGAGGAGAACGGCCGGATCATGGAGCAGCCCCGGTTTCCGCTGCCGGCCGGACGCTACCTCGTCACCGGCGGACGGGGAACGACGGCGGTGCTGACGATCCATCGCGCCGACGGGGACGGAAACCGGCACTGGGCGCTCGACCGCGGCGCCACGCTGTACGACGTGACGCATCTCGGCTGCCGGTCGGCGCGCTACCGGCCGGCCGCCGGCACCGGCTCGTGCTCGCCGGCGCGCGCCCGCCCGGCCGCGTTTCCCGTGGCGGAGGGCGCGCAGATGCCGCCGGTGGAAGGCTGCACGAAGCAGGACTACTCGGTGCTCATCGTCATCGGCATCGCCGAGGGCGAGTAGGCGCTACTTCGCCTCCAGCAGCTTGACCAGCGCCGTCAGCGTCCGGTTGACCGGCGTCGGCACGCCGAGCGCCTCGCCTTTGCGCACCACGATGCCGTTCAGGTAGTCGATCTCGGTCTTCTTGCCGCGCGCGAGGTCCTGCGCGGTGGAGGAGGCCTGGGTGGGCATGGTGCGCGCGATGTTGCGCACCGCTTCGTGCATGTCGCCCGGCACCTGGACGCCGGCCGCGCCTGCGACCGAGAGGCACTCCTCCACGACGTCGCGCATGACCTCGGGAATGTACGCGCCCTGCACGAGCTTCCCGTACGGCAACTGGGCGATGGCCGAGAGCGCGTTATAGGCGCAGTTCATGATGAGCTTCGCCCACAGCATGCCGGCGGCGTTGTCGGCGATCTCGACCTTGACGCCCGCGTCGCCGAAATCCCGCGCGATCGCCTCGCTCGCCGCGCCGCGGCCGATCGCCAGCTCGCCGCGGCCGTGGTGGCGCACGAGCCCCGGGCCGGCCATCTCGCTCGCCACGTAGACCACCGCCGGGATGACCTCGCGCCCCAGCGCCGCCGCGAGGCGCTCGGCGTTGTCGACCCCGTTCTGCAGGGTCAGGATGGCGGTCTCGCGTCCGAGGTAGGGCGCCATCGCCTGGCCGGCGGCTTCGGTGTCCGGCGACTTCACGGAGAAGAGCACGAGCTCGGCGCCTTGCACGCCTTCCGGCCCCGTGGTCGCCTCGACCGGGAAGGCGGTCTCCGCGCCATTCATGTCCAGCCGCAGGCCGCTCCGGCGCACGGCCTCCACGTGCGCCGGGCGCCCGACCAGGGTGACGCGGCGCCCGCTGCGCGCGAGCATCGCCCCGTAGAAGCAGCCGACGGCCCCGGCCCCCATCACGGCGATCGATCTCATGGCCGGAATGCTATACGGCCCGGCCGCCCCGGGTTAGGCTTTTCGCCCATGCCGACTTTGCTCTCGCGCATGGGCATCGCGCTTTGCCTGGCGGTCGCGCACGCGGCCGCGCCCGGCGCCGGGCCGAGCGTGCCCGCGTTCCCGGGCGCCGCCGAGTCGATCCCGCTGCCGCGCAGCCTGGCCGGCGGGATCCGCATGTTCCGCGCCGGCATTTCGTCCCCGGCGTTCGACGCGCGCACCTGCGCCTCCTTTCTCGGCGCGATCTACGACAACCTCTGGCGCGCCTCGCCGGCGAGTTTCGACCTCGAGGAGGCGAAGCGCGAGGCGGCGGCGATCGTGCGCGACATCTTCCGCGCCAAGCTCGACCTGCGCGCCGCGCTCGCGCGGATGGAGGCGGCGGGGCCGGTGCCGGCGGAATGCGTCGTGCAGATGCGCAACACCCTGCGCGCCGCGCTCTTTCTCGAGGAGTACGCGGCGGAGAGTTTCCTGCGCCCCGTGCCCGCGGCGGAAGCCTTCACCGGCGGCGAGCCGGCGCTGCTGCTCAACCCGGCCTTCGGCCCGGCGCTCGTGCTGCGGTCCGGCGACGTGCTGATGAGCCGCGGCGACGCCTTCGTGAGCGGGGCGATCGCGCGCCTGGGCGACACCGACGGCAACTTCAGCCACCTCGGGCTCGTCTACGTGGACCCGGCCACCCGCGAGGCCTACACGGTGGAAGCGCACATCGAAGTCGGCGCCGTGGTCGCGCCCGTCCGCAAGTACCTGAGCGACGGCAAGTCCCGGGCGGTGGTGTTCCGCCACCCCGATTCGGCGCTCGCCGCCGAGGCCGCCCGCCTCATGGTCGAGCGCGTGGCGGCGGCCTCGGCGACCGGCCGCAACGTGCCCTACGACTTCGCCATGGTGATGGACGGACGCGACGCCGGGCGCGAGCTGTTCTGCTCGGAAGTGGCGGCGGAGGGCTTCGCGCTCGCTTCGCGCGGGCGACTGCGGCTGCCGCGCTACCGCACGGTGCTGAAGATGAAGAACGACGCCTTCCTCAAGGCGATCGGCATCGGGGTGGAGGCCTCGTTCGCCCCGTCCGACATGGAGGTCGACACGCGCTTCGCGCTGGTGGCCGAGTGGCGCAACTACGCCAAGACCGGCCGCTCGCGCATGACCGACGCGGTCATCACGCAGATCTACGAGGCGATGGACGAGAAGGGATACGCGCTGCGCAATACCGCGGGCGACGCGCTCAAGCGGGACGCGGTCTATGGCGCGCGCCACCTGCCCCTGTTCGGCAACCTGCTGGACGGGCGGCTGCCGGCCAACATGCCCCGCTCGACGCTCGGC
>DASUFW010000352.1:0-1369 GCA_036274335.1 Burkholderiales bacterium | reverse complement strand
ACGACCTCGAGATCCGCGGCGCCGGCGAGGTGCTGGGCGAATCACAGTCGGGCGAGATCCAGGAGGTGGGCTTCAACCTGTATGCGCAGATGCTCGAGCGTGCGGTGCGCGCGCTGAAGTCCGGCCGCCACGTCGACGCCGGGCAGCCGCTCGATGTTTCGACGGAAGTCAACCTGCATGCGCCGGCGCTGCTGCCCGAGGCTTACTGCAGCGACGTGCACGAGCGGCTGACCCTCTACAAGCGCATGGCCAACTGCGAGACGGCAGAGGCGCTCGAGCAGCTCCGCGAGGAGCTGGTGGACCGCTTCGGCCCGCCCCCCGAGCCCGCGCAGGCCCTGCTCGAGTGCCACGCCCTGCGCATTGCGGCGCGGCCGCTCGGCGTGGCGCGCGTGGACGCGACCCACGAGACCGCGCTGCTGCACTTCGTGAAGCAGCCGGCGCTCGACGGCGCCCGCGTCATCGCCCTCGTCCAGCGCCGCCGTGACCTCAAGCTCTCGGGGCCGGACAAGCTGCGGCTGACGGCCAAGATGCCCGCCTGGCAGGATCGCGCGCGCGGCGTGAAGCAGCTGCTGGCGGAGCTTGCCGCGTGAACCTCGTCGTGCAGGGACCCGGGGGCGAGCCGGCGCACGCCGCCGAGCTCGCGCAGCTGGCCGCGGCGCAAGACGTCGAGCAGCTCGGCCCCACCGCGTTCCGGATGCGCGGCGCCACCGACAATCCGGCAGTGCGCGAGCGCTGCCGGGAGCTGCGCCTGGACTGCGCGTACGTCCCCGAGGGCCGGCGCTTCGCGGACCTGAAGCTGCTGGCGATGGACATGGATTCGACCCTCATCACCATCGAGTGCATCGACGAGATCGGCGACCTGGCGGGCCGCAAGGCGGAAATCTCCGCGATCACGGCGCGCGCCATGCGCGGGCAGCTCGACTATCCCGCGAGCCTGCGCGAGCGCGTGGCGCTGCTCGCGGGGCTGCCGCTCGACGCGCTGGACAAGGTCTATCGGGAGCGCCTGCAGCTGTCGCCCGGCGCCGCGGCGCTGGTCGAGGCGTGCCGGCGGCACGGCGTCAAGCTGCTGCTCGTGTCCGGCGGGTTCAGCTTCTTCACCGACCGGCTCAAGCAGCGCCTGGGGCTCGACTACACCATTTCCAACGAGCTTGAGCTGGAGGGCGACCGGTTGACGGGTCGCGTGGCGGGCCGCATCGTGGATGCGGAGGCCAAGGCGGTGCGCTTCCGCGAGGTCGCGCATTCCCTCGGGGCGGCACGCGAGCAGACCGTGGCGATCGGTGATGGGGCCAATGACCTGAAGATGCTCGCCGAGGCGGGGCTGTCCATCGCCTACCGGGCCAAGCCGGTGGTCAAGGCGAAGGCCGACTGC
>DASUFW010000351.1:0-3167 GCA_036274335.1 Burkholderiales bacterium | reverse complement strand
CGGCGGCGGCTACTACCACTACTCCTACTCCGTGGTGCGCGGCGCCGACCGCATCGTGCCGGTGGACATCTACGTGCCGGGCTGCCCGCCGACGGCCGAAGCGCTGCTGTACGGCATCCTGCAGCTGCAGAACAAGATCCGGCGCACCAGCACGATCGCCCGTTAGATGACGCCCCGGCTGCAGCGCCTGCACGACGCGATCGTCCGCAACCTCGGCATGACGCCGGTCGAGCGGCTCGGCGAGCTCACGCTCGAGGTGCCGGCCGCGGCGTACCGCGCCACCTGCGAGAAGCTGCGCGACCACCCCGAGCTGCGCTTCGAGCAGCTGATCGACCTGTTCGGCCTGGACTACGCCACCTACGGCGACCGGCCGCGGGAGGGCGGCCGATTCGCGGCTGTGCTGCACCTGATGTCCGTCACGCACAACTGGCGTCTGCGGCTGCGGACGTTCTGCCCCGGCGACGAGCTGCCGATGCTCGAGTCCGTGGTCGAGATCTGGCCGGGCGTGAACTGGTTCGAGCGCGAAGCCTTCGACCTGTTCGGCATCGTGTTCGACGGGCACCCGGACCTGCGGCGCATCCTCACCGACTACGGCTTCGTCGGCCACCCCTTCCGCAAGGACTTTCCGATGAGCGGGTACGTCGAGATGCGCTACGACCCCGAGCAGCGGCGCATCGTCTACGAGCCGGTCACCATCGAGCCGCGCGAGATCGTTCCGCGCGTCGTGCGCGAGCCGAACTACGGCGAGGAATCGCGCTGATGCCGGAGATCCGCAACTACACGGTCAATTTCGGGCCCCAGCACCCGGCCGCGCACGGCGTGCTGCGGCTGGTGCTCGAGATGGACGGCGAGGTCGTGCAGCGCGCCGACCCGCACATCGGACTGCTGCACCGCGCGACCGAGAAGCTCGCCGAGCAGCGGACCTACATCCAGTCGCTCCCGTACATGGACCGGCTGGACTACATCTCGATGATGTGCAGCGAGCACGCCTTCTGCATGTCCGTGGAGCGGCTGCTCGGCATCGAGGTGCCGATCCGCGCGCAGTACATCCGCGTCATGTTCGACGAGATTACGCGGATCCTGAACCACATCTTCGGGGTGGCGACCCTGGGCCTCGACCTGGGCGCGATGACCGTGTTCCTGTACGGCTTCCGCGAGCGGGAGGACCTGCTCGACTGCTACGAGGCCGTGTCCGGCGCGCGCATGCACGCCGCCTACTACCGGCCGGGCGGCGTCTACCGGGACCTCCCCGACTCGATGCCCAAGTACGAGGGGCAGCACACGCGCAGCGCCCGCGCGCTCGAGGAGATGAACGCCAACCGCCAGGGGTCGCTGCTCGATTTCATCGAGGACTTCACGCAGCGCTTTCCCAAGTGCGTGGACGACTACGAGACCCTGCTCACGGAGAACCGCATCTGGAAGCAGCGCACGGTGGGCGTGGGCGTCGTCTCGCCGGAGCGCGCGCTGGCGCGCGGTTTCACGGGCCCGATGCTGCGCGGGTCGGGCATCGCCTGGGACCTGCGCAAGAAGCAGCCCTACGAGGTCTACGACCGGATGGCGTTCGACGTGCCGGTGGGCCGCAACGGCGACACCTACGACCGCTACCTGGTTCGCGTCGAAGAGATGCGCCAGTCCAACCGCATCATCAAGCAGTGCGTGGACTGGCTGCGCGCCAACCCGGGCCCGGTGATCACCGACAACCACAAGGTGGCGCCGCCCTCGCGCATGGCCATGAAGGCGGACATGGAGCAGCTGATCCACCACTTCAAGCTGTTCACCGAGGGCATGCACGTGCCCGAGGGCGAGGCCTACGCCGCGGTGGAGGGGCCGAAGGGCGAGTTCGGCGTGTACTTCCTGTCCGACGGCGCCAACAAGCCCTACCGCATGCGGCTGCGCTCGCCGGCCTTTACCCACCTGTCGGCGATGGACGAGATGGCGCGCGGCCACATGCTGGCCGACGCGGTCGCCATCATCAGCACGCTCGACATCGTGTTCGGGGAGATCGACCGCTGATGCTCAGCCCCGACGCACTCAAGAAGATCGACCGGGAAATCGCCAAGTATCCGGCGGACCGCCGCCAGTCGGCGGTCATGGCGGCGCTGATCATCGCGCAGGACGAGAAGGGCTGGCTCGCCCCGGCGACCATGGACTTCGTGGCGGGGTACCTCGGCATGCCGGCGGTCGCGGTGTACGAGGTGGCGAGCTTCTACACGATGTACAACCGCGAGCAGACGGGCACGCACAAGCTGACCATCTGCACCTGCCTGCCGTGCGGCCTGCAGGGGTCGCTCGCCGCCGCCGACCACCTGAAGAAGCGCCTCGGCATCGACTTCAACGAGACCACGCCGGACGGCTGGTTCACGCTGAAGGAGGGCGAGTGCATGGGCGCCTGCGCCATGGCGCCGGTGGTGCTGGTCGACAACAAGCGCATGTGCGACTACATGACCGACGAAAAGCTCGACGCCCTGGTCGACGAGCTGTCGAGGAAGGGCTGACGCGTGCTCGACTACGGACCCGACGCGATCCTGATGGCCGGCCTGGACGGCCGCAACTGGCGCCTGCAGGACTACGAGAAGCGTGACGGCTACGCGGCCCTGCGGCGCATCCTCAAGGAGAAGATGGCGCCCGACGCGGTGGTGGCCGAGGTCAAGAAGTCGGCGCTGCGCGGCCGGGGCGGGGCGGGGTTCCCGACCGGCCTCAAGTGGTCGTTCATGCCCAAGCAGTACCCGGGGCCCAAGTACGTGGTGTGCAACTCGGACGAAGGCGAGCCCGGCACCTGCAAGGACCGCGACCTGCTGCGCTACAACCCGCATTCGGTCATCGAGGGCATGATCATCGCGGGCTACGCGATGGGCGCGACCGCCGGCTACAACTACATCCACGGCGAGATCTGGGCAGTGTACGAGCAGTACGAGGAGGCCCTGAAGGAGGCGTACGCGGCGGGCTACCTCGGCAAGGACATCCTCGGCTCGGGATGGGACTTCGAGATGTACGCGCACGCGGGGTACGGCGCGTACATCTGCGGCGAAGAGACGGCGCTGCTCGAGTCGCTCGAGGGCAAGAAGGGCCAGCCGCGCTTCAAGCCGCCGTTCCCGGCGAG
The DNA here is from genome assembly GCA_036274335.1 of Burkholderiales bacterium. Taxonomy (GTDB): domain Bacteria; phylum Pseudomonadota; class Gammaproteobacteria; order Burkholderiales; family SG8-39; genus JAABQT01. Next base: position 67 of record DASUFW010000351.1, on the reverse strand, counting down.
CTACGGGCTGTTCGGCAAGCCGACCACCATCAACAACACCGAGACCTTCGCCGCGGTGCCCTGGATC
>DASUFW010000350.1:0-2793 GCA_036274335.1 Burkholderiales bacterium | reverse complement strand
GGTGACGAAGCGCTTCCTGAAAGGGCTGTTCGTCAGTCCGGAAGGCTGGCCCGAGCGCAGCCCGCTGATCAGCAGCACGATCTCCAGCTACCGGGTGCTCTGGCTGTGCCACCGACACCTGACCCCCAGGTACCGGGAGCTGGTGGCTTCGGAGCGGGGACGCAAGCGCGTGCTTCACCTGAAGTCGGCGGCGGAGATGGCGGCGTTTCTCAAAGCGGTGGCGGCGGAGGCCGGATGAGGATCCGCAGGCTGGAGCCGCATGAAGCCGCCTTGCACCGCGACGTGCGGCTGCGCGCGCTGCGGGACGCCCCGAATGCCTTCGGCGAGACCGCCGCGCAGGCCCAGGCGCAGCCCCCGGCCTTTTGGGAGGACCTGACGCGATCCGTGACGGAGCAGGGTCGCAATGTCATGTTCCTTGCGATCGAAGGCGACGCCGTTTGCGGTGCCACCTACGGATTGCGCGATCGCGATGACGATCAGGCGGGGCGGGTGGGCGGAACCTGGGTCGCCCCGGTCAGCCGACGGCAAGCCGTAGGAAGCGCCTTGCTGGAGGCAGTGTTCTCCTGGGCGCGCGCGCAGGGGTTCAGGCGGCTGCGCCTCTGGGCGCCGGCCGCGAGCCCGGCAGCGCTGGCCCTCTACCGGCGGGCGGGCTTCACGGAGACCGGGCGCAGAGGGCCATTGCCGTCCAACGCCGATTTGCAGATCATGGAACTGGAACGCACGCTTCCCGCGATGCCGGACCAGGATTCATGAGCACACTTGCCCAATCCGAACGCCGCGACTTCAGCGCCATCTCCTACGACGAGGCGATGCGCCGCGCGCGCGCCTGCGTCCCCATCCTCAAGGAGCGCGCGCAGAACACCGAGGACGCCCGCGTCCTGCTGCGGGAGAACGAGCAGCTCCTGCACGAGCAGGGCCTGTTCCGCTTCCACCAGCCGAAGAGGTTCGGCGGCATGGAGCTGCCGTTCTTCGCGGTCGTGGACCTCGTCGCGGCGCTCGCGCGCGGCTGCCCGTCCACCGCCTGGAACGTCGGCAACCTCGGTTGCCACCACTGGATCCTCGGCTACTACGAGCCCGAGACGCAGCACGAGGTCTGGGACGCGAACCCGGACGCGCTGATCGCCTCGTCGATCGCCCTGGCCGCCGGCCGGGGAAGACGGACGAGCCGCGGCTTCGTCGTGAGCGGCCGCTGGCCGTTCTCCTCCGGCGTCGACAACTCGGACTGGAACATGCTCGCCGTGACCATCTACGGCGAGGACGGCAAGACCGCCATCGACTGGCGCCTGTGCCTCGTGCCGAAGGCCGACTACCAGATCCACGACACCTGGTACGCGATGGGCATGGTCGGCACCGGCTCGAAGGACATCGAGGCGAAGGAGATCTTCGTCCCCGAGCGCCGCGCGCTCGAGATGGCGAAGTGCCGCGGCGGCTCGGACCACCCGGGCGGCCGCTACAACCCGGGGGCGCTGTACCAGGTAGCGCTGGTCGCCGCGGCCGGCCACCCGCTCTCGGCGACCGTGCTCGGCACCGCCGAAGGCGCCTACGAGCACGTGCAGGAGAAGTTCGCGGCGCGCGTCGGCACCTACACCGGCGCCAAGGTCTCGGACTTCCAGGCGGTGCAGGTGAAGATGGCCAAGGCGCGCTGCCAGATCGATGCGGCGCGCGCGCTGATGCGCGACTCGGCCGCGGCCTTCTCGGCGGGCGAGCCGCTCGACATCGCCTCGAAGCTCCGGCTGCGCGCGCAGAACACCTTCGCCGTGGGCCTGTGCCGCGAGGCGATCGAGACGCTGTGGTCCTTCTACGGCGCGAACGCCATCTACACGCGCGACCCCCTGCAGCGCTACCTGCGCGACGTGCAGGCGGCCAGCCAGCACTTCTCGTTCAATTTCGACGTCGCCGGCGCCGCCTTCGGCACGGTGGCGCTCGGCGGCAGGTTCGCCCACCCGACCATGTAGGTCCCCCATGAGCACACTGACCGAGAAACTCGAGGAGGAAATGCGGGCGCTGGTGCCGCCGGCGATCTTCTTCCTCGTCGCCCTGCACCTCGTCGCCTTCGTGCGCGTCCTGATGCTGGAGGGCACGGGGATCTCGGCCAGGACGTCGGTCTCCGTCACGCTCGCGGCCCTGATCCTCGCGAAGGCGGTGCTGGTCGCGGACCTGCTGCCCTTCATCAACCGCTATCCGCACAAGCCGCTCGTCTACAACATCGCCTGGAAGACGCTCCTCTACATGGGGGTGGCCGGGCTGATTCACTACGCGGAGCGTCTCTTCGACTTCGCGCGGCAGGCGGGCGGCATCGTGGCCGGCAACGAGAAGCTGCTCGCGGAGATGGTCTGGCCGCACTTCTGGGCCGTCGAGATCTTCCTCTTCGTCGTGATCCTGATGTACTGCACCATGCGCGAGCTGGTCCGCGTGATCGGCAAGGAGCGCACGCAGGAGATCTTCTTCGGTCCGCGGCGGCGGCCATGAGCGCGAAAGGCGCCGGGACGGTCCTGGCCATGCTGCTCGCCGTCGCGGCGGGCGCGGCGGACGGCGGCCCCGTGAAGTTCAGGGAAGTCGACCCGCAGTTCATCGCCGCGCTGGGCGCCCCCGGCGCCGCGTCCGGCACCGGCGCGCAGAAATGGGGCCTGTGGCCGCTCGACCCGGGCATGAGCGGCGTCGAGCTCGGCGACTTCGGCCGCCTGCAGGCGGCGGGCGGCCTCGCGCCGGCGCGCTGGACGTTCGACGCCGGCGACTGGTGGCTGGAGGAGAACGGCCGGATCATGGAGCAGCCCCGGTTTCCGCTGCCGGCCG
>DASUFW010000349.1:0-1349 GCA_036274335.1 Burkholderiales bacterium | reverse complement strand
ACCGACAAGGGCGCAAAGATCATCTCGCTGTACCCGGCCGAGGAGCTTCCCATTGCCAACCCCTACTAAGCCCACGGTCGGCTGGATCGGCGCCGGGCGCATGGGCGTCGAGATGGCCGCGCGCCTCGCGAAGGCCGGCGCCGACGTGCTCGTGTGGAACCGCACGCGCGCCAAGGCCGAGCCGCTCGCGCAGTACGGCGCGAAGGTCGCCGGATCGATCGGCGAGCTGGCCTCGCGCGACATCGTTTTCGTCATGGTCGCGACCTGGAAGGACGTGAAGCAGGTCGTCGGCGACCTGCTCGCGGGGAAGGCGCAGCCGAAGCTGCTGATCGAATGCTCCTCGATCTCGCTGGAAGGCTCGGCGGAGCTGCGCGAGATGCTCGCGAAGCGCGGCATCGAGTACCTGGCCGCGCCCGTCTCGGGCAACGCCAAGGTCATCAAGGCGGGCAAGCTCTCCTTCGTCTGCTCGGGGCCGCGGGCCGCATTCGATCTCGCGCTGCCCTCCCTGAGGATGATCGCGCCGTCGGCGAGCTACGTCGGCGAAGGCGAGCTCGCGAGGATCGTCAAGATCTGCCACAACGTGATGCTGGGCGTGGTCACGCAGTCGCTCGCCGAGATCACGGTGCTGGCCGAAAAGGCGGGCGTGCCGCGGCACGCCTTTCTGGAGTTCCTCAACCAGAGCGTGATGGGCTCGATGTTCACGCGCTACAAGACGCCGGCCTTCGTGAACCTCGACTTCAGGGTGACGTTCACGCCGGAGCTGCTGAGGAAGGACCTGGATCTGGGCCTGGACGCGGGCCGCCGCTTCGATGTGCCGATGCCGCTGGCGGCGGCGACCCGCGACCTGGTGCAGTCGATGATGGGACGCGGCATGAAGGAGGAGGACTTCGCCACGCTGCTCCTGCAGCAGGCCGAAGCCTCCGGGATGCAACTCAAACCTGAAAACGTGGAGGTCAAGGATGGTCTTTCGTAGATTGGCGTTCGTGGCGCTGGCGCTGGCCGCGTCGCAGGCGATCGCGCAGGGATACCCGAACAAGCCGGTGCGCGCGATCATTTCCTTCACGCCGGGCAGCTCGACGGACATCGTCGGCCGGCTGGTGATGGCGAAGGTGTCCGAGTACTGGGGACAGCCGGTGGTGGCCGAGAACCGACCCGGCGCCGGCGGCTCGATCGGCTCGAACGTGGTTGCCACCGCGGAGGCGGACGGCTACACGCTGCTGATCAACTCCTCCGCGCACTCGGTCAACCCAGGCATCTACGCCAAGCTGCCGTACGACACGCTCAAGGCCTTCGTCGACGTCGCGCCGCTCACCTCGCAGCCCAACGTGCTGGTGGTGAAGTCGGACTCG
>DASUFW010000348.1:0-7787 GCA_036274335.1 Burkholderiales bacterium | reverse complement strand
CGGAAAGCTGCCCGCGGCCTGCGGCATCGAGTACGGCGCGCAGGCCATGGCGGTGCACGGCGCGCTGCTCGCGCCCGGCGCACCGCTCGGTCCGGGCGTGCTCGCGAGCGTACGCGGCGTCGAGCTGCTGGCCGCGCGGCTCGACGACGCGCCGGGGCCGCTGCGCGTTTCGGCGGAGCGCCTGAGCGGCGAGGATGACCATATCCTTTACGCCTTCAGCGTCGCCGCCGAGGGTGGCGAGCTCCTGCGCGGCCGCGCCGCCGTGCTGCTGGACGCCGGCCGCACATGAGCCCGGTGCGAGCGCTGGTGACCGGCGGCAGCGGCGGCATCGGCGCGGCCATCTGCCGCCGCCTCGCCGCCGACGGCCGGCACGTGATCGTGCACGCGCACCACGGCCTCGAGGCGGCCCGCGCGATCGCAGCGGACATCGCCGCACGGGGCGGCAGCGCCGAGGCGCTGGCGTTCGACGTCACGCACGCGGACGCCGCGCGGGCGGCGCTGGAGGCGCTGCTCGAGGCGGGCCCGGTGCAGATCGTGGTGAACAATGCCGGCATCCACGACGACGCGCCCCTGCCCGGCATGAGCGAGTCGCAATGGCGCCGCGTGATCGACGTGTCGCTGCACGGCTTCTTCCACGTCACGCAGCCGCTCGTGCTGCCGATGCTGCGCACGCGATGGGGACGCATCGTCAACATGGCTTCGGTCAGCGCGATGACCGGCAACCGCGGCCAGGTCAACTACGCCGCCGCCAAGGGCGCGCTGATCTCCGCCACGCGGGCACTGGCGCTCGAGCTCGGCAAGCGCGGGGTGACGGTGAACGCGGTCGCGCCCGGCCTCATCGACACGCCGATGAGCGCCGACTTCCCGGAAGAGCGCGTGCGCGCGCTGGTGCCGTTGCAGCGCACCGGCACCGCCGAGGAGGTCGCCGGGCTGGTCGCGTTCCTCGCCTCGGACCGCGCGTCCTACATCACCGGCCAGACCGTTCCGATCAATGGCGGGATGATCTGAAGCGCCGGACCGCGAGGCGCGGCAGCCGCAGCGCGAAGCCGAGCATCAGCCGGAAGTGCATCCAGGTGAGCAGGGCGTTGTCGCGCCAGTAGCGGAAGTGCGACACGCCGCCCTCCTCCGCGCGCAGGTAGCGGACCGGCGCCGGCAGGTTGATCACCGGCAGGCCGCGCCAGACGAGGCGCACGGCGGCCTCGGGATCGAAGTCGAAGCGGCGCATCCAGCGCGTCGCCTCCATCACCTCCAGCAGCGGCCGCACCGGGTAGACGCGGAAGCCGAACAGCGAATCGTCGATGCCGAGCCACAGCGTCTCGAGGTTCGCCCACCAGTTCGACACGCGGCGGCCCTTCACGCGGAGCGCGGGCGCGCTCGCATCGAACTGCGGCACGCCCAGCACCAGCGCCCGCGGCGCGCGCATCGAGGCGGCCATGAAGCCGGGGATCGACGCTGCCGGATGCTGGCCGTCGGCGTCCATCGTGAGCACGTGGCTGAAGCTCGCCGCCGCCGCCTCGCGCAGGGCGTGCAGGACCGCCGCGCCCTTGCCGGCATTCCGGGGCAGCGCCAGGACGCGCAGCTGGGGATCCTCGCGGGCCATTTGCTCGAGGCCCTCTCGCGTGCCGTCCGTGCTGCCGTCCACCACCACCCAGACCGGCGACCAGTGCGCGCGCGCGGCGCGCACCGTCTCGTACACCTGGGGCCCGGTGTTGTAGCTCGGGACGACGACCAGGTGCGATCGCGCGGAGGCGCCCGCGCTCACGCGGGCCGCGACTCCGCGTCGACCGGCGGGGCGTCGGCCGGTGCCGCCCGCGAACCCAGCTCGCGCGCGAAGTACTGCTCGAGCTCGGCCATGAACGCGTGCAGGTCTTCGCGCGCCTCGAAGCGCCGGCCCAGGCGCACCCGGTAGCGCAGCGGCAGCTGCGGCTGGCGCGTCAGGGGCCACTCCTTGCCGAGAAAGGCGCTGTCGGCCTCGATGAACACCGTCTGCACCGGGACCGCAGCCTGCCGCGCGATCAGCGAGATCGCGCCGCGGAACGGGTTGAGGGGCGAGCGCGTGGTGCGGGTACCTTCCGGGAACAGCAGCAGCTGCCCGCCGGCGCGCAGCTCGGCGACCGAGCGCCGCACCATGTCGACGGCGTTGTCGTTCCGGATGTAGCCGGCGAGGCGCGCGCCGAGGCCGAACAGCACGCTGTCGATGAGCGGCGCCTTGAGTACGCAGGCCGCCTGGGGGGTCCGCGACAGCAGCATCACGGCGTCGATCAGCGACGGGTGGTTGGGCGCGATGATGATCGGCCCCGCATCGCGCAGCGCATCCAGGGCGCGCAGGTCGAAGCGGCAGGCCCTTGCGAACTCGAGCGCGCCCAGGTACAACCGGAACCCGCGCGACACGACAATCCGACCGACCCGCTGTCCTGTGCGCCTCGGGAGCACCAGCAGGAGCGGCAGCGCGAACAGCCCCCAGACGAAGCTGCCGAGGGCGAGCAGTCCCAGCCCGTACCAGAGGAGCGCGTACGACCAGAAGCTGCGCAGGCTCCGCATTATCGCGGCGCTACTCGGGCGCCTCGACGCGATTGCGCGACTCGTCCAGGATCCAGGCGACACCCAGGCCGCCCGCCACATAGGAGGTGCGCCGCACCAGCGGGCTGTTCTCGAACACCGCCCCGCGCAGCGTGTCGGCGCGCAGGAACGCGCCGATCCACATGCCGTCGAATCGCCGGCTCGCCGAGGCGATGAACTGCCAGCCCCCATAGCCGCCGCGCGCCTCGTAGGCCGGCCGCTCCGCCGTCGCGAACTCGGGCGCCACCGTGTAGAAGTAGCCGTACTGCCGCTGGGTGCCGAAGGTGGGCCCGGTCAGCAGGCCGAAGCGCCATCCGCTCAGGGCGCCCCGCCCCACGATGTCCAGGTTCAGGTTGGGCGTGGTCACCCAGCCGATGCCTTCCGGCGGCGCGTCGATCGTGAAGGCCAACCGCACCGGCAGCCTGAGGTCCAGCTGATCCCCCTCCGCGTTGCGCCACAGCCTGACTTCCAGGGCCGGCCCGATCTCCAGCGAGGGACGCAGGTCCGGCATGCCCTCGCGTGCCCGGTTGCGGGCGCTGTCCACCGGCAGGGACGCCCCCAGGCTGACGTGCAGGTCGATCCGATCCGAGGCGAACAGCTCGCCGCGCACGCCCTTGCGGTCGGCCTTCAGCAGGTCGCCGCGGTACACCGCGTAGGGAATCGGAAACACGTAGCCGCGCCCCTGGTCGGCGCCCCGATAGTCCGGAAACGCGAACACGCCCAGGCCGACGCCGAGCTCCCAGAGCGGATACTCTCCCGCCCGGGCCTGCGCGCAGCCGACCATCGCGGCGAGCGCCGCGAGCAGCCATCTCATGCGCCTGCGCTGGCGGCATCCGCATCGCGCGCCACCGAGCGCCGGCGCCGCCAGGCGCGCAGCGCCGCGGGCAGGTCGGAAAGCGTCTTCGCGTAGTACAGCGCCTTGAAGGCGACCAGCGCCAGGCGCTCCAGCGGCTGCGCAATCGCGTCACCCGCCAGCAGCGCCAGGATCGCCTCCTTGATGCGCAGATAATTCTCCGGCGTCATGAGCAGGCCGCGCATGGCGGGCGTGGTCACGCGGTAGATGAACCACGAGAAGCGCTGCGGCGCGCGGCGCACCGTCCGGTCGAAGCGCGCCATCGCCCTCGCCGCCTCGCGCGGCCGGCGCAGGCAGGTCTCGACGGCCTCCGCCCCCGCCACCGCGCTTTCCATGGCCAGCAGGACGCCGGTGGAGAAGACGGGGTCGATGAAGGTGTAGGCGTCGCCCAGCAGCACGTAGCCGGGCCCGTGCGTGCGGTCGCAGACGTATGAATAGTTGCCCGTGCCTTCCGTGTCGGTCACGCGCTCGGCGCCCTGCAGCCGCGACGCCAGCGCCGGGCACAGCGCGATGGTCTCCATCAGGAAATCGTCGAGCGGCTTGGTGCGGGTCTTCAGGTAGTAGGGCCAGACCACGGCGCCCACGCTGGTGGCGCCGTCGGCGAGCGGGATGTACCAGAACCAGCCGTGCTCGAACCAGAAGATCGTGATGTCGCCGCCGCAGCGTCCTTCGTTGCGCCAGGCGCCGCGGAAATGCGCGTAGAGGGCCGCGCTGTTGTGGCGCGGATTGCGGTGCTTGGCCTGCAGGCGGTTGCCCAGGAAGGTGTCCCGGCCCGAGGCGTCCATCACGAAGCCCGCATGCCAGTGCTGCTCGCCGCCGTCGTCCTGCTGCACGATCAGGTCGGCGCTGCGATCGGCGCGGAATTCCACCGAGCGCACCCGGCATCCCTCGAAGGCGTTGGCGCCGTGGCGCACCGCGTTGCGGAACAGGATCTCGTCGAACTGCGAGCGCCGGACCTGGTAGGCGAAAGGCTGCGTCGTGTCCCAGGCCTCGCAGAAGGCCAGGCGCGTGGGCTGCTCGTGCGCGGGCGACACCAGCTCGGCGCCCCATTTCTCCATCGCGACCGCCTGGATCTCGTCGGCCACGCCCAGCCGCGCGAACAGCGGCAGGTTGGCCGGCAGCAGGGATTCGCCGATGTGGAAGCGCGGGTGGCGGGACTTCTCGAACAGGGCGACCTGCAGTCCGCGCGAGGCGAGCAGCGTGGCGGCGGTCGAGCCCGCCGGGCCGCCGCCGATCACGGCGACGTCGCACTTCCTGGGACCAAGGCTCTCGCCTGACATGCGTCCTCCCGGGCGGCCGCGGCGCGAGCGCCGCATGCCGCAATCTTACCCCGTGCGGCTAGGGCCTCTTCTCGAGGTTGGCCGGGTGGATCTCGATGTCTGCCTTGGCCCGCAGGCCGGACACGAACGCTTCCATCTGCCCCGTCCCCGCGAGCTGCTCCAGGCGCGCGCGCTCCGCCTGGCGCTGGGCTTCGGGGCGGGCCTCGGGCTCGAGCACCTTGTCGACTCGGTACAGCATGTAGCCGTCCGATCCGCGCGCCGCGCCCGCAAACGCGGGGAGCTTGGCGGAGTCTGCCGCGAGCAACGGCCGCAGGGCGCCCGCCGGTACGCCTTGCGCGCTGCGGCGCGAAACGGACTTGGCCGGCCCCCAGGTGAGTCCGGCCTCGCCGCCCTTGCGCAGCACGGCGAGCTTCTCTTCGCCGGCCTTCTGCGCCAGGCGCAGCGCCTCTTCCTGCCGCAGGCGTCGCTCGATGTCGGCGCGCACGTCCCCGAACTTGCGCTGCGATGCCGCCTGGTGCTCGAGCACGCGCGCCGAGACCAGTACGCCGGGGGACACCTCGATCGCGTCGGTGTTTCGCCGAGCCTTCACCGTATCGTCGGCAAACAGCGCCGCCAGCAGCTTGGGATTCGAAAGAACGCCCGCGTCCGAATTCGCGCTGCGCGTGATCCAGCCGCTGGTGCGCAAGGGCAGCTTGAAGCGCTCGGCCGCAGGCTTGAGGCTGTCGGACTGCTCGTACACCGAGTTGGTGAAGGACTCGGCGAGCTCGGCGAAGCGCCGCTGGGCCTGCTGCCGCGAGAGCTCGTCGGCCAGCTCGGCGCGGACCGCCGAGAACGGTTTCACGGTCGCCGGCTGGATGCCGGTCACCCGGATCACGTGCCAGCCGAAGTCGCTTTGCACCGGGTCGCCGATCGCCCCTTCCTTCTGCTGGAAAGCGGCCTGCTCGAACGCCGGCACCATGGTGCCCTTGGCGAAGTAGCCCAGATCGCCCCCCTTGGAGGCCGAGCCCGGATCCTGCGAATACTTGCGCGCGAGCTCGGCAAAGCGGGCCGGATTGCGGCGCGCCTCGGCGACGATCTTGTCCGCCTCCTCGCGGGTCTTGACCAGGATGTGGCTCGCGCGCCGCTGCTCGGGCACCCCGTACTGCGACGCGCGCGAGTCGTAGGCCGCCTTCAGATCGGCTTCCGGGACCGCCGCGCGCTCGCGCAGCGCATCGACGGACAGGACGAGGTACTCGGCGCGGACCCGCTCCGCATCGGTGAATTCGTCGGGATGCGCGTCGAAGTAGGCCTTGACCTGCGCCTCGCCCACCTGGGCCTCGGCGAGGTAGGGCTGCACCGATACCAGCGCCTCGCGCAGCTCGCGCCGCTCGCCGAGCATCTCCGCCAGCCGCTCCGCGACCGACCTCGACATCACCGCCGTGCCGCTCACCGCGTCGACCAGCTGCGAGATCAGGAATTCCTGCCGCAGGCGCTGCTCGAAGCCCTCGCGCGTCATGCCCTGCGCGCGCAGCATCGCCTCGTAGATGTCCATCGAGAACTTGCCGCCGCTCTGGAACGCGGGTGCCGCGGCGATGGTCTCGCGCAGCGACGCGTCGCTGACCGTCAGCCCGGCCCGCAGCGCGGCGTCCGCGACCAGGTGCTGGTGGATGAGCGACTCGAGCAGCGCGCGGCGCGACTCCGGCGTATCGAGCGCCGCCGGATCGGCGTTCGGGCCGAAAGCCTGCCGCAGCCGCTCCTGCTGCTGGCGCAGCGCCTCGGCGAACTCGCGCTGCGTGATCGGCGAGCCGTTCACGGTGGCGAGATCGTCCTTGCCGCCGCCGCCGCGGAAGTACGAGTCCAGGCCGAAGAACGCGAACGGCACGATGAGCAGCGCGAGGATGATCTGCGCGATGCGCTTCTGCTTGTGGACGAGATTGAACATTCAGCGAAAATGGTGGCGGAGCGGACGGGACTCGAACCCGCGACCCCCGGCGTGACAGGCACAGGAGCGCGGAGCTAAGTGGCTATTCTATCAGGAGTAAGGCAGTGCCAGCCGCCACTTGGTCCGACTCCGAGTCACTACAAGCTACTGCCAGTGGAAGCACAGTTTCGGCACAGCCATGGCTACTTCGAGGATTTGGACTCCATCTTCTTCACAGCCCCCTCGACTCGATTGAGGCGGTCACCGTGCGCCGCCGACTCCTTCTCGAGTCTTCCCACTCTGTCATTGATCCGACCAACGTTGCCCCTAACTTCGCCGACACCCTCTTTGATAGTAGCTACATCGCCTTGCACGGACGTGAGCACTGAGTCCGCCTTGGCAAAGTACCAAACGACGCTCCCGATTAGCACCAAAGCGGCAATGAGGGTTCCACCGATTGTCCACGGGTCCGCCCCATGCCTACGCGTTGGTGCGCTACGACGACCCGAGACTGGCAAGTCTTCGCCGTCGTCCTCCACAGATCGCGCGGCAAACGTCGCGTCCGCACTTCCAAAGCGCGCACCGCCGGGTGTTTGTGACGTGTCCTGCCTACCGCCAATAGCTGCTTGACGGCTGGCGACATTGGACTGCCGCTGTCTACCTCGCCTACTCGACATGCTCAGCCTGACGCTCTTGCGACGACAGCTGCTGAATGACGTCTCGTTCCGATACTCCGCGAACTACCTCATCGTAGCGTCTCTTTAGCTTCCGGAGTTCATCCGGAACGTTTCCATTGAGTAGCGGCATGTAATAGCGCTGCACATCGAGCATGGCAGTAATCTGTCCGCTATCCGCATGTTCTTGGTCCAATTCACTGTCGTAATACGATTCAATGGTGTTCCAGAAGTCGGCCGTCTTGACATCTGGGAGGCCACTCGCCCCGGTCGTAAGCATGCGAGTTTCAAACTGCAGCTGGAACTTGGCGGGTATACCGCGCGGGGCGAGGCGCGTGAACTCCATTAGCGCTGCACTAGGATTCTTGGTTGGCGTGATTCGATACTCTCCGACGATGCCAACACGCCGGACATCTCTAACCTTCAGTACGGAGTCACATGCACGCCACAAGAGGTCGAATTCCTTGAACACGTCGTCGAAATCGACTCGGTTCCCCCGCTCGTAGTGGTCTGTCGTAAAC
>DASUFW010000347.1:0-2850 GCA_036274335.1 Burkholderiales bacterium | reverse complement strand
GAGGTGCGCGAGGACCTCGATGCGGCGGCGCTCACGCACCGCTATCTCACGGGCTCGAACGGCAAGCCCGACGGGCGGATTCCGGAGTGGTACCGGGTCGTGCGGGCGGAGGTGCGCTAGGCGGCCACCGGCGGCCGCCGCTTCCAGACCTCCGTCTCGCGCTCGAACGCGTGCGCGAGCTGCAGCACGCCGAAGTCGTCGCGGTAGCGCCCCACGATCTGCAGCCCCACCGGCAGGCCGCCGGGCGTGAAGCCCGCGGGCACCGAGATCGCCGGATGGCTGGCGAGGGTGATGTAGTAGCAGCTCTTCATCCAGTCGAGGTAATTGGCGAGCTGCACGCCCGCGATCTCGGTCGGGTACTCCGTGTCCACCGGGAAGGGCGGCAGCTGGTTCACCGGCCCGAGCAGGAACTCGTACGTCTCGAGGAAGACGCGCAGCCGCTGGTAGACCTCGGTGCGCAGCCGCTCGGCGCGCGCGACCTTCGCCCCGTCGAGCGCGAGGCCCTGCTCGATGTTCCAGATCACGGTGTCCTTCAGCTCCGCGCGGTGCGACTTGAGCAGCGGCGCGTAGCGCATCGAGAAGGACACCGCGCGCAGCGTCTCGAAGGCCTCGCTCGCGCCGGCGAAATCGGGACAGGCCTCCTCGACGATGCAGCCGAGCGACTCGAACACCTTGCGCTGCGCTTCGAGCACCGCGGTGACCTCCGGCTCGACCGGCAGGTCGCGGAAGTTGCGCGTCCAGGCGATGCGCAGCTTCCGGAAGGAGCGCTTCAGGGGCTTGGAGAAGATCGCGCCGGGCTCGGCGATGGACACCGGCGCGCGCCGGTCCGGGCCGGCCATGGCGGACAGCAGGAACGCCGCGTCCTCGACGGTACGGGCGATCGGGCCGAGGACGGGCTGCGTATCCCAGGCATTGACCGCAGGGTAAGTGGGCACTCGCCCGGGCGTGGGCCGGAAGCCGACGACGTTGCAGTAGTTCCCCGGGTTGCGGAGGCTCGCGGCGAGGTCGGAGCCGTCGGCGAAGGGGAGCATGCCGCAGGCGACGGCCGCGGCCGCGCCGCCCGAGGAGCCGCCCGCGGTCCGCGTCAGGTCGTAGGGATTGCGGGTCTGGCCGAACACCTTGTTGAAGGTATTGCTGCCCGCGCCGAACTCGGGCGTGTTCGTCTTGCCGAGCGTGATCGCCCCGGCCGCCTTCAGGCGCTCGACGAGCAGGGCGTCTTCGGTCGGGACGTTGTCCTTGTAGACGAGCGAGCCGAGCGTCGTGCGGATCCCTTCGGTGTTGACGAGGTCCTTGTAGGCGATCGGCAGGCCGGCGAGCAGGGGCCGGGGGCCCTTGGCCCGGTCGAGCGCCTTCGCTTCCTTCAGGGCCTGCTCGGGCAGGAAGGTGACGATGGCGTTCACCTTCGGGTTGGTGCGCTCGACCTGGGCGATGAACGCGCGCATGACCTCGGTCGCGGAGAGCTTGCGGGTGCGCAGCAGCCCGGCAAGCCGGCGGGCGGAAGTGAAGGGGATGTCCATCGCGGCAGTCTATCGCGATAGACTCTCCGCCCCATGCCGACCGAGAACGCGCTCGAGACCGATTACCTGGTGGTCGGCGCCGGCGCCGCGGCGATGGCGTTCACCGACGCGCTGCTCGAGCACTCGGACGCGACGGTCGCCATCGTCGATCGCCGGCACGCCCCCGGCGGGCACTGGATCGACGCGTATCCCTACGTCCGGCTGCACCAGCCTTCCGCCTTCTACGGGGTGAGCTCGACGCCGCTCGGCCACGACACGCGCGATGCGACGGGAACCAACGCCGGCTACTACGAGCTCGCCGGCGCGGACGAGATCCGCGCCTATTTCGCCACCGTGATGCACCGGCGCTTCCTGCCGAGCGGCCGCGTGCGCTACTTCCCGGGCTGCGACTTCCTGGGCGAGCATCGCTTCGTCTCGCGGGTCGCCGGCGCCACGTGGCGCGCGAGCGTGCGGCGCAAGGTCGTCGACACCACCTACCTGGAGGGCGCCATCCCCGCGACGAGCGCGCCGCCGTTCGAGGTGGCCGAGGGCGCGCGCTGCGTGCCGGCGGGCGAAATCGCGCGCGTCGAGCGCGCCGGGCGCTACACGATCATCGGCGCGGGCAAGACCGCGCTCGATGCCTGTGTGTGGCTGCTCGAGCAGGGCGTCGACGCAGGGGCCATCCGCTGGATCAAGCCGCGCGAGGCCTGGTGGCTCAACCGGCGCTTTCACCAGCCGCACCAGCTGCTGCCGGATTTCTACCTCGGCCTGGCGATGCAGATGGAGGCGATGGCGCAGGCCGCCTCGATGGAGGACCTCTTCGCGCGCCTGGAGGCCCAGGGATTCTTCCTGCGCGTCGATGCCGGGGTGGTGCCGACCATGTTCCGCGGCGCCGTGGCGAGCGAGGCGGAGCTCGCGCTCCTGCGCCGCATCGGCGACGTCGTGCGCCTCGGGCACGTGCAGCGGATCGAGCGCGAGCGCATCGTCCTCGAGAAAGGGAGCGTGCCGACCAGCGCGGAGACGCTGCACGTGCACTGCGCGTCGCGCGGGCTCGCGCGCCCGCCGCTGCGGCCGATCTTCGAATCCGGCAAGGTGACCATCCAGCCGTTCCTGTGGTCCTTCGCCTGCTACCAGTTCGCGCTGCTCGGCGTGGCCGAAGCCACTGTCGAGAGCGACGCGGAGAAGAACCGGCTCTGCCCCCCGATCACCTACTGGGACGTGAACGCCGACTACCTGCGGGCGTTCCTCGCCGGGCTCGCCAACGAGCGCGCCATGGCCGCGTACCCGGCGCTCGCGGGCTGGGCGAGGAAGACGCGCCTCAATCCGCTCGGCGAGATCGGGCGCCACCGCGACG
>DASUFW010000346.1:0-4830 GCA_036274335.1 Burkholderiales bacterium | reverse complement strand
CCCGAGAGTGCCTCGGTAATGGCGGCGAGGCGCGCCTTCTCGACCCGGGGTCCGATGTCCTGTGGCGACTGCCGGGCGATGGCGCCCGCGTCCACCCCGGTCGCCGCGACGAAGGCCCGCTCGATGCGCCGCAGGTCGAGGTCGGGATCGGCGAGCCGCGCCGCATCGAGGAGCTGCGTGAAGCGCTCGGGCCGCCGGACCGCGTCGGCGCGCTTGAGCGCCTCGAGCAGCGCCGCCGGCTCGCGAGCCGCGAGCAGCGGACGCGCCCGGCCGCCCGCCGCGGCAAGCTCGCGCTCCTCGTTGGGGGCCTTCAGCCGCGCGCCGAGCGCCGCAAGCGCCGGGGCCTCGAGGCCCCAGGTCAGCACCGCGTAGCGCACGGGCAGCGGCGCCTCGGCGCGCGCCGCGCGCTCCAGTGCCGCGCGGTCGTGCGAGAGCTCGGGCAGCAGGCGCGCGCTGAGCCCGCACTCGTCCAGCACCTCCAGCATCTTGGCGGGATGCGCCTCCATCAGCCCGCGCGCGAACTCCTGCCAGACGCGCTCGGCGACGAGGTGGTCGGCCTCGCCCAGCTCGACCATGCGGCGCATGAGCGCGCGGGTCTCGTCGGCGACGCGAAAGCCGAAGCGCGCGACGAAGCGCGCCACGCGCAGGATCCGCACCGGGTCCTCCTCGAAAGCGGGGCTCACGTGCCGCAGCACCCCCTCGCGCAGGTCCTTCTCGCCGCCGTAGGGATCGACCAGGCGCCCGTCCTCGCCTTTCGCCATCGCGTTGATGGTCAGGTCGCGCCGGGCGAGGTCGGCTTCCAGCGTCACGTCGGGGGCCGCGTAGACCGTGAACCCCTTGTAGCCGCGGCCGCTCTTTCGCTCGGTGCGCGCGAGCGCGTATTCCTCGTGCGTCTCGGGGTGCAGGAAGACCGGGAAGTCCTTGCCGACCGCCGTGTAGCCGAGGCGCGCCATGTCCTCGGGCGTCGCCCCCACCACCACCCAGTCGCGGTCCGCGACCGGCAGGCCGAGGAGCTCGTCCCGCACCGCCCCGCCGACGACGTAGGCTTTCACGCGTACAGCTCGAACTGCGGCAGGACCTCCGTCTCGGCTTCGGCGTCGCGCATCCACTGCTGGAGGGCGGGCAGCGCCAGCACCGCGTCGGCATACGCGCGGCACACGGGCGGCAGGTCCACCTCGTAGGTGCGAAAGCGCAGCACCACCGGCGCGTACATCGCGTCCGCCGCGCCGAAGCCGCCGAACAGGAACGGGCCGCGGCAATCGCTCCAGATGTCGACGATGCGCCGGATGTCGGCGAGCACCTCGGGCGTGCGCCCCTTGCCCGGCAGGTGCTTGCGGATGTTCATCGGCATGTGCTGCCGCAGGCTCGCGAAGCCCGAGTGCATCTCGGCCGAGATCGAGCGCGCCCGCGCGCGAAGCCGCGGGTCGGCGGGCCACAGCGCCGGGTTGCGCTCGGCGAGGTACTCGAGGATGGCGAGCGAGTCCCAGATGTGCGTCTCGCCGTCCACCAGGCAGGGCACCTTGCCGCTGGGCGCGTACGCGAGCAGCTCGCGCTTGGAATCGGGCTGGTACAGCGGGATGCGCAGCTCCCGGAAAGGCATGCCGAGCGCCTTCATGGCGAGCCAGGCGCGCAGCGACCACGACGAGTGGTTCTTGTTGCCGACGACGAGCAGCATCGCCGCCATGGGCTTACCGGCGCGCGAGCCCGCGCAGCTCCGGGAATCGCCCGTGCAGCCCGCCCGGCGCGAGCCAGGCCGGCGCCACCGCCTCGAGCGCCGCCGGCTCGATGCCGAACGGGAACGGGGCGTCGCACACGCTGGGCACCTGCATGGAGCGGAGGTTGTCGCGCGTGAGCAGGGGCCAGGGCGAAAGCTCCATCAGCCGCGCCTGCAGGCGCGACAGGCCCGGCCCGAGGCCGACGACCAGGCGCCGCCGCCGGGTCAGCGTGCACACGGTCTCGACCAGCCCGCGCATCGTGTAGCGCCGCGGGCCGCCGAGCGGGTAGCGCTGCCCGAACGATTCGCGCGCGTCCAGTGCGGCGGCGAACGCCTGCGCCACGTCGCGCACGTGCACCGGCTGGAACTGCGCCTCGGGGCAGGGCACCGCGAGCACGGGCAGGAAGCGCGCGAGCTTCGCGAACAGGTTGAGGAACGCGTCCTCGGGCCCGAAGATCACCGAGGGCTGGAACACGGTGACCGCGATGTCCTCGGCCGCGAGCGCCACGCGCTCGCCGATCGCCTTGGAGCGCAGGTATTCGGAGGGCGCGCCGGGGTCGGCGCCCAGCGCGCTCATGTGCAGCAGCCGCTTCACGCCCGCGGCATGGCAGGCGTTGACCAGGGCTTGCGCGAGCTCGACGTGCACGCGCGCGAAGTCCGGGCCGTAGTCGTTGGGGCCGCGCTGGTCGGGCCGGCCGCGCCGGCTGTGCAGGATCCCCGGCAGGAAGATCGCCGCGTCGCGCCCGAACGCGAGGCGCTCGAGCTCGCCGGGCCGGCCGATGTCGGCCTCGACCACGTCCACCGTCGGCAGCAGGATCAGGTGCCGCGCGCGCTCGCGCCGCCGGGTCGGCACCGTGACGCGGATGCCGCGCGCCGCGAGCGCCGCGACGACGTGGCGCCCCACGAACCCCGCCCCGCCCACGACCAGTACGTCCCTGTGCTGCATGTCAGTCCTCCCCGTTGCGGGCGCCCGCCTCGCGCCCGCCGACCTGCCCGAGCCGCTCCTTCAGCGACATGGTGCGTCCTTCGAGCAGCAGCGCGTAGTGCACGGTGTTGGCCATGACCCGCTTCACGTATTCGCGCGTCTCGTCGAACGGGATCGACTCGACGAACACCGCGCCCTCCATCGCGCGCCCGGGCTCCCAGCGCCGCGCGCGGTTCAGCCCCGCGTTGTAGGCCGTGGAGGCGAGCACCGGGTGCCCGGTGCGCTCCAGCATGTGCTGCAGGTAGCGCGAGCCGAGCGTCACGTTGGTCTCCACCTCGGTCACGCGCTTGGCCGAGTAGCCCTTGTAGCCGATGCGCCGCGCCATCTGGTGCGCGGTGTTCGGCAGGAGCTGCATCAGACCGCTCGCGCCCGCGCCCGAGCGCGCGTCGGCGACGAAGCGGCTCTCCTGGCGCACGGTGCCGTACAGCCAGGCCTCCTCGACGTCGTGCGCCTGCGCGTACTCGCGGAACACGTCGCGGTAGGGCGCGAGGTAGCGCAGCCGGTAGTCGTGCAGGTGGTCGGTGCGGCTCGCGGTGCCGATGGCGCGGTCGTAGACCTCGGCGCGGCGGGCGAGCTCCGCGGCGGCGATCAGCTGGCGGTCGTCCATCAGCCGCACCGCGAACATCCACTCGCGCGTCGCTTCGGTGCGCAACCCGAGGCGAAAGAGCTCCAGCGCGCGCACCAGCTCGGGGTTGCGCCCCGCCTCGGCGACCTCCGCCTCGGCGGGCTCGTGGAAGGGCTTCGGGATCACCGCCTCGCCGCCCAGCTCCTCGGTGGCGAGCACGCTGTAGTAGATCGGCTGGCCGGCGATGCGCTCGTACTGCTCGCGCGCCGCTTCCGGATCGCCGAGCGCCGCGTAGGCGCGGCCCGCCCAGTAGGTCCAGGCGAGGTCGAGCCGGGCCTGCGGCGACATCGGCTCGATCGCCTCGAGCACCTTGCGCCAGTGCCCGGCGCGCAGCGCGGCGCGCGCCTTCCAGGCGAGCTGCGTATCGTCGAGCGGCGCCTCGCCCGCGCGCGCATACCACTGCAGCGCGTCGTCGCGCAGCTCGAAGGCCGCCAGCGTGGCAAGCCGCGCCCACAGGTACTCCCGCTCCTGGAGCGGGAGTCGCGCCGCGGCGCCGTCGCGCAGCGCGTGCGCCGCCGCGTCCAGGTCGCGGCGCGACATGCGCAGCACCGCGAACACCAGCGTCTCGCGCACGGCGCGCGGCTCGAGGTCGAGCGGGGCGCGCGCGAGCAGCTGACGCGGGTCGGTGAGCGCGCGGTTCAGCGAGCGCTCCTCGGGCCGCGCGTCGGCGGGCAGGTTCTGCAGCGTGTCGCGCGCCGCGCTGACATAGCCGTAGTACACCTGCAGGCGCGCGCGGCGCCAGAGATCGTCGGCCTCGACCGCGCCGTCGGCGAGCAGGCGGTCGGCCAGCCGGTCGCAGCCGTCGGGCAGCTCGCGCAGCTGCTCCTGCCAGAGGGCGCGCGCCTCGGCCTCGGCGGTCAGGTCGCCGCGCGCGATGCGCGCGTGCCAGGCGTCGCAGCGGATTTCCAGGTCGTCCTGCACGAGCGGTCCCAGCGTGCGCTCGAAGAGCGGCCAGTCCTCGCGCCGCCCGAGCTCGCGCAGCCAGTCGCCGCGCAGCTGCTCCGCGAGCCAGGTGCCCGCGTTCCGCTTGAGGTACGACGTCACCTCGACCGGCTGCACGTCCTCGATCCGCAGCCGCAGCTGCCAGTACTGCGCCCAGGGCTCGAGCACGCTGCCCTCGAGCGCACGCGCGTACCGGTCGAGCCGGTCGGGGTCCCCCGCGCGGAAGGCTTCGTAGGCGGCGAGCACGTCGCCATCGTCCCCGCGCACCGAACCTGCCGCGAGCAGCGTGCACGCCAGTGCTATATTGAGGAAACGCCTAAAAATCATGTACTAAGCATATCGCATGGAGTCGATGCCGGACAACCTCCCCGCGTGGCGCAAAGTCGAGCGCGCGCGGCTCATCGCGGCCCGCGAAGCGCTGGCGCCCGCGGTGATCGACGCCTTCCGGCGGCAGATCGACGCGCACCTCGAGCGCGCGTTTCCCGGCCTGGCGCGGGCCGTGCTCGCGTTCTGCTGGCCGATCCGCCATGAATACGACGCGCGGCACCTGGCGAAAGTGCTGCG
>DASUFW010000345.1:0-1002 GCA_036274335.1 Burkholderiales bacterium | reverse complement strand
GGTGCTCGGGCTGACGCCGCCGCGGTCCGGGCGCATCCGGTTCGACGGGCGCGACATCAGCCGCACGCCGACCCACGAGATCGCCCGCCTGGGGGTCGGCTGGGTTCCCGACGACCGCCGGATCTTTCCGACCCTCACGGTCGAGCGCAACCTGGCCATCGCCCGCAAGCGCACGCGCTTTCGCGCCTGGAGCGAGAAGGAGTGCTTCGAGATCTTCACGGCCCTCGAGCACCTGCGCGGCCGCGAATGCGAGAACCTCTCGGGCGGCGAGATGCAGATGGTGGCCATCGCGCGGGCGCTGATCGGCTCGCCGGGCCTGGTGCTGTTCGACGAGCCCAGCCAGGGCCTCGCCCCGAAGATCGTGCAGGACGTGATGCAGGTCATCCGCCGGCTCAAGCAGGAGCGCGTCTCGGTCCTGCTCGTCGAGCAGAACGCGCTTTCCGCGCTGGCCGTGGCCGACCGCGTCTATGTCATGGACCGGGGGCGGATCGTGCACGGCGGCGCGGCGCCCGAGCTGCTGCGGGACGAGCCACTGCGCCGGAGGCTGCTCGGCCTGTGATCCTCTCCGTCGAAAACCTGGTGAAGGAGTACCGCCGGCGCGGGCGCACCACGTTCCGCCTGGAGGCGAGCTTCGCGCTCGAGCGCCCCGAGATCGTCGGCGTCATGGGGCCGAACGGCTCGGGCAAGACGACGCTGTTCGAGCTGATTACCGGCTCGAACCTGCCCACCGCCGGGCGCGTCGTGTGCATGGGCCAGGACATCCACGGCGTGAAGGCGCGCGAGCGCGACCGCCTCGCGATCCACTATCACCAGTCCTACCAGGTGCGGCGCTTCCGGCGGCGGCGTCCCGACTTCCTGCTCGAGCCGGCGAAGACCGACCGCCCCATGGTGCACCTGTTCGACGAGCCGCAGTTCAACACGCAGGACGGCTACATCGGCTTCATGCTCGACTTCTTCCGGCGCCTGCGCGGCGAGGGCCGCGCGGTGTTCGTCTGCCTGCAC
>DASUFW010000344.1:0-2310 GCA_036274335.1 Burkholderiales bacterium | reverse complement strand
CCGCAGGCGGTGGCGGTGGCGGCGAAGGTCGAGCTGATGATCACCCACGAGCCGTCGCAGATGTTCCTGACGGACTTGCCGCGGGACGGCGGTTTCTCGCTCTGAAGGAATTCGACGTGCACCCGATCGCAAGGATCGTGGGTCTGGCCTGTGTTCTCGGAGCCGTCATGCCGGCCACGGCGCAGACGCCGGCAGATCTGGTGCACTTGCAGCGCGGGACCCTGCCGATCCTGATCACCGCGCCGCACGGCGGGCAAGCGGCGATTCCGGACGCGGTACGGCGAAACGTCAAGGATGCTGCCTTGCGGACTGCTTCGCGCGATTGGGGCGGCGCGGTCGACACGCGGGACGGCGGCACCGAGGAACTCGCGCTCGCCATGGCCGGAGAGATCCGCAGGCTCACCGGACAGTCCCCGTATCTCGTGGTGGCGAAGTTCCACCGCCGGTACGCTGACGCGAACCGCCCGGTCGCCATCGCCTTGGAGGGCACGGCGGCGAAGCCTTATTACGAGCTCTATCACCGGTCCATCCGCGGTTTCGTGGACGAGATTCGACGCTCGCATCCGGCGGGCTTGCTGCTCGACGTGCATGGTCAGGACAAGATGCCCGATGCGCTGCTGCGAGGGACACGCAGCGGCCGCTCTATCCTGAAACTCTACCGGCGGGCGGGCGCGGAGGGGATCACCGGGCCTCGCGGCCTGTTCGGCCTGCTCGAAGCGCAGGGATTCAAGGTGTTTCCGGCCAATCAGGACGGGGTGGGCGCGGGCCGCGAGTATGCCGGGCTGGATGGCGGCTTCACGGTGCTGACCTACGGCAGCGACAATGCGAATGGCATCGACGCGTTTCTGCTGGAGTTCGGCACCGTGTACCGGCGTCCGGAACGGGTGCGACGCAGCGCCGCCGAGGCGGCGCGGGCGGTCGCGGCGTTCTACGAGGCGTACCTCAAGTAGCGCGCTGCGCTTCGGCTACGACCGGGCGAGCACTACCGCCAGCTCCTCCAGCCCCGCCGGATGCGCTACCCGCGCATACGGCGGCTTGGGCCACGTCCACCGGGGTTCGGGCAACAGCGCCCGCATCGCGTTGATGTCGCAGTGGTACGGCGGGCCCTGGACGAAGCCGTCCGCCGCGTCTTCTCTGCGCAGCTGCACGAAGAGCGCGAAGAGGCGCCCGCCGGGCATGACCCAGTGATGCAGCTGGTCTGAATACGCCTTCCAGTGATCCGGGTAGAGGGCGCACAGGCAGGTCTGCTCGTACACCGCGTCGAACGGGCGGTCCGGCGTCCAGGCGAGCGCGTCAGCCTGCACCAGGGTGGCGTCGACGCCGGACTCCTGCAGGTTTCGATGCGCCCGCCCGATCGCGCCGTCGGAATAGTCCAGGCCGGTGACCTCGAAACCCGCCAGGGCGAGCTCGACCACCTCGTGGCCCGAGCCGCACCCGGGCACCAGGATGCGGCAGGGCTTCAGTGTGCCGGCGCGCAGCCACGCCGCGAGCTGCGGGCTCGAGGCGCCGCGATCCCAGGGCGTATGGCCCTCGGCGAATCGCTGGTCCCAGAATTCCTTGGTCGGTCCGGCCATGGCAAGGCCAATCCTATATCCTCGGCCGCGGAATGCAGCGCTCGATTCACTACGACCCCGCGCTTCCCGTCTCCCAGAAGCGGGAGGAGATCGCGCGCGCCATCCGCGAGCATCCGCTGGTCATCGTCTGCGGCGAGACGGGGTCGGGAAAGACCACGCAGCTTCCCAAGATCCTGCTCGAGATGGGGCGCGGCGAGCACAGGATGATCGGCCACACGCAGCCGCGGCGCATCGCCGCGCGTTCGGTCGCGGCGCGCATCGCCGAAGAGCTCGAGGTCGAGCTCGGCACGCTGGTCGGCTACAAGGTGCGCTTCACCGACAAGGCCGGCCGGCAGACGCGCATCAAGCTGATGACCGACGGCATCCTGCTCGCCGAGACGCAGGGCGACCCGGACCTGCGCGCCTACGACACGCTCATCCTCGACGAGGCGCACGAGCGCAGCCTCAACATCGACTTCCTGCTCGGCTACGTGAAGCGACTGCTGCCGCGGCGCCCGGATCTCAAGGTGGTGATCACGTCGGCGACCATCGACGCGGAGCGCTTCTCGAGGCACTTCGATGGCGCGCCGGTGATCGAGGTCTCCGGTCGCCTCTACCCGGTGCAGGTGCGCTACCGGCCGGTGGGCGGCGACGCGGAGGACACCACGCGCGACGAGGAGGAGCAGGCGCTCGGCGACGCGGTGGAGGAGCTGTTCCGCGAAGGGCCCGGCGACGTGCTCGTGTTCCTGCCGGGCGA
>DASUFW010000343.1:0-2647 GCA_036274335.1 Burkholderiales bacterium | reverse complement strand
CAACCTGAAGCAGCTCTACGGCTCGACCGAGACCAGCGTCTTCGTCTGCATCCAGCCGAATGACAAGGTGAAAGCCGACACCGTCGGTCCGGCCGTGCCCGGGGTCGAGCTCAGGTTCACCCCCGAGCGCGAGCTGCTGATCCGCTCGCCGGGGCTGTTCAAGGAGTACTACAAGAATCCGGTGGCGACGTCCGAAGCGAAGGACGCGCAAGGCTGGTTTCACACCGGCGACGCCGGCTACTTCGACGCCGACGGCCACGTGAAGATCATCGATCGCGTCAAGGACGTCGGGGCGCTTGCCGACGGCACGCTGTTCGCGCCGAAGTACCTCGAGAACAAGCTCAAGTTCTTCCCGTACATCCAGGAGGCGGTCACCTTCGGCCACGGGCGCGAGCGCGTGTGCGCCTTCATCAACATCGACGCGGAAGCCGTGGGCAACTGGGCGGAGAAGCGCAACATGGCGTACTCGGGCTACGTCGACCTCGCCGCGCGCGACGAGGTGTACGCGCTGGTGCGCGAGTGCATCGAGCAGGTGAACGCCGACCTCGCGCAGGAGCCCGAGATCGCGAACTCGCAGATCCACCGCTTCCTCGTCCTGCACAAGGTGCTGGACGCCGACGACGAGGAGCTCACCCGCACGCGCAAGGTGCGCCGGGGCTACGTCGCCGAGAAGTACGCAACGCTGGTCGACGCGCTGTACGGCGGCAAGGACAGCGTGCACGTCGAGGCAAGGGTGCGCTACGAGGACGGCCGCACCGGCAGCATCTCCGCCGACCTCAAGATCCGCGACGCGAAGACCTTCCGCGCCGACGCGGCCAAGCGCGCCGCATGAGCCGCGACGAGCGCATCGGCGAGACCGTCCTGTCGGTCGAGAAGGTGTCGCTCTCGTTCGGCGGCGTCAAGGCGCTGCAGGACGTGTCCTTCGACGTGCGCGAGCACGAGGTGCGCGCCATCATCGGGCCGAACGGCGCGGGCAAGTCCTCGATGCTGAACGTGCTGAACGGCGTCTACCATCCGCAGCAGGGCACCATCCGCCTGCGCTCGAACGGCGATTGGCGCGAGTTCCACGACATGGACTCGCACGAGGCGGCGGCGCTGGGCATCGCGCGCACCTTCCAGAACATCGCGCTGTTCCGCGGCATGACGGTGCTCGACAACGTCATGACCGGCCGCAACCTCAAGATGCGCACCAGCTTCCTCGAGCAGGCGATCTGGCTCGGGCGGGCGCGGCGCGAGGAGCTTGAGCACCGGCGCTTCGTGGAGGAGATCATCGACTTCATGGAGATCCAGCACATCCGCAAGACGCCGGTCGGGCGGCTGCCCTACGGCCTGCAGAAGCGGGTCGAGCTCGCGCGGGCGCTCGCCGCCGAGCCGCGCATCCTGCTGCTCGACGAGCCGATGGCCGGCATGAACCTCGAGGAAAAACAGGACATGTGCCGCTTCGTGCTGGACGTCAACGACCAGTACGGCACCACCATCGTGCTGATCGAGCACGACATGGGCGTGGTGATGGACATCTCCGACCGCGTCGTGGTGCTCGACTACGGCCGCAAGATCGGCGACGGCACGCCCGGCGAGATCCGCGGCAACCAGGCGGTGATCGACGCCTACCTCGGCGTCACGCACTGAACGATGGCCGTCTCCTTCTTCTTCGAGGTGCTGATCGGCGGGCTGCTCGCCGGGATCATGTATTCCCTGGTGGCGATCGGCTTCGTGCTCATCTACAAGGCCTCGGGGGTCTTCAACTTCGCGCAAGGGGCGATGGTGTTCTTCGCCGCGCTCACCTTCGTGTCGCTGCTCGAGCGGGGGGTCAACTTCTGGCTGGCGCTCGCCATCGCGCTGGCGGTGATGGTGGTGCTGGGCACGGCAATCGAGAAGGTGGTGCTGCGGCCGCTCGTCAACCAGCCGCCGATCACGCTGTTCATGGCCACGATCGGACTCACGTTCGTGGTCGAGGGCCTCTCCCAGCTGGTGTGGGGCTCGCAGCCGCACGGCCTGGAGCTCGGCATCGAGGACGTGCCGATCGAGTGGCTGTCGGTCAACTGGAACATGAACATCAGCAAGTTCGACCTGTTCGCCTCGGGCGTGGCCGCGGTGCTGGTGGCGGCGCTGGCGCTGTTCTTCCAGTACACGCGCATCGGCCGCGCGCTGCGCGCGGTGGCCGACGACCACCAGGCGGCGCTCGCCGTCGGCATCCCGCTCAAGCAGATCTGGGCGATCGTCTGGTCGGTGGCCGGGTTCGTCGCGCTGGTGGCCGGCCTCATGTGGGGCTCGCGCAACGGCGTGCAGTACTCGCTCACCTTCATCGCGCTCAAGGCGCTGCCCGTGCTGATCCTGGGCGGCTTCGAGTCCATCCCGGGCGCGATCGTGGGCGGCCTCATCGTCGGCGCCTCCGAGAAGCTCGCCGAGGTCTATTTCGGCCCGTACGTCGGAGGCGGCGTCGAATCGTGGTTTGCCTACGTGATCGCGCTCCTCTTCCTCCTCGTCAGGCCGCAGGGGCTGTTCGGCGAGAAAATCATCGACAGGGTCTAACCATGCTCTATCGCGAAGCAGGTCAGTTCAAGTCCACCTACGCCGCCGACCAGCAGATCTTCCCGATCCTGCAGGACCGCGTCGCCATGGCGCTGCTGCTGCTGGTCGCCTTCGT
>DASUFW010000342.1:0-8609 GCA_036274335.1 Burkholderiales bacterium | reverse complement strand
GCGCCGGGTGCACCTCAAGTACGAAGGCACGGATACGGCGCTCATCGTGCCGTACGGCTCCGTGGAGGACATGACGGCGGCGTTCGAGGCGGCGTACCGTAAACAGTTTTCCTTTCTCATGAGGGGGAAACAGCTGATCGTCGAGGCGGTGTCGGTCGAGGCGCTGAGTGCGGGGGAAGGCTTTCGCCCCGCCGCGGAAAGCGGCGGCGGGGCGATCGGAAAAGAGCCTCGGGCCGCGGCGACGGTGCGGATGTTCACGGGCGGGAAGTGGCACGAGACACCGCTCTATCGCCGGGAGGCGCTTTCCCCGGGTCAGCGGATCCCCGGCCCGGCGATCATCGCCGAAGCCAACGCCACCACCGTGGTCGAGCCCGGCTGGCGCGCCGAAGTGACCAAGCTCGACCACCTCGTGCTCGAGCGCGTCGTGCCGCGCGAGAAGCGCGTGGCGATCGGCACCGAGGCGGACCCGGTGATGCTCGAGATCTTCAACAACCTCTACATGTCGATCGCCGAGCAGATGGGCCTGCGGCTGCAGAACACGGCCTACTCGGTGAACATCAAGGAGCGGCTGGACTTCTCCTGCGCGCTGTTCGACGCCGAGGGCAGCCTGATCGCCAACGCGCCGCACATGCCGGTGCACCTGGGCTCGATGGGCGAGTCGATCAAGACGGTGATCCGCGAGAACGCCGGGAAGATGAGGCCCGGCAACGTCTACGTGCTGAACGCGCCCTACAACGGCGGCACGCACCTGCCCGACGTCACGGTGATCACGCCGGTGTTCGACGCGGAGGGGCGGGAGATCCTGTTCTACGTGGGCTCGCGCGGGCACCACGCGGACATCGGCGGCATCACGCCGGGCTCGATGCCGCCGGACTCGAAGACCGTGGAGGAGGAGGGCGTCCTGATCGACAACTTCCTGCTGGTCGAGCAGGGGCGCTTCCGGGAGAAGGAGACGGTGGCGCTCCTGTCCTCCGGCCGCTACCCGGTCAGGAACGTCCAGCAGAACCTCGCCGACCTGCAGGCGCAGATCGCGGCGAACGAGAAGGGCGTGCAGGCGCTGCGCGACATGGTGGCGCATTTCGGGCTGGACGTGGTGCGCGCCTACATGCGCCACGTGCAGGCGAACGCCGAGGAATCGGTGCGCCGCGTGATCGGCGTGCTGAAGGACGGCGAGTTCTCGCTGGCGCTGGACAACGGCGCGACGATCCGCGTGCGCATCGCGATCGGCGCGGACCGGCGCAGCGCCGTGATCGACTTCGCCGGCACCTCGCCGCAGCTGCCCAATAACTTCAACGCGCCTGCCGCCGTGAGCATGGCGGCGGTGCTGTACGTGTTCCGCACGCTGGTGGACGACGAGATCCCGCTCAACGCGGGCTGCCTGAAGCCGCTGGAGGTTCGCATCCCGGAGGGCTGCATGCTCAACCCGCGCTACCCGGCGGCGGTGGTGGCGGGCAACGTCGAGACCTCGCAGTGCGTGACCGACGCGCTCTACGGCGCGCTCGGCGTGCTCGCCAGCTCGCAGGGCACGATGAACAACTTCACCTTCGGCAACGACCGCTACCAGTACTACGAGACGATCGCCGGCGGCTCGGGCGCGGGACCGGATTTCGACGGGACGGATGTCGTGCAGACGCACATGACCAACTCCCGCCTCACCGATCCCGAGGTGCTCGAGTGGCGCTTTCCTGTCCTGCTTGAAAGCTTCGAGATCCGCGCCGGCTCGGGCGGCGCGGGGCGCCACCGGGGCGGGCACGGCGCCGTGCGCCGGGTGCGGTTCCTCGAGCCGATGACGGCCGCCATCCTGTCCAACCACCGCCGGGTGCCGCCGTACGGCATGGCCGGCGGCAGCCCCGGGGTGCCCGGCCATAACTATGTCTTGCGGGCGGCCGGCGGCACGCGGCAGCTCGGCCCGACGGATCGCACAGACATGACGATTGGCGACGTTTTCGTGGTGGAAACGCCGGGTGGAGGCGGCTACGGAAGCTGAGCGACTGCTTATAATACGGCGCTTGTCTGACCGTCCAATTTGATGAACCCCACCACGATCTTCTCGAAGACGGGCAAGGGCGTGCAGGAAGCGTCCGGCAAGACCAGCTTCCTGCCGCGCGGCGACCGCGCCATTCTCGCGGCGATCGACGGCAAGATGACGGTGCAGCAGCTCGGCGCGAAGTTCGATCGCGCCGGGGACGACAAATTCCTGGCCGTGCTGAAGAAGATGGACTTGGACGGGTTCATCCGCGAAGTCACGCCCGGCACGGTGCAGCGCGGCGCCGCCAACGCACCGCGCTCGGCGCCGTCCAAGCCGCCCGCCGAGAGCGGCGGAGTCGGGAGCGAGGACCTCGACTTCACGCAGATTTTCGACTCGCCGCCCAAGATGGAGCGGCCCTCCCAGGCGCCGGCCAGCCGGCCTTCGCAGCCGGCTCCGTCGCGGCCCTCGGCACCCCCGTCGGATCCGATGGCGGCCGCCCGCCAGGAAGCGGAGATGCGCGCGCGGCAGCAGCGCGAGGCGCAGGCGCGCGCCGAGGCGGCGGCCAGGCAGGTCGCGGAAGCGGCGCAGCGTGAGCGCCTGGAGGCCGAGGCAAAGGCGAAGGCAGCGCGCGAGGCCGTGATGGCGGCCGCAGCCCAGGGCAAGACGCGCGCGCAGATCGATGCGGAGCAGCGCGCCGAGCAGGAGGCCAAGGTGCGCGCGGAGGCCGCGGCACGCACCGCGGCGGAAGCCGAGGCGCTGGCCAAGCGCGAAGCCGAACGGCAGGCGGCCGAGCGCGAGGCGCGCGACCGCTCGATGACCGCGGAGCGCGTGCGCTTCGAGGCGGCGGAGCGGGCGCGGCGCGAAGCGGAGGAGCTGCGCCGCCGGCTGGAGGACGAGCGGCGGGCGCGCGAGGAGGCCGAGCGGCGGGCGCGCGAGGAAGCGGAGCGCACGCGCCGCGAGGCCGAGGAGCGGGCGCGGCGCGAAGCCGAGGAGCGTCAGGCGAAGGAGGAGGCCGAGGCGCTGCGCCAGAAGCTCGAGGAGGAGCGCAAGGCGCGCGAGGAGGCCGAGCGCCGCGCGGAAGAGGAGCGCCAGCGCCGCGAGCAGGAGCGCGCGGAGGAGGAGCGCCGGCTGCGCGAGGAGTACGAGCGCCAGGAAGCCGAGCACCGGCGCCGCGAGGCGGAGGAGCGCAAGGAGGCCGAGGAGCACCAGCGGCAGATCCGCATGGCGCGCGAGGCCGAGGACCGCAAGCGCCGCGACGCCGAGGCGCGCAAGAAGAAGGAGGAGGAGGCGAAGCGCTGGGAAGCGGAGCAGGCGCGGCGCGCCTCGGACGAGACCTACCGGCAGCGCGCCGAGCAGGAGGACCGCGAGCGCGAGGCGCGCGAGGCGGAGCAGGCGGCGGAACGCGCGGAGGCCGAGAAGCGTGCCGCGCAGGTGGCCGACGAGCTGGCCGGGTCGCTCGCCGCCGACCTCGACGCCTTCACCCAGCGCCAGGAAAACGAGCTGCGCGATCAGCAGGAGCAGGAAAAGCGCGAGCGCGCGGAGGCCGAGCAGCGCGCGCGCGAGGCGGAGGAGCGGGCGCGGCAGGAAGAAGAGGCGCGGCGCGCGCGCAAGGCCGAGGAAAAGCGCCAGCGCGAGGAAGAGGAGAAGCGCAAGGCCGAGGAGGAGGAAAAGCAGAAGTTCGAGGAGGAGCAGCGCCGCAAGGAGGAAGCGGTCGAGCGCGAGAAGAAGGCGCGCGAGGAAGAGGCGCGCAAGCGCGCACGGGGCGACAGCGGTCCGGCGGAAGCGAACCTCGGCGGCGACGATACCGACGGCCGGCGCCTGACGCCCGAGGCGCGCAAGGCACTGCGCGCGCGCGAGCGCGAAGTGGCGCGCGCGCGCAACCGCGGCGAGGCCGTCGCCGGCAAGGCCGCCGCCGCCCACCGCCGCAAGTCCTCGAGCAGCCTCGGGCTGACGGTGCTCCTGTTCGCCGTGTTCACCCTCGTGATCGGCGCGGGCGTGGCCAACTTCGTGCCGCTCAACAAGGGCGAGTACGAGCGGGCCGCGAGCGACACCTTCGGCGTGCCGGTGAAGATCGGCGCCGCCAACCTGCAGGTGCTGACCGGCGTGGAATACCGGTTCACGAACGTGGCGGTGGGCGAGGTCTTCAAGGCCGCGGAGATCGTCGCGACGCCGAAGATGGCCGCGCTGTTCAGCGGCGAAAAGTCCTACGCGCGCGTCGAGCTGCGCGGGGCAGTGCTCAAGGAGTCGGCGCTCGGCGCCGCGCTGCTCGAGGGCTTGCGCGCGGGCGGGGTGCGCGTGGCGCGGGTGACGGCGCCCGGTCTGAAGCTCGAGGGCCCGCTCGCGCTGCCGGCCATGGACATCGACGCCGAGTTCGGCGCCGGCGGGCGCGTCGCGTCGGCGAAGCTCACCGGCGAGGGCGTGAGCGGCCTCATCACGCCGCTGGACAAGCAGGTGGGGTTCGACGTGCAGGTGGTGTCCTTCCCGGTGCCGTTCGCACCCGGCCTGACGATCGCCGAGTTCGGCATGAAGGGCAGCGCCGACCGGGACGGCATGACCCTCACCGCGTTCGACGGGCGCCTGCTGGACGGCACGGTGGTCGGCAGCGCGCGCATCCAGTGGGGCGCGGAGTGGAACGTGCAGGGGCAGATCCAGGGGCGCACCATGAACGCGGCAACCTTCGCGCCGCAGCTCGTCTCCGAGGGCCGCTTCGACGGCAAGGGCCGCTTCACGATGAGCGGCGCCGAGCCCGCCAAGATGCTGGAGTCGCTCCGGTTGAGCGGGGATTTCACGGTCACCAAGGGCCAGCTGGCCAGCTTCGACCTGTCGCGCGCCCTGCAGTCGACGAGTGCGCAGGCGAGCGGGCGCACGCCGTTCAGCGAGCTGACGGGAGAGGCCTCGTATGCGGGCGGCGCCCTCGCGCTGCGCGGGCTCAAGCTCGGCGCCGGCCTGCTGCACGGGACCGGCACCCTGGACGTGGATCCGAAGGGCGCGCTGTCCGGGCGCGTGACCACCGAGCTGCGCAACCTGCGCGGCACCTATTACATCGGCGGAACGCTGGTGGATCCGCAATTGCGGCGGTGATGCTGCTGCAGCTCCGCGGTGCACGCGCACTCTCCGAGTTCCGAATCGCAAAGCTTCTGCCGCAGCTGCAGCGCGTGCAGCCGGCGATTCGCGCGATCCAGGCCGAGTACCGGCATTTCGTAGAGCTGGACGCGCCGCTGCCGGCGGGTGGCGAAGCGCTGCTCGAACGGCTGCTGCGCTACGGGGAGGCGCCGGCGGCGCCGGCGCCGGGCGACACCCTGTACCTGGTGGTCCCGCGCATCGGCACGCTGTCGCCCTGGGCTTCGAAGGCGACGGATATCGCGCACAACTGCGGTTTGGCGGGCGTTCGCCGCATCGAGCGCGGCACCTGCTACTACGTGCGCGGCGGCGGGCGCGACGCGGCGGTGGCGGCGCTGCTTCACGACCGCATGACCGAAGCGGTGCTCGGCGCGCTCGAGGAGGCCGGGCGGCTCTTCCAGCACGTGGCGCCCCGCGCGCTCGCCCGCATCCCGCTCGCCACCCTCGAGGCGGCCAACGCCCGCCTGGGCCTGGCCCTGTCCGAGGACGAGATCGGCTATCTGCGCGAGGCGTACGGGCGGATGGGGCGCGACCCGACCGATGCGGAGCTCACCATGTTCGCGCAGGCGAACTCGGAGCACTGCCGGCACAAGATCTTCAACGCGGACTGGATCGTGGACGGCGAACCCCAGCCCCAGTCGCTGTTCGCGATGATCCGCCACACGCACGCCGTCAGCCCGCAGGGGACGGTGCTCGCCTACGCGGACAACGCGGCCATCATGGAGGGCCGCGACGCGCGGCGCGTCGCTCCCGGGGAGGGCGGCGTATACACGGGACGCGTCGAGCGCACCCACACGGTGATGAAGGTGGAGACCCACAACCATCCCACGGCGATCTCGCCCTTCCCGGGCGCGGCCACCGGGGCCGGCGGGGAAATCCGCGACGAGGGGGCCACCGGACGCGGCGCCAAGCCGAAGGCGGGACTGGTCGGCTATTCGGTCTCCCACCTGCGCATCCCGGGCGCGGAGCGGCCCTGGGAGAGCGATACGGGCCGGCCGGGTCGCATCGTTTCGGCGCTCTCGATCATGCTGGAAGGGCCGATCGGGGCGGCGTCCTTCAACAACGAGTTCGGCCGGCCGAACCTGGCCGGCTACTTCCGTTGCTTCGAGGCGGACGTGGACGGCGTGCGCCGCGGCTACCACAAGCCGATCATGCTCGCGGGCGGCATCGGCAATATCGGCGCGCAGCATTGCATGAAGGCCGCCCTCCCCGAGGGCGCGCTGCTGGTGCAGCTCGGCGGCCCGGGCATGCTGATCGGCATGGGCGGCGGCGCGGCCTCGTCGATGGGCGCGGGCGCCAACACCGAGGACCTCGACTACGACTCGGTGCAGCGCGGCAACGCGGAGATCCAGCGGCGCGCGCAGGAAGTGATCGACCGCTGCTGGGCGCTCGGCGCGGACAACCCCATCCTGTCGATCCACGACGTGGGCGCGGGCGGGCTGTCGAACGCGCTGCCGGAGCTCGCGCATGGCGCGGGCCGCGGCGCGCGCCTCGACCTGCGCGCCGCGCCGTCCGAGGACTCGGGCATGTCGCCGCGCGAGATCTGGTGCAACGAGGCGCAGGAGCGCTACGTGCTCGCCCTCGCGCCCGAGTCGCTGGCGCGCTGGCGCGAGATCTGCGCGCGCGAGCGTTGCCCGTTCGCCGTGCTCGGCGAAGCGAGCGCGGACGGGCGCCTCGTGGTGCGCGACCCGCAGCTCGGCGACACCCCGGTGGACGTCGACCTGCAGATGATCCTCGGCAAGCCGCCGCGGATGCTGCGCGACGTGACCCGCCGGGCGCGCCGCGGCGCGGCGTTCGCCGTCGACGGCATCGACCTGAAGGAGGCGGCCGGTCGCGTGCTGCGCCACCCCGCCGTCGCCGACAAGACCTTCCTGATCTCGATCGGCGACCGCACCGTGGGCGGGTTGTGCGCGCGCGACCCGTTCGTAGGGCCGTGGCAGACGCCCGTCGCCGATTGCGCGGTCACGCTGATGGATTTCGAGGGAACGGCCGGCGAGGCGTTCGCAATCGGCGAGCGCACGCCGCTCGCCGCGGTGAATGCGCCGGCCTCGGGCCGCATGGCGGTGGGCGAGGCGATCACCAACCTCGCCGCGGCGCGCGTCGCGTCGCTCGCGCGGGTCAAGCTTTCGGCGAACTGGATGGCGGCGGCCGGCTACCCGGGCGAGGACGCGGCGCTGTTCGACACGGTGCGCGCCGTCGCGATGGAACTGTGCCCCGCGCTCGGCGTGTCGATCCCCGTCGGCAAGGATTCGCTGTCCATGCGCACCGCGTGGGACGGCAAGGAGGTCGTCGCGCCGGTCTCCCTGGTGGTCTCGGCGTTCGCCCCGGTGGAGGACGCGCGCCGCACGCTCACGCCGCGGCTGCGCACCGACGCCGGCGAGAGCGAGCTGGTGCTGATCGACCTCGGACGGGGCCGCCACCGCCTGGGCGGGTCGATCCTGGCGCAGGTCTACGCGCAATTCGGCGAGGAGGTTCCCGACCTGGACGACCCGGCGCTGCTCAAGGGTTTCTTCGCGGCGATCCAGGCGCTGGCCGGCGCGGACCGCTTGCTCGCCTACCACGACCGCTCGGACGGCGGGCTGTTCGCGACGGTCTGCGAGATGGCCTTCGCCGGGCACTGCGGTGTGACGCTCAACCTCGACGCCCTCGCCTTCGACGCGCTCACCGAGGACGTGGACGGGTTTCGCCGCGCCGGCGAGGAGCAGCTCTCGGGCCGCGTGCGCGAGCAGGTCCTGCGCTGCCTGTTCGCGGAGGAACTCGGCGCCGTGCTGCAGATCCGGGCGCGCGAGCGCACCGCGGTGATGGACGTGCTGCGCGCGCATGGGCTGGGGGGTGCCTCCCACCTCATCGGCACGCTGAACGACCGCGACGAGATCCGCTTCACGCGCAGCGCCCGGCCGCTGTTCGCGGAGAAGCGCATCGACCTGCAGCGCGCCTGGTCGGAGACCACCTACCTCATGCAGAAGCTGCGCGACAACCCCGCCTGCGCGCAGGAGGAGTACGACCGGATCCTCGACGCGGGCGATCCGGGGCTGTCGGTGCAACTGACGTTCGATCCCCGGCAGGCGATCGCGCATCTCGGGACGCGCCCACGGATCGCCATCCTGCGCGAGCAGGGCGTCAACGGCCAGGTGGAGATGGCGGCCGCCTTCGACCGCGCGGGATTCGAGGCGGTGGACGTGCACATGTCCGACCTGATCGCGGGGCGCGCGACGCTGGAGTCTTTCAAGGGCTTCGCCGCCTGCGGCGGCTTCTCCTACGGGGACGTGCTGGGCGGCGGGCAGGGCTGGGCGAAGTCGATCCTCTTCAACGCGCGCGCGCGGGCGGCCTTCGAGGCGTTCTTCGCGCGCGCCGACACCTTCGCGCTCGGCATCTGCAACGGCTGCCAGATGATGGCGGCGCTGAAGGCGCTGGTGCCGGGCGCGCAGCACTGGCCCTCGTTCGAGCGCAACCGCTCCGAGCAGTTCGAGGCGCGCCTGGTCATGGTCGAGATCGCGGACAGCCCCTCGATCGTGTTCCG
>DASUFW010000341.1:0-25763 GCA_036274335.1 Burkholderiales bacterium | reverse complement strand
AGTGACACCTTGCCCTCCCTTCGATCCCCGGTATATTAGGCCCATGCGCCTCAAGGGCTCCTGCCATTGCGGGGCGGTGCGCTTCTCGCTCGACTCTGAAACGCCCTTCCCCTACCAGCGCTGCTACTGCTCGATCTGCCGCAAGACGGCGGGCGGCGGCGGCTACGCGATCAACATCATGGGCGATACGGCATCGTTCCGCTCCAAGGGTCGCTCCCGGATCTACCGGGCGAAGCGCGGCGGCGCGCAGCGCCACTTCTGCCCGAAGTGCGGCAGCGCGCTGTGGCTCTGGGACCGCCGCTGGCCGGACTGGATCTACCCGTTCGCCTCGGCGATCGACACGGCCTTGCCCGTGCCGAAAGAGCGCTTCCACGTCGGCCTCGACTGGAAGGCTTCCTGGGTGCGCGTGCCGGCCGGGAAGGGCGAGAGGCGCTTCCGCGAGTTCTCGCGCGAGTCGATCATCGGCTGGCACCGCAAGCGGGGCCTGACGCGCTAGCGCATGCCGGCCTGGTTCTCCGCGCTGACCCCGCAGACGCTTCTGGTGGCCATCGCCGGCATCGGCGGCATCCTCGCGCTGATGCTCGCCCTCAGCGCGGTGCGCCTGATGCGCGACTGGCAGTTCCGCAAGGGCTCGGTCTACCTGGTGGGCGCGGCTCTGGTGGCGACGATCGGCGTGGTCGGCGGCATGCTCGCCGCCAGCCTGCACACCTACAGCCGCCTCACGCACGAGGAGGAGGCCGCGCGCGTGGTGCTGCGCGCGCTCGGGCCGCAGCGCTATGAGCTGCTGCTGGTGCGCACGCGCGGCGGTCCCACGGAGCGCTACGAGCTGCTCGGCGACGAGTGGCAGATCGACGCGCGGGTCATGAAATGGGGCCCCATGGGCAACCTGGTCGGCCTCGATACCGTGTACCGCTTCGAGCGCCTTTCCGGCCGCTACGCGAACCATGATCAGGAGCGCAAGGGGCCGCGCACCGTGCACGCCCTCTCGCAGGACGGGATGCTCGACTTCTGGCAGCTGGTGAAGAAGTACCACGACTACCTGCCGCTCGCCGACGCCATGTACGGCAGTGCAGCGTACGTGCCGATGGCCGACGGCGCGCAGTACGTCGTCAGCGTCTCGCCGACCGGCCTGCTGATCCGGCCCCTGAACGACGCAGCGAAAAAGGCGGTGGGCGGCTGGAAATGAGGCGCTTCGTCGCGGTCCTCGCGCTCGCTGCCTTGTGCGGCTGCGCAGGCCGGGGCGACTACTTCCGCGATGCCGGACCCGCCCCCGCCCCGGCGCCGCGCACGCTCTCTGAGTGGCCGTGGCAGGAGATCTGGACCGGCGTCGTCTTCCGCGGGCAAAAGGTGGGCTTCTCGCGACTGTCGCTGAGGCCGGCAGCCGATGCGCCCGGCGCCTGGGACCTCGAGAGCGAGTCGGCGCTGCGCCTGCGCTTCCTCGGTGTCGACAAGCGTGTGAGCCTGCGCGCCTCGGATCGCGTGAATGGCGAGCTGCAGCTGCTTCGCTTCCGCTACGACTACGTGCTGGACGGCAGCCGCCTGCGGGTGGAGGGCGAACGGTCCGCCCAGGGGCTGCGGGTGAGAACCGAGGCCGCCGGCTCGAGCACCGAGGCGCTGCTGGCGCCAGAGTCCCCGGCGCTGCCGGCGAGCGCGCTCGCGCTGCTGCCGGCGCTGCGTGGCCTGCGCGTCGGCGATTCCGCACGCGTAACGGTGTTCGTGGGGGAATCGCAGTCGCTGGCGGCGGCGGAGATCCGCGTCGGGGCTTACGAGGCAAGCACGCTGTTCGAGGGGAAAGCGTACCGGGTTACGACGTCCCTGCTCGGTCTCGAGACCGAAACATGGCTCGACGCGCAGGCGCGCCCGCTGCTGGAGACCGCGATGCACGGCGCCATGATCTCGGCGCTCGAGGATCCGGCCCGCGCGCGCGCCTACCTCGTCGAGGCGAGCCTCGCCAAGGACGAGACGCTGCTCGATTTCAGCCGCATCCCCTCGGCGGCGGTACCGCGCCCGCGCAGCGCGTCGGCCCTGCACGTCGTGCTGGTCGGCGTGCCGCCCTCGCTCCAGGTGCCCGACGACGCGGGCCAGCGCTGCCAGCGGTCAGGCGAACGCCTCGACTGCCGGATCGACAGGCGCCCGCGCGGCCGGTCTGCCGAATCGGGGGACGCGCAGCGCTATCTGCGGCCCACGATCGCCGTCCCGAGCCATGAAGGGCAGTTCACCGCGCTGGCGCGCAGCCTCGATGTGCGCACGGCGGACCCCGACGGATCCATCGGGCGGCTGCTGACGTGGATCGACGCCAATATCGCCAAGGAGGCGGTCGACGCCTTCTCGGCCGCCGACGTGCTGCGCGAGCGGCGCGGCGAGTGCCAGGGCCACGCCTACCTGTTCGCCGCGCTGGCGCGCGCCGGCGGGTTGCCCACGCGGGTCGTCAACGGTCTGGTGTACATGCCCGAGAGCGAGGGCTTTCTCTACCACACGTGGAACGAGGTCTGGATCCCGGGCGAGGGATGGCGCGCCGTGGACGCGACCTTCGCCCAGCCGCGGGCCGACGCGACGCATGTCGCGCTGGTCGTCGGCGAGAGCGCCGCGGAACTCGCGCCGCTCGCCGCCCTGGTCGGCCAGGCGCGCGTGTCGTCCGTGGGCGACTTCGCGCACTGGTAGAATCCGCCCCCTCGCATGAAGCTGCTCTTCGACCTGTTTCCGGTCATCCTGTTCGTCGGTGCCTACGTGGCGACGAGCAACATCTACGTCGCCACGGCGGTGATCATCCCGGCGAGCATCGCGCAGGTCGTGTACGCGAAGCTGCGCCACGGCAAGGTCGACCGCATGCTGCTCGCGTCCATGGTGCTGGTGGTCGTGCTCGGCGGCCTCACGCTCGCGCTGCACGACGAGCGCTTCATCAAGTGGAAGCCGACGCTGCTCTACTGGCTGTTCGCCGTCGTGCTCGCGCTTGCCCCCGTGCTGGCGCGCCGGAACCTGGTGCGCGCCATGATGGAGAAGGGGTTTTCGGCGCCCGCGCGCGTCTGGCATTACCTGAACCTCGCCTGGGTCGTCTTCTTCGCCGCGCTGGGCGCGATCAACCTCTACGTCGCCTATTACTTCAGCCTGGGCACCTGGGTGCAGTTCAAGTTCTGGGGCCTGACCGGGCTGCTGCTGCTGTTCGTCGCCGCGCAGGTCGCGGTGCTCTACAAGTACGTGGACGAGCCGGGGCCGAAGGCTTGAGCATCGAGCAGCGCATCCGCGAGCGCCTCGCCACGCTGCAGCCGCAGCTGGTCGCGCTCGAGGACGAGAGCGAGCGCCACCGCGGCCACGCGGGCTACGCCGAAGGCGGCGGCACGCACTGGCGCCTGACCATCGTCGCGAGCGCCTTCGCGGGCAAGAACACGGTCGCGCGCCACCGCATGGTCTACCAGGCGCTCGGCGAGCTCATGCGCCACCCCATCCACGCGCTGGCGATCCTGGCCCGCGCGCCGGACGAGCCCGCGCCCGGCGCATAATGCCAACGAACCACGATTTCCCCACAGAAAGGCTCTTCATGACCTCCCGAATCCTGGCGATCGCCGCAGCCGCGGTCCTCGCCTTCCCGGCCGCCGCTCAGCAGCCGGCCGCCAAGCCTGCCCCCAAGGCCGCGGCCAAGGCGGGCCCGGTCGCCACCGTCAACGGCACCGCCATCCCGCGCTCGCGCGAGGAGTTCCTCGTCCAGCAGCAGATGCAGCGCGGCGCGCCCGACTCCGATCAGACCCGCGAGGCGGTTCGCGAAGATCTGATCAACCGCGAAGTGGTGGCGCAGGCGGCCGTGCGCGCGGGCTTCTCGAAGAAGCCCGACGTGCAGACGCAGGTCGACATCGCCCGCCAGGAAGTGCTGGTGGGCAGCTACCTGAGCGACTACCTGCGCACGCACCCGATTACCGACGCCGACGTGCAGAAGGAGTACGACCGCGTCCGCGAGCAGACGGGCAAGAGCGAATACAAGGCGAGCCACATTCTGGTCGAGACCGAGGACGAGGCCAAGAAGCTGATCGCCGAGCTGCAGAAGGGCGCCAAGTTCGCCGACCTGGCGAAGAAGTCGTCCAAGGACGAAGGCACGCGCGAGCTGGGCGGCGACCTGGACTGGAAGGTGCCGACCACCTTCGAGAAGCCTTTCGGCGACGCGCTGCTCGGACTCGAGAAGGGCAAGTTCACGACCGTGCCGGTGCGCACGCGCTACGGCTACCACGTCATCTTCCTGGAGGACGTGCGCCCCGTGCAGTTCCCGACGGTGGCGCAGGTAAGGCCGCAGCTGCGCCAGCGCCTGCTGCGGCAGCGGGTCGAAGACCACGTGCGCGAGCTGCGCGCCAAGGCGAAGGTCGAGTAGGGTCGCGTAAGGAACCGCCCGCCGGCCCGACCAAGCGCCATGGAGGATCGCTCCCGATGACGCGTTACCTGTTGCTGCTGGCGTTGCTTCTCCCGGCCTGGTCCCAGGCGCAGACGCTGTCCAAGGCCGTGTTCGCGGCGGGCTGCTTCTGGTGCACCGAGGAAACCTTCGAGAAAGTCCCCGGGGTCGTGTCCGTGGTCTCGGGCTACATGGGCGGGGAGATGAAGGAGCCCTCCTACCCGCTGGTCTCGACCGGGCGCACGGGCCACAGCGAGGTCGTGCAGGTCACCTACGACCCCAAGAAGGTGAGCTACGAGAAGCTGCTCGACGTCTTCTGGGTCAACCACGACCCGACCGTGCTCGACCAGCAGTTCTGCGACCACGGCTCGCAGTACCGGCCCGGGATCTTCTACACCACCCCGGAGCAGAAGCGCCTCGCGGAGGCCTCGCGGCAGAAATGGCAGAAGCGCAAGCCCTTTCCCGAGCCGATCCTGACGCCGATCGAGGCGGCGGGCGAGTTCTGGCCGGCCGAGGAGTACCACCAGGACTACTACAAGAAGAATCCCGCGCGCTACAAGTTCTACGTGACCGGCTGCGGGCGCTACCAGCGCCTCGACCAGCTCTGGGGCCAGTACCGGGCGAAGTAACGTTCGCGCCTAGCGGGCGCGCGCTGCGCGGCTCCAGCGGACCATCGCGATGAGCGGCAGTACCACCAGCGACGTCGCGGAGAAGAACAGGAACGCGTCCACGTAGCCGATCATCGCGGCCTGGCGCGAGATTTCCCGGCTCAGCGCGGCCAGTCCGGTCGGGTCGCCCAGCCGCCAGGCGCCGGTGACCCAGGGCAGCTTCGCCGCCTCGTTGAAGCGCGACACCTGCGGCGAGATCTCCGCGTAGTTCATGCGCGCCATGTGCACCGCGAGCGTGATGCTGAGCGAGATGTGGATGCTGCTGCCGATGTTGCGCAGCATGTGGTAGATGGCGGTGCCCTCCGGTACCCACTCGTGCTTCAGCGTGCTGAACGTGACGATGGTGATGGGCACCCACATGACGCCCACGCCGAAGCCCTGCAGGAGCATCGGCCAGAACACGTCGGCGGAGGTCACGTTGACGTCGAGGCCCGCCAGCTGCCAGCCTGCCAGCGCCTGCGTGAGGAAGCCGGCGACGATCAGCGGGCGCGGATCGATGCGGCTGGCGAAGATCATCAGGAAGAAGGCGACCAGCGTGCCGAGCCCGCGCGCGCCCAGCACGAACCCGATGATCGAGTCCGGGTAGCCGCCGACGCCCTGCAGCATCGGCGGAATGAGGGTCATCGGCGTGAAGTTGAGCATGCCGAAGACGAAGACGAGCACCAGGCCGATCGTGAAGTTGCGGTCGCGCAGCAGCGCCGGGTTGAGGAACGGGCGCTCCGCGGTGAACGTGTGCGCGATGAACAGGTAGAGGGCGAGCCCCGCGAGCGCCGCGTAGGCGATGATCTCGCCGGAGGCGAACCAGTCGAGGCGCTCGCCGCGATCGAGCCCGGTCTGCAGCGCCGCCAGCAGCACCGACAGCGTCAGGAAACCGGTCCAGTCCAGGCGCACGGGCTTCGTCCTGTCCCGGTCGTGGATGAACAGCCACGTGCCGAGGAGCGCCAGGCCGCTGAAGGGCAGGATCATGTAGAACACCCAGCGCCAGTTGTAAGCCTCGCTCAGGTAGCCGCCGACGACCGGGCCGACGATCGGCCCGAGCACCGCGCCCACCCCGAAAATGGCGATCACCGCCCCGTGCTGCCGGCGCGGGTAGACCGCCACCACGATCGCCTGCGACACGGGTACGAGCGGCGCGCCGAAGCCGCCCTGCAGCGCGCGCGCCACCACCAGCGTGCCCAGCGAGTCCGCCAGCCCGCAGCCGAGCGTGGCGATCGCGAACGCCAGCACGCAGAAGTTGCACACCCTGCGCCAGCCGAAGCGCGATACGAGCCACCCCGACATGGGCGTGATGACCGCCGTCGCGACGATGTTGGAGGTGACGATCCAGGCGATCTGGTCGGGGCTCGCCGACAGCGCGCCCTGGATCTGCGGCAGCGACACGTTGGCGATGGTGACCGTCATCGCATACAGGAACGTCGCCGAAATGCAGGTGAGCAGGATCAGCGCCCGGCGCAGCCCGACGCCGGGGCTCTCGTCGTCGGGCTGCGGCAGGACGAAGCGGCCGATCGCGGCCGGAGCGGACATATGCCTGCCTTGCTAACAGTAAGCTAGGCAACTAGTATAGCCGGATGTTCCGCGAAGACCTGTCGCGCAATTTCGGCTTTCTGGTCAACGACGTGGCGCGGCTGCTGCGCGTCGCCTACGACCGGCGCGTCAAGGCGCTGGGGCTGACCCGCTCCCAGTGGTGGGTGGTCACGCACCTGTTCCGCGCCCACGGCGTCACCCAGTCGGAGCTCGCGGACATGCTCGAGATCGAGAAGCCCACGCTCGGCCGCCTGCTCGACCGCCTGGAAGCCAAGGGCTGGGTGCGCCGCGAGCACGACGTGCGCGACCGGCGCGCGTGGCGCGTCCACCTGACCGAGGCGGTCGAGCCGGCCATGCACACGATGCGCGAGATCGCCGCCGAGCTGCGCCGCGACGCGCTGACCGGGCTGAGCGCCGCGGAGCGCGAGCGCTTCGTGGACACGCTGATCGCCGTCAAGTCCAACCTGCAACGGCTGGAAAGCGGCAACGGGCGCGCCGCGCCCCGCCGGAAGGCGGCCTGACATGAGCGACTCCGCTCCCCGTCCCGCGCGGCCCGGGCTCGGCCGGCGCCTGCTGCGCGTGCTGCTGCTGATCGTGATCCCGCTCGTCCTCGTCGCCGGCGGCCTGGGCTGGTACGCGGGCGGCGGCCGCATCGCCGAGACCGAGAACGCCTACGTGAAGGCGCACATCATTGCCATCACGCCCGAGGTGTCGGGCCGCGTCCTGGAGGTGGCGGTTCGCGACCAGGACATCGTGCCGCAGGGCGCGACGCTGTTCCGCATCGACCCGGCGCCCTTTCAGCTCGAGATGCAGCGCGCCGAAGCGCAGATGGCGGTGGCGCGCACCGAGGTCGAGGCGCTGCGCGCCGAGTACCGGGTGGCGCTCGCCGAGGGGCAGGAGGCCGAGGCGCGCATCGATTTCCTCGAGAAGCAGCTCGACCGGCAGGCCAAGCTCAAGGCACAGGGCATGATCCGCGACGAGGCGTACGACGAAGCGCGCCTCAACGTGCAGGCGGCGAAGCAGAAGCTCGCCGCGGTCCGGCAGCAGGCCGAGCGGGCGCGCGCCAGCCTCGGCGGGGATCCCGCGCGGCCGGTCGAGACCCATCCCCGCTACCAGCAGGCGCGCGCCGCGCGCGATACCGCGCAGCTCGACCTCGAGCGCTCGACGATCACCGCCCCGGCCGCCGGCACCGTGAACAACATGCGCCTGCAGGCGGGCGAGTACGTCACGCGCGGCTCGCCGGTCTTCAGCGTGGTCGAGGACGGCCCGGTGTGGGTCGAGGCGAACTTCAAGGAAACGCAGCTTGCCGGGCTGCGCGAGGGCCAGGCGGCGACGGTGGTCGCCGACGCCTACCCGGGCCGCGAGTGGCGTGCGACCGTCAAGGCGATCGCCCCGGCGACCGGCGCGGAATTCGCCCTGCTGCCGCCGCAGAACGCCACCGGCAACTGGGTCAAGATCGTGCAGCGCGTGCCCGTGCTGCTCACGCTCGAGCGGCCGGCGCTGGACGGCCCGGTCCTGCGCGCGGGCATGACCGTGACGGTGAGCATCGATACCGGCCACGCGCGCGGACTGCCACGGCCGCTGCGCGCCCTGGTCGAGAACCTGCGTTGAAGATCACGCGCGTCGAGGCGATCCCGCTCGCCATTCCGTTCACGTACGGCGGCGAGGCGATGACCCTCGGCACCGGGGCCTCGTGGAAATCGCTGGACTTGTGCCTCGTGAAGGTCGAGACGGACGCCGGCCTGACCGGCTGGGGCGAGGCTTTCTCCTACACCTGCCGCCGCGCCACCGTCGCGGCGGTGAACGACATGGTCGCGCCCATCGCCGTCGGCCAGGATGCGCGCGACATCGCCGGCCTCGCCGCCCGCATCCAGAAGCAACTGCACATCTTCGGGCGATTCGGCATCACCGCCTTTGCGCTCTCGGGCCTGGACATCGCGCTCTGGGATCTCGCCGGCAAGGCCGCGGGGCTGCCGCTGCACCGCCTGATCGGCGGCGCGCGGCGCGAGTCGGTCGCCTGCTACGCGAGCCTGCTGCGCTACGCCGAGCCGGCGCTCGCGGCGCGGCACAGCGGCCAGGCGCGCGACGAAGGCTTCGCCGCCGTCAAGCTGCACGAAATCTCGGACGCGGCCATCGCCGCGGCGCGCGGCGCGATCGGGCGCGATACGCCCCTGCTGCTCGACGTGAACTGCGAGTGGCGCGAGGCGGACGCCATCGCGGCCGGCCGGCGCCTGCGCGCCGTCGATCCCGGCTGGTTCGAGGAGCCGGTGTTTCCGCCGGAGGACTTCGGCGCGCTGCGCCGCGTCGGCGAGGCCTGCGGCCTGCCGATCGCCGCGGGCGAGAACCTGTGCTTCGCCACGCAGTTCGAGGCCATGCTGTCCGCCGGCGCGGTGCAGATCGCGCAGCCCTCGGTCACCAAGGTGGGCGGCGTCACGGAGTTCCTGAAGGTCCTCGCGCTCGCCGAGGCGCGCAACGTGCGCGTCGCGCCGCACTCGCCCTATTTCGGTCCCGGCGCGCTCGCGACGCTGCATCTCATCGCGGCCCAGCTGCCGGACGCCTGGTTCGAATACTTCTGGCTCAGGGCCGAAGCGAAGCTGTTCGGCGGCGCCCTCGACCCGGTGCGCGGCTCGCTGCGCGTACCCCAGGGGCCCGGCCTGGGCGCCGATCCGGACCCGGACGTCCTGCGGCGCTTCGCCGCAGCCTAGCCCTACGCCGCTTCCTCGATCCACGCGGCCTGGATGGCCTCGAGGATCTTCTCGCCGCAGCGCTTGGGGTCGTCGTCGAAGCCGGGCAGCGCTTGGACCCACTGGTAGAGGTCCGTGAAGCGAATCGACTTCGGATCGGTATCGGGATGCGCCTCGCACAGGGCGATGGCGATGTCCAGGGTATCGGTCCACTTCATTTCTTGCCTCCACCCTCGCGCTCGTAGTTGATCGTGTACTTCGGCAGCTCGACCGTGAGGTCCGCGTCCGCGACGCGCGCCTGGCAGGACAGGCGCGAGGTCGCCTCCAGTCCCCAGGCCTTGTCGAGCAGGTCCTCCTCCT
This sequence comes from Burkholderiales bacterium, assembly GCA_036274335.1. Classification (GTDB taxonomy): domain Bacteria; phylum Pseudomonadota; class Gammaproteobacteria; order Burkholderiales; family SG8-39; genus JAABQT01. The sequence goes on along the minus strand of DASUFW010000341.1, from coordinate 16,155 downwards.
TGTCCTCGGCCGGCTCGAGCGAGTCGAAGCCTGCGCGCAGGATCACGTGGCAGGTCGTACAGGCGCAGGACTTCTCGCAGGCATGCTCGATGTCCACGTCGTGCTCGAGAAGCGCGTCGCAGATGGACACGCCCGCCGGCGCCTCGAACTCGGCCCCCTGCGGGCAGAGCTCCGCATGCGGCAGCACCTTGATGCGCGCCATCAAACGTCGAGATTCGCGATGCGGCGCCCGGCGAGCGCGCGCCGCACGCCCGCGTCCATGCGGCGCGCCGCGAATTCATCGGTGGCCTTGTTGAGCGCCTCGGTGCCCGCGCGCAGCGCGCGATGGTCGCTGCCGCCCAGGGCAACCTCCAAGGCGGCCATCTGCCGCTCGATCGCTTCGCGCTCCCCCGCCTCGAGCAGCGCGCCGTCCACGGCGAGCGCCGAGCGGACCGCCTCGAGCAGCCGGTGCGCTTCCACTTGCGCCTCGTGCAGGGCGCGAGCGTGCATGTCGTCGCGCGCGTGCTCGAAGGACTCCCGGAGCATGCGCTCGATCTCCCCGTCGCCGAGCCCGTAGGAGGGCTTCACCGCGACCGAGGCCTCGACGCCCGTGGTCGCCTCGCGCGCGCTCACCGAGAGCAGGCCGTCCGCGTCGACCTGGAAGGTGACGCGCACGCGCGCCGCGCCCGCGACCATCGGCGGGATGCCCTTCAGCTCGAAGCGCGCGAGCGAGCGGCAGTCCGCGACGAGCTCGCGCTCGCCCTGCACGACGTGGAAGCTCATCCCCGTCTGGCCGTCCTTGTAGGTCGTGAATTCCTGCGCCCGGGCCACCGGGATGGTCGAGTTGCGCGGGATGATCTTCTCGGCGAGGCCGCCCATCGTCTCCAACCCCAGCGAGAGCGGGATGACGTCGAGCAGCAGCCAGTCCTCGCCGGCGGGCTTCTCGCCCGCCAGCACCGCGGCCTGCATGGCCGCACCGAGCGCCACGACCTTGTCCGGGTCGAGATTGTTGAGCGGCTCGCGGCCGAACAGCTCGCCGACCGCGCGCTGCACCTGCGGCATGCGCGTCGCGCCGCCGACCATGACCACGCCCTTCACCTCGGACGGCTTGAGCCGCGCATCGCGCAACGCCTTGCGCACCGGACCGAGCGTCTTCTGCACGAGGTGCTGCGTGATGCTGCAGAACGTTTCGGTGTCGAGCGCGAGGTCCACCCATTCGCCGCTGGAGAGCCGCGCCGTGATGCGCGCCTCGTCGTGCGCGCTCAGATACTCCTTGGCCTCGCGCGACTTCACCAGCAGCAGCCGCATGTCCTGCGGCGAGAGCGGCGCGAGCTTGGCCTGCTCGATCACCCAGCAGAAGACGCGCTGGTCGAAGTCGTCGCCGCCGAGCGCGGCGTCGCCGCTGGTCGCCACCACTTCGAACAGGCCGCGCGACAGGCGCAGGATCGAGAGGTCGAAGGTGCCGCCGCCCAGGTCGTACACCGCGTAAATGCCCTCGGCGGCGTGCTCCAGCCCATAGGCGATGGCCGCGGCGGTGGGCTCGTTGATCAGGCGCAGCACGTTCAGGCCCGCCAGCTGGCCGGCGTCCTTGGTCGCCTGGCGCTGCGCGTCGTCGAAATACGCCGGGACCGTGATCACCGCGCCGGCCAGCGCGCCGCCGAGCGACAGCTCGGCCCGCTCGCGCAGCACGCGCAGGATCTCGGCGGACACCTCCACCGGGCTCTTCACCCCTGCGGCGGTGCGCAGCTGCACCATGCCGGGCGCGTCGACGAACACGTAAGGCGCGTTCTCGGCGTGCACGACGTCGCTCAGCCCACGGCCCATGTAGCGCTTGACCGACACGACGGTGTTGCGCGGATCCTCGGCCTGGTGGGCGTAGGCCGCATGGCCCACCTCGGGCTTGCCCTGCGCCCGGTAGCGCACGACCGAGGGCAGGAGCGCGCGCCCCTGTGCGTCGGGGAGCACCGCCGGCGTGCCGCTGCGCACGGTCGCGACCAGCGAGTTGGTCGTGCCCAGGTCGATGCCCACAGCGGGCCGCCGCTCGTGCGGGACGGGAGATTGCCCGGGCTCGGCGATCTGCAGCAGCGCCATCAGTCCGCGTCCTCGTAGGCGAGCTCGATCTCTTCGCCGAGCCGGTGCAGGAACATGAGCTTGCGTACCTCTGCGGCCGCCGCCTGCATGTCACGCCGCGCGTCGATCAGCTCGCCGATGCGTCCTTCCAGCGCGGCCTTCTCGCGCTCCACGCCCTCGTGCAGGCGGTCAAGCGCGGCCGCATCCTTCGCCTCGGCCAGGGCCTCGCGCAACTCGAGCTGCTGCATCAGGAAATCGGTCGGCATCTGCGTATTGGTCTCGAAGCCGACGTCCACCCCGTTCAGCTCCAGCAGGTATTTTGCGCGCTGCACGGGGCTTCTCAGGATCCGGTAGGCCTCGTTCACCCGCGTGGTCCACTGCATCGAAGCGCGGCGCTCGGCGTCCCCCGAGGCGGCGAACCGGTCGGGATGGATTCTCGCCTGGATCTCGCGGTAGCCGCGCTCCAGCGCCGCGGCGTCCACCGCGAACGCCGGCTCCAGCCCGAAGAGCTCGAAGTGGTTCTTCAGACGTTAAACGACTCGCCGCAGCCGCACTCGTCCTTCACGTTGGGGTTGAGAAACTTGAACCCCTCGTTGAGGCCCTCGCGCGTGAAGTCGAGCTGCGTGCCTTCCAGGTACGGCAGGCTCTTCGGATCGACCACCACCTTGACGCCGTGGCTCTCGAACTGGTGGTCGTCCGCGTTGACCGCGTCGGCGAACTCGAGCTTGTAGGCGAGGCCCGAGCAGCCCGAGGTGCGCACCCCGACGCGCAGGCCGACGCCCTTGCCGCGCTTGGCGAGATAACCCTGCACGTGGTTGGCGGCCTTTTCCGTCAGCGTGACCGCCATGTCAGGCCGCCTTTTCCCCGGCCGCCTTCTCGCCGGCCGCCGGCTCGAGCCCGTGCTTCTGGCGATAGTCGGCGATCGCCGCCTTGATCGCGTCCTCGGCGAGGATCGAGCAGTGGATCTTGACCGGCGGCAGCGACAGCTCCTCGGCGATCTGCGTGTTCTTGAGGGTGGCCGCCTCGTCCAGACGTTTGCCCTTGACCCACTCCGTAACCAGCGAGCTCGAGGCGATGGCCGAGCCGCAGCCGTAGGTCTTGAAGCGCGCGTCCTCGATGACGCCGTCCTTGTTGACGCGGATCTGCAGCTTCATCACGTCGCCGCAGGCGGGGGCACCGACCATGCCGGTGCCCACTGCGTCGTCCGCCTTGTCGAACGAACCCACGTTTCTCGGGTTCTCGTAGTGATCGATGACCTTGTCGCTATATGCCATAAGCAGCTCCTGCTGGCTTCAATGTGCGGCCCACTGGACCGTGTTCAAGTCTACGCCGTCCTTGTACATCTCCCAGAGCGGCGACAGCTCCCTCAGCTTGGCGACCTTGGTCTGCACCAGGTCCACCGCGTAGTCGATCTCTTCCTGGGTGGTGAACTTGCCCAGCGTGAAGCGGATCGACGAATGCGCCAGCTCGTCCGAGCGCCCGAGCGCGCGCAGCACGTAGGAGGGCTCGAGCGACGCCGAGGTGCAGGCCGAGCCCGAGGACACGGCGATGTCCTTGATCGCCATGATCAGCGACTCGCCCTCCACGTAGTTGAAGCTGACGTTCAGGTTCCCGGGGATGCGCCGCTCCAGATCGCCGTTCACCACCACCTCCTCCATCGAGGAGATGCCTTTCCAGAGCCGGTCGCGCAGCACCCGGATGCGCTCGTTGTCGGCCGCCATCTCGAGCCGGGCGATGCGCGCCGCCTCGCCGAAGCCGACGATCTGGTGCGTGGCCAGCGTCCCGGAGCGAAATCCCCGCTCGTGGCCGCCGCCGTGGATCTGCGGCTCGATGCGCACGCGCGGCTTGCGCCGCACGTAGAGCGCGCCGATGCCCTTGGGTCCGTACATCTTGTGCGCCGTGACCGTCAGCAGGTCCACTTTCAGCGTCGCGAGGTCGATGGGCAGCTTGCCGGCGGCCTGCACCGCGTCGCAGTGGAAGATGATGCCGCGCTTGCGGCACAGCTCGCCGATCTCGGCGATCGGCTGAATGACGCCGATCTCGTTGTTGACCATCATGATCGACACCACGATGGTGTCCGGCCGCAGCGCCGCCTCGAGCTTCGCGAGGTCCACCAGGCCGCTCGGCTCGACGTCGAGGTAGGTGCATTCGAAGCCCTGGCGCTCGAGCTCGCGCATCGTGTCGAGCGTCGCCTTGTGCTCGGTCTTCTGCGTGACGAGGTGCTTGCCTTTGGTCTGGTAGAAATGTGCCGCGCCCTTGATGGCGAGGTTGTTGCCCTCGGTGGCGCCCGAGGTCCAGACGATCTCCTTGGGATCCGCGCCGATCAGCGCGGCGACGTGCCCGCGCGCCTCCTCGATCGCCTCCTCCGCCTGCCAGCCGAACGCGTGCGAGCGGCTGGCCGGGTTGCCGAAGAACTCGGTGAGGAACGGGATCATCTTCTGCGCCACGCGCGGGTCGACCGGCGTGGTCGCGGAGTAATCCAGGTAGATCGGCAACTTCACGCGGCCACCTTCTCCGGCTGGCGTTCCTCGCTGCGCCGGTGGTCGTGCAGCACCGCGACGTGCTTGCCGTTCTGGTGCTCGACGAGGTCCGCGAGGCTCACCGACGAGAGGTACTCGTGCATCTTCTTGTTGAGCGTCGCCCACAGGTCGTGCGTCATGCAGCGACGGTCGTCGAGGCAGTTCTCCTTGCCGCCGCACTGCGTCGCGTCCAGCGGCTCGTCGACCGCCGTCACGATGTCGGCCACCGACACCTGCCCGGCCGGCAGCGCGAGGTTGTAGCCGCCGCCGGGCCCGCGCACGCTCGTCACCAGGCTGTGGCGGCGCAGCTTGCCGAACAGCTGCTCGAGATAGGACAGCGAAATGTGCTGGCGCTCGCTGATCGCCGCGAGCGTTACCGGGCCGCCCGATTGGCGCATCGCAAGATCCACCATCGCGGTGACCGCGAAGCGGCCTTTGGTCGTGAGTCTCATGGGATCCTCGAATACTTGATCAACGTGCTCAAGTATACCGAATCCCGACTGATTTGATCAAGAACTACTTTATTGCCCTAAGTTGCTCTTTTCTTTCCTCTTTCTCGAGGTCCGCGAGCTTGGCCCGCAGGCTCGCCAGGGCACGTTCGAGGTCGGCCGAATGCTCGGCCAGGCGGCGCAGCTCCTGGGCGTAAGGATCGTCCTGCCCCTGCTCGACGGCATAGGCCGCGAAGTGCGGCGTCTTCTGCGCGGGCCCCTCCTCGACGATACGTCCAGGAATGCCCACGACGGTCGCCCCAGCGGGGACTTCCTTGACCACCACGGCGTTCGAGCCGACCTTGGCCCCGGCCCCGACCGTGAAGCCGCCGAGCACCTTCGCGCCGGCGCCGACCACCACCCCCGCGCCCAGCGTCGGATGGCGCTTCGTACCGCGATAGAGCGTTGTCCCGCCGAGCGTCACGCCCTGGTAGATCGTGCAGTCGTCGCCCACCTCGGCCGTCTCGCCGATCACCACGCCCATGCCATGGTCGATGAACACCCGGCGCCCGATGATCGCGCCGGGATGGATCTCGATGCCGGTCGCCCAGCGCCCGAAGTGCGAGGTGATGCGGCCAAGCCAGCGCAGCCCGTGCGTCCAGAACCAGCGCGCCAGCTTGTGGATGTAAACGGCATGCAGGCCCGGATAGCAGGTGAGCACCTCGAAGGTGGTACGGGCCGCCGGGTCGCGCTCGAAAATGCTGGCGATGTCTTCGCGTAGACGACTGAACATGCGGCGACTTTAGGGTATCCGAGAAAATCGATCAACTATCTCTTGAGCAGGGCTTTCAGCAGCCCCCGCAGGATGTTGACCTCCTCGCGCTCGAGGCCGGGGACCCGGGAGAAGAGCCTGCGCCACCGCTCGCGCAGCTTCGACCCCGGACCCATGAAGTCCGAGGCGCGGGCCGCCTCCTCGAGGTGGCCGTACAGGCCCTCGAGGTCCTCGACCGTGGCCAAACGCTCCGCACGGCCGGTCGGGATCCCTGCGCCCGCCGCCACGTACAGCTCGTAGGCCACCACCTGCACGGCCTGCGCGAGATTGAGCGAGCTCGCCTTCGGATCCGCGGGGATGTGCACCAGGAACTGGCATGCGAACAACTCCTCGTTCGTCAGGCCCGCGGTTTCGTTCCCGAAGACGAAGGCGACCGGCGCATCGACCGCGGCGGCGCGCAGCGCCGCCGCGCGCACGTCCAGCACCTGCGGCGACCATTCGCGCGGGCGCGCGCTCAGCGCGAACGCGGCAGTGCAGTCGGCGATCGCCTCGGCGAGCGTCGCGTGCGTGCGCGCTCCCGCCAGCACGTCCGCGCCGTGCGTCGCCAACCACTCGTCCTGCGGTGCGATCGGGCGCTGCGGCGCGACCAGCCGCAGGTCGGCGAGGCCCATGGTCTTCATGGCGCGCGCCGCGGCGCCGATGTTGCCCGGGTGGCTGGGCCTGCACAGAACAATACGGACGCGCGCCATGCGCGCAGTCTACCCACTCTGCCGAGAGTAGAATCCGCGCCCATGCATCCGATGCTGAACATCGCCGTCAAGGCCGCACGTCGCGCCGGCTCGATCATCAACCGGGCGGCGCTCGAAGGCGCCTTTGAGGTGCGCGCCAAGCACCGCAACGATTTCGTCACGCAGGTCGACCGCGCGGCCGAGCAGGCCATTCTCGACGTGCTGCGGCGGGCTTACCCGGACCACGCGGTGCTCGCCGAGGAGTCCGGCGCGAGCGAGGGCGCGCGCAGCGACTACCGCTGGATCATCGATCCGCTGGACGGCACCACCAATTTCATCCACGGATTCCCGCAGTACTGCGTGTCGATCGCGCTGGAGCACAAGGGCACCCTCGCCCAGGCGGTGGTCTACGATCCGGCGAAGAACGAGCTGTTCACCGCCTCGCGCGGGCGCGGGGCTTACCTCGACGACCGCCGCATCCGCGTCTCGAAGTGCACGCACCTGAAGGACGCGCTGGTCGGCACGGGCTTCCCGTTCCGCGAGCTCGCGCGCATCGAGCGCTACCTCGGCCAGCTGCGCACCCTGATGACGGAATCTTCCGGCGTGCGCCGCGCCGGCGCCGCCGCGCTCGACCTCGCCTATGTCGCCGCGGGGCGCCTCGATGCCTTCTGGGAGCTCGGCCTTTCCCCCTGGGACATGGCGGCGGGGGCCCTCCTCATCCAGGAAGCGGGCGGGCTGGTGAGCGACCTCGAGGGCGAGGATGCGTTCCTCGCGCGCGGCGAGATCGCGGCCGGCACGCCCAAGGTCCTGCCGGAGCTGCTCACAGCGCTGAAGTAAGCGGCGGCGCGACTTCCTCGAGGGGCTTGCGCTCGGCGCGCACGCCGAAGGCGAGAACCGCCGCCACCGCGAGCAGCATCAGCGCGGCGCCGGCGAGATAGCCGCCGAACACCGCTTCGCGCGAGCCCGTCCCGATCAGTACGCCGAACAGCCACGGCGCCAGGACGCCCCCGGTGCCCGTGCCGACGGCGAAGAAGATGGCGATGGCCAGCGCCCGGATCTCGAGCGGGAACATTTCGCTCGCGGTGACGTAGGCGGAGCTCGCCGCCGCGGAGGCGAAGAAGAAGATCACGCTCCAGAGTGCGGTCTGGCTCGCGGCCGACAGCAGCCCCTCGCTGAAGAGCCACCCCGTGAGCGCGAGCAGCGTCGCGGAGGTGCCGTACGTGAGGCCGATCATCGGACGCCGGCCGACCGTGTCGAACCAGTGGCCGAGCGCGACGGGGCCCAGGAAATTGCCCAGCGCGAACGGCAGCAGGTAGAGCCCGGTGCGATCCGCCGGCACGCCGTAGAAGCGCGTGAGCACCAGCGCGTAGGTGAAGAAGATCGCGTTGTACAGGAAGGCCTGCGACATCATCAGCATCGCGCACAGCGCCGAGCGCCTCGGGTAGCGCGCCAGCATCACGTGCGCGACCTGCGCGAGCCCGAAGCGGCGCCGCGGGTGCAGGGTGATCGCGGGCCCGGCCGGCGCTGGAAGCGCACGCCCGACCCGCCGCTCGATGCCCGCGACGATGCGCTCGGCTTCCTCCACCCGCCCGTGCGTCAGGAGCCAGCGCGGGCTCTCCGGAATGAAACGCCGCAGGCCGAGGATCGCGAGGCCCAGCGCCGCGCCGATGCCGAAGCCCAGCCGCCAGCCCAGGTCGACCGGAAAGCGCGCGGGATCGAGCAGCACCACGGTCGCGCCCGAGCCGAGCGCCGCGCCGAGCCAGAAGCTGCCGTTGATCATCAGGCCGACGCGCCCGCGGTGGCGCGCCGGAATCAGCTCGTCGATCGCGGAATTGATCGCCGCGTATTCGCCGCCAATGCCGCAGCCGGTCAGGAAGCGGAAGGCGACAAAACTCCACAGGTTCCACGCGAACGCGCTCAGCCCCACGCCGGCGAGGTAGACCGCGAGGGTCACGAAGAACAGCTTCTGGCGGCCGTGGTGATCGGTCAGCCGGCCGAAGACCAGCGCGCCCGCGACCGCACCGGCGAGGTATGCCGAGCCGAGCAGGCCGATCTGCGCCGGCGTGAGGCCGAGCGTCTGCGGCAATTGCAGCACGCCGCTCACCGCGCCCTTGAAGGTCACCTCGAGGCCGTCGAGGATCCAGGTGACGCCGAGTGCGAGCACCACCAGCCAGTGGAATCGGCTCCAGGGGAGCCGGTCGAGCCGCGCCGGGACGTCGGTGCGAAGGCTGTCGCGCATCCCCGACGGTTTATACCGGAGCCCGGCATCGCCTGGAACCTTTGCGGCGGCGCGGTGGTCACCCCTTGGGTTTTTCACGACAAGGAGAAAGAACAATGCGCAGGTTCATCCTTCCGATCGCGCTGCTCGCGCTTGCTCCCGCCGGATCCGCGCTCGCGCAGACCGTGCCGCCCAGGGACGGCCTGTGGCGCGGCTCGCTCGGCGCCGGCATCACGAACGTCACCGGCAACAGCAAGTCCTTCAACGCCGGGCTGAGCGCGGACGCCGTCCGCCGCACCGAGTCCAGCACGATGTCCGGCCGCTTCCTCAGCCTGTACGGCACGGCCGAGCAGAACGGCACCGAGGAGCTGATCGTCGACATCATCCGCGCCAACGCGGCCTACGACCACGACCTCGCGGAGCTCACCTACGGCTTCCTCGCCTACGACCTGGAGAAGGACAAGGTCGCCGACCTGCGGTGGCGCAATTCGCCTTCGCTGGGCGTAGGCCTGCACCTGCGCAAGACGGAAACCGTGATCTTCAACGTGTTCGCCGGCTACTCGTACAACCACGAAAGCCTGTACGACGGCACGACGCGCAGCTTCAACGAAGCGCTGCTCGGCGAGGAGTCCGGGCACAAGTGGAGCACCGGGGTGTCCATCAAGCAGCGCTTCGCGGTCTATCCCAACCTCACCGACAGCGGCGAGTACCGCCTGCAGTTCGACGCCGGGCTGCTCGCGCCGCTGTTCGAGCGCTGGAACCTGACCGTGAAGTACTCGCTGCGCTACCAGAGCAATCCGCCCGCCGGCGTGGAGAAGCAGGACACGGTGCTCTACACCGGGCTGCAGTACCGCTGGGGTGCGCCGGAGTAGACTGCGGCGGTGATCGACCTGGTCATCGAGCCTCGCCGCCGCGACCTGGGCGGATTCGAAGTGGCGCGGCTGCTGCCTCATGCCGCCCACCGCATGGTGGGACCGTTCATCTTTCTCGACCGGATGGGCCCGGCACGCTTCCCGCCCGGCATTCCGCGCTCGACCGACGTGCGACCCCATCCGCACATCGGGCTGTCGACGCTCACCTACCTGTTCGAGGGCGAGATCATGCACCGCGACAGCGTCGGCTCCGAGCAGGCGATCCGTCCCGGCGAGGTCAACTGGATGACCGCGGGCCGCGGCATCACGCATTCCGAGCGCTTCGAGCGCGCGCGACGCGAGGGCGGGCCGATGGACGGCCTGCAGGCGTGGGTGGCCCTGCCGCGCGAGGACGAGGAAACCGAGCCTGCCTTCACGCACTACGCGGCCGGCGCCTTGCCGGCCTCCGAGGACGGCGGCGTTCGCCGACGATTGATCGCGGGCGAGGCCTGGGGGGCGCGCTCGCCCGTGCAGACGCACTCGCCGTTGTTCTACGTGGACAGCGCACTTGAGGCAGGCGCCCGCGAGCGGCTGCCGGACGGCTACGCGGAGCGCGCGGCTTACGTGATCGAGGGCGAGGTCACCGCGGGCGGTACGACGTATGCCGCCGGTCAACTGCTGGTCTTCGCCCCGGGCGCGGACGCCGTGGTCGAAGCGCGGACCGCTTCGCGCCTCATGCTGCTGGGCGGGGATCCGGTCGGCGAGCGCTTCATCGAGTGGAATTTCGTGTCGTCCTCGCGCGCGCGCATCGAGCAGGCCAAGGCCGACTGGCGCGCGGGCCGCATGAAGCTGCCCGATCTCGACGACCGGGAGTTCATTCCCCTGCCGGCTTAGTCGCCGGGAACCACTTGGCCGGCCGCTTCTCGGCGAAGGAGGCCAGCCCTTCGGTGGCTTCGGCACTGCGCCGCTTGGCCGCGTGCTGCGCCGCGAGCCGCGCGAGCACCGCCTCCTCCACCCGGCCGAACGCGAACTCCAGCGCCACGGCCTTGGTCTGGGCGTTGGCGTCCGGCGCGTTCTGCAGCAGCTGCTCGACGATGCGCTCGCCGGCCGCCGCCAGCCCGTCGACCGGCACGACCTCGTGGACCAGGCCGATGCGCCGCGCCTCCTCGGCGCCGAAGCGCTCGCCGGTGAGCGCGTAGCGGCGCACCTGGCGTACGCCGATCGCGTCGGCGAGCTGCGGCTGGATGATCGCCGGCGTGAGCCCCCAGCGCGTCTCGGCTATCGAGAACAGCGCGTTGCCCGCCGCGATCACCACGTCGCACGCCGCGACGATCCCCGTGCCTCCGCCGAAGCAGCCGCCCTGCACCAGCGCCACGGTCGGCACCGGCAGGTTGTTGAGGCGATGCACCGCGGTCGCGGTGAGGCGCGAGACGCGCTCGTTCTCGACCGGCGGCTGGCCCGCGACGCGGTTGATCCACTTCAGGTCCGCGCCGGCCTGGAACTGCCTGCCTTCGCCGCGCAGCACCACGACGCGCGGGCCCCGCTGTCCGCCGAGGGCGTCCATCGCGTCGTGCAGTCCCTGGATGAGGTCTTCGTCGTAGGCATTGTTCACCTGGGGTCGATTGAGCGTGACCGTCGCGACCCCGCGGCCGTCGACATTCCAGAGTACGGCGTTCTGACTCATGAAGCATTCCCTCCGTCATTTGATCGGGCCGCGCACCATGCCTGCCACATCGAGCGGTACGCCCGCTCCAGCGTCCTCGTGAATCCCGGGAAGTCCCGGAGCGCGGATCGCTCGAGCCGCGGGCGCAGCGAGGCGCGCAGCTGCGCGAGTGCCGGCAGGTCGGCCGCCCAGCGCGATGCGATGCGCACGTAATCGTCGGCGTCACTCGCGATCCACTCGGACATGCCGAGCTGCGCGAGCACGCTGCAGCCCAGCCGAGTGCCGAAGGTTTCCCCACCCTGCATCGACACTACCGGCAGGCCGTTCCACACGCAATCCATCAGTGTGGTGGCACCGTTGTACGGGAAGGGTCCCAGCGCGATGTCCACCGCCCCCATCAGCTCGTGGTATCGATCGTACGACACCACGTTGTGCAGCACGAGGCGATCGGCGGGCACGCCCGCGCGCGCCATGGTGCCCAGGAGCGCCTCCCGTGTGGAGCCCTCTCCCACGCCGACGATCAGCAGCCGGGCGCCGGGGACGGACGCAAGCAGCCGGGCCCACAACTCGAGCACTTCGCCGCTCATCCGGTAGTAGAGGTTGAAGCTGCCGAAGGTCACGTGACCTTGCGACTGCGCCGGAAGCGCCGTTACCTCGCGGCGAACCGACGGGTTGTACGTCCAGTACGCCTCGCCCAGGCGAACGAGCTTCTCGGCGTAGTACCGGTCGGCCGTCCCGGTCGGATCGCAGTACTCCGTCGTAAGGCGGTAGTCGATCGAGTCCAGGCCCGTCGTCGCCGAGTAATCCAGGTAGCTCACCTGGACCGGCGCGGGCCGGTGCGCGAAGGCGAGGATGCGGTTGCCCGGGCCGTGCCCGCACAGGTCGACGAGGACATCGATGCCGAGCGACCGGATGCGCTCCGCCAGCGCCTGCTCACCCAGCTCATGCACGTCGTGCCACTGGTCCACGAGCGACGCCAGGCGCCCGGTGACCGCGTCGCGGGCGGCCCCGAGGGAGAAGCCGTGCACCTCGAAGCCGGCGCGATCATGGTGCTCGAGGATCGGCTGGATGTAGTGGCCGACGACGTTGGCGCGGAACTCCGGCGAGACGTAGCCGATGCGCAGGCGGCGCGCCGGGTCCGGCGGATTCGCGTGGGTCTGCCGTGCCGTCAGGAGCGGCGCCTCGAACCGCCGGGCGAATTCACGGTGCCGCTCGTGAAGCTCCGCCGCGGAGTGGCCCGGCGCGCACATCAGGCAGAACAGCAGGTTCTGGAACGCGAGGCGCGAGTCGCGGTCATGCCGGATCGCGGCCTCGTAGTGCGCCAGCGCCTCGGCATGGCGACCCTGGTTCCTGCGGACGTTGCCGAGCAGGTTGTGGGCCGCTGCGTCCCCGGGATGCGCGGCCAGGACCTGCTCGAGCCGCCGCGCCGCCTCGTCGAGCGCCGTCGTGCGGTAGCAGGCGTCGGCGAGCGCCATGAGCGCGCTGCGGTCGTCAGGCCGCGACTCGAGGTACCGCTCGAAGGCTGCCTTGGCCGCCCCCAGCGCGCCGGCGCGGAACGCCGCGACGCCAAGGTTGAAATGGGCTTCGGCCAGGCCCGGCTCCAGCACGATCGCCCGGCGCAGCGACGCCTGCGCCTCATCCAGCCTTCCCTGGTCCAGCAGCGCGCTCCCCAGGTTGAGGTGGGCAATCGCGTGGTCGGGCGCGAGCGCCAGCGCCTGCCGGTAGCCGGCGATCGCGTCGTCCAGGCGGCCCTGCTCGCGGCTCGCGTTGCCCCGGTCGATGTGCGCGGATGCGGCCTGCTCGCCCGGCGATCCCGGCGTCCCGGCCCCGGCGCCGGCCAGCGCCCCTTGCGAAGGTCTGTGCTGCGGATCGATTGCGAGGGCGCGCCGATAGCAAGCGGCCGCGGGCCCGACGCGGCCGATGGCGCGCAATGCGTTGCCGAGGTTGAACCACGCGTCCGGATACGCCGGCTGCAGCGCGAGCGCGTCGAGGTACGCCGTGACCGCCTCGGCGGTCTTTCCCTGGGCCGCGAGCGCATTGCCCAGATTGTTCTGGGCGGCCGGATTGGCGGCATTGAGCGACAGCGCCCGGGAGATCAGCGCCACCGCTTCGCCGTGCTCACCCTGCTGGTGGGCAACGGCGCCGAGAAAGTGCAGTGCATCCACGTGCGCCGGGTCTCGCGCCAGCGCCTCGCGGTACAGGTCCGCGGCCTGCGCGAGGCGGCCCGCGCGGTGCTGCGCGACACCGAGCGCGAAGGGGTCTGCTTCGTCGGCCATCTGCTTCGCGAATCTCCCGCGGTTCGTCGATCGATCTCCGGGTCCGGCCGTATTATGCTTGGGCGGCCCCGGGGCGCGACCTCGGCCGCCCGCGAACCCGATCGAATGAACGCCCCCGAAGGCCACACGCCGGTGATGCAGCGGCTTGTTTTGTCTATGAGAAAAGCACGCTCCGACTGCACGACCTATACAGCCACCTATACCGCAGACGGATTCAACCGCTAGGCGTAGCTGTACAAGTCTCGACACAACAGCTTACGAGACAGAGAGCTAGTTCAGAACTTACCGGTCGCCTCCTCCAGCCGCCTTCCGAACCGTAACTCGGGGTTGTCTCGAATCATTTCCTCGACGAGCGCGAAGTCCCCGTCACAAGAGAACACAAAGCGCTCGGCCGTAGAGATCTGCAGCGAATTGAAGTGGGTCACGCTGTCGGGCCGATTCGGCAGAGCTTTTCCGCTCCGCATGGCCTCCACGGCTCGTATTCCGTCCTCCCAAGCCTCTCTGAAATGGATCGCGATGTGCGGCGCGTGCTCCGAGAGCTGGTCCAGCCGCTTGAATCCATCGACAAGCTGTTTCTGGATCGATGGGCACCACATTGCCAAAGCAAGCGTAGGACTCAAGGGGAAGTAGAGTTCGATTCCCTTCACTTTTACACCCAAATTGCCGCGAGGCCACCGATCAATCTGATTAAACAGCGTTAACGGGTGATCGCCCATCAGATACGGCCCCGCGCCCTCTGTCTCTAGTAACACCCAATCCTTTTCAGCGATGGCCCGACCGAAATCCGCAGGGGCGTTGCACATGATCTTAGCCCTCAGCGCCCTTTGCGCGTTCTCTCCACCGCCAACCAAGGGATCCGGCTCGAAGAAATCGTCAGGCGCACCTTCTCGACGGAGCCACGCTCCCATCCTCTCGAAAAAATCTTGATGAGTCGTCCATGCCGCCCGCGTTCTAACCATTTGCACTGCTAGGAAGCCCGCCAAAGTTGCACGCTCCTGCGGACGAGAATGATCCAGAGTTCTATCTCGGACTATCCGCTCGATCATCGACGCAGCTCCCGCCTCCAGGGCGGCAAGTGCGGGTTCCAGCGTCATGGGGGTCCCCATGAACTCGAAGTCATACATACCGCGTTCTGCGGCGATTTCCACGCTCGACCGTCGGGATGTGGAGATCTGGAACTGCCTTCCAGTATGCTTATCCATCACATACAGAAGTTCTCGGTCGTGGCCGAAACGGCGCAGGAGAAAGCGCGGAACATAGTGCTGGAGCTGTTCGGCCATAGTCTTCGCCAGGAGGGCCCTCGCCTCTAGAAGTCTCCGGTCACGTTAATGAACGCGAGCTTTTCCGAGCCTGGTCCTTTCCCAAACTTAAGGGTCGGGATTTCATTCACCCTACATCGCTCTCCTTCGGAGACTTCGACGCTCTCAATGTCTAGCAGTCTGAACATATGCCCCTTCGACTGGAGCGCTTCATCCTCGGTGTAGCAGATAACCTCTAGCTTCGCATCGAGCGTCTTCAGCTTCTCGATCACCTCTTGGACTTTCATTGGATCGCTCCTCTCCCGTTCTCCTCTAGCGTTTCCTGGCCTCCCCGTCCTCCCAGTTACCTTCCGATCGGTACTGATCCGCCAGGCGACCGAGCAACGCCGACGTGCGAGGATGGCTTACCGCCAAAGAGCGCTGCCAGCCTTCGTATTGGATAGCGAGCTGTCGCTCTTGTGCCCCCCCATCCCCTGGCGAACGGGAGGTCATACCGCGCAGATTGCGTCTACCGATAACAAACCCTTCGGCCAACGATTGCGAGTCGAACCGCTCAAGGACATCGCGAACCGATTCGTGAGGCCACTTTCCGTCGATACCGACGGGACAACTCGCCAGCGCTCTACCGAGATCGACGTCAACGACTCTCGAGTGCCGTCTTTCCGTTGCAAGTGTGCGAATTCGCCCTACGACGTCAACCAGTTCGTCTGCCGTTGGCATCGCCTGAGACGACACCTTAGCGAATGGCCTCCAGTCGTGAAGAACGTGCCACGCCTGCGTCGCCGCTCCGCGGTCCGCTTCAGAGGGCTCAGGCCGACCATCCGCTGACTCGCCCTCTGGGATGTAAATAAGCGAAACCAACTGCAAGAGCAACTCCGGCTCCTTGATGAGATTCTCATAAATGACTAGGTCGTGCTGTGCCTGATGTTCCAGCACGCTGAAGTAGATCCATTCAAGATGCATGAGTTCGCTAGGTTGAAGTCGTTTCGACTCCGCCAGCTTCTTGATAAGACGAGCGATATCGTAGGCGACGCGCTGCGCACGAGCAGGATTCTCGTTTGCTTCGGCCACCCCAGCTTTGAGTGCATCGACTACAAGCCCCACGTCTCCCTCGCCTGCGAGCCAATCGTTCTTTGTGTTCGCGGCCAGTAGATCGATCGCCGCCAAAGCTCGGCCGACGGAGAGTAGGTTTCTCGCAGCACGCTCCGCCTCTCGCGGTTTGCCGAGCAGATGGATATACGCCGCACTCCAGAAAGAGTGGCGGCATGCCGGACCCGCGGCTTCGACGGCATCCCAGATTTCCGGAGTCGGAGGCAAACCCTGGAAGACTACGGCGGCAGCTTGCTCGGGGATGCAATCCGGACTGTCCTTCGAGCACCAACGACGCACGAA
>DASUFW010000340.1:0-1529 GCA_036274335.1 Burkholderiales bacterium | reverse complement strand
GCGAGTCGAGCGAGGTGTACGTCATGCAGGCACTGACCGGAGGCTGAGATGAAGCTCTACGTCGGCACGCGCAAGGGACTGTTCGTGGTCGAGGAAGGCCGAATCGGCAAGCCGCAGTTCCTCGGCGATCCGGTGAGCATGCTGCTCCCCGACCGAGACGGCACACTCTACGCCGCGCTCAACCTCGGGCATTTCGGCGTCAAGCTTCACCGCAGCGGCGATGGCGGCCGGACCTGGGAGGAAGTGGCGGCGCCCGAGTACCCGTCGCAGGCCGCGGGCTCGGCCGACAAGACGCCCTGGAAGCTGGTGCAGCTCTGGTCTCTGGAATCCGACGGCCGGCGGCTCTGGGCAGGAACGATTCCTGGCGGGCTGTTCACCTCCGAGGACCGCGGGGCGAGCTGGCGCCTGGTGGAGAGCCTGTGGAACCGGCCGGAGCGGCTGGAATGGACCGGTGGCGGCTACGACCATGCCGGCATCCACTCCGTTGCCATCGATCCGCTCGATCCGAAGCGGATCACGGTGGGCGTCTCCACGGGCGGCGCCTGGCAGACGCGCGACGGCGGCGCGAGCTGGGCGATCTGCGCGCAGGGCATGTACGCCGAGTACATGCCGCCGGAAAGGAAGTTCGAGCAAAACGCGCAGGACGTGCATCGGCTGGTGCTGTGCGCGGCAAAGCCCGAGGTCATGTGGGTACAGCACCACAACGGCGTCTTCCGCAGCACGGACGGCGGCGCGCAGTGGCAGGAGGTCACCGCGATTCGCCCGTCCAAGTTCGGCTTCGCGGTCGCCGCGCACCCGCGCGATGCGCAGACCGCCTGGTTCGTGCCGGCGGTGAAGGACGAGTGCCGCGTGCCGGTGGACGCCCAGCTGGTGGTCGCTCGCACGCGCGACGGGGGCCAGTCGTTCGACGTGCTGCGCAAGGGCTTGCCGCAGGCGCACGCTTACGACCTCGTCTACCGCCATTGCCTCGACGTGGACGCCAGCGGCGAGGCCCTCGCCTTCGGCTCGACCACGGGCAGCCTGTGGACCTCGGCCGACGGCGGCGACTCGTGGCACTGCCTGTCGACGCAGCTCCCGCCGATCCTTTGCCTGCGCTACGGCTGACCGCGGCGGCGAGCCTCGCCGCGCTGATCGTCCTGTGCCTCGCGTGGGAGCTGTGGCTCGCGCCGCTCGCGCCCGGCGGCACGTTGCTCGCCCTCAAAGCCGCGCCGTTGGCGCTGCCGCTGGGCGGCATCCTCTCGGGCCGGCGCTACACCTACCAGTGGTCGAGCCTGCTGATCCTCGCCTATCTCGCCGAGGGCGCCACGCGCGCCTGGAGCGAGCACGGCCTCTCGCGCGGGCTGGCGCTCGCCGAGGCGGGACTCAGCCTGGTGTTCTTCGCCGCGGTAGTGGCTTACGCGCGGCTCACGCGCCCGCGGCGCTAGCGGTGACCCCGTCCCGGCTGGGACACGACGTCCAGGATCTTGATGCGCGTGGTGCGTCCGCCCGGCACGGGCCAGTCGATGCTCTGGCCGACCGAGAGCCCGAGC
>DASUFW010000339.1:0-2044 GCA_036274335.1 Burkholderiales bacterium | reverse complement strand
GTGATGCTGGGGTTGACGAGATCGGGCTTCGGACCGAGCAGCGAGACGCCCGCGAGCGTCGCGAGGGGCGCCGAATCGATCGGCGGGCCGCCCGCGAGCTGACCGTCCATCCACGCCTGCCACTTCTCGGGGACGCCCTTCCACGCCGGGGGCGACAGGTAGAAGATGTGGCCCGTGCCGTCGGGGAGACTCACGTCCGCATCCAGCACGGTCGGCCCGCCCTTGTGCTCGTAGAGCACGGTGACGTGGTCCTCGACCAGCGGGCCCTCGTAGTCCTCCATCGCGCCGTTGAGCACCAGCACCTCGACGCCCTTCCAGAAGACGTCGCAGCGCGCGTCGCCGGTGGGCGACTTGAGGGTGGCGAAGCCGGGGGCCGAGAGCTTCGCCGAGTAGTCGCCCATCGTGACGGTCACGCCCTGGGCGAAGGTGGGAGCAGCCGAAAGGGCGAGGAGCAGGAGCAGCCGAAAGAGCATGACGGGACCTCCGAGGCAGCCGAATGCCGGCAGCCGAATCGAGTGCGAGCAGCCGAATGCTCCATGATCGCCCGCGTCGCCCCGGAGTGTCAACGGAACACCGGCAGCCGAATCGACTTCGAGCAGCCGAATGCACCGCGACCCGCGGCAGCCGAATGCCGGCAGCCGAATGACCTTCGGTGCCCGGCAGCCGAATGCACTCCTCGCGCGACCCTGCCCGCCCGGACATGCCCGGGAGGGCATGCCGCGGCCGGCACGGCGGCCCCCGGGGGCATGCCCGGGAGGGCATGGGCCCCCTAGGGCATGTCCCGGCGGACACGTCGCGCAATCGTGGCGGCCCCGGCCGGAGTATGGGCGGACCGGGGTCCCGTCGCGCAGTCTATCGGACGGCGCGCGGGTTGCCTTTAGCTCGACTTTTCTTTTTTCCGCGCTAAAGTCGGGGCGCCCCTGGACCGATAAGGGGGACTAGAGCTAACGGGCCGACGGGCCCGCGACGCGGGGCGCGAGCGCTGGACCGCGGAACCTGGAACGCGAGACCTTCCGACGGGAGGGGCTAAGGCGAGGATGCAAACGTGCGGACGTGAAACGGGGCGCCCCCGCTCCGGGAAACCGGGGCGGGGGTAAGGCCTCAAGTCGGCCGCGCTCGCGGCCGAAGAGTCAACCCGCGCGCAATGGTGCGCGCTGCAACGGAGACCCCTACCATGGAAACGCTGGACCTTTCGACCCTGGACCTTTCCGGCTTGGCCGGCATCATCCGCCGAGACTGGACGCGGCCCTACTTCGGCGCCGTCCCGTACCTGGACGCGCTCGCGACCCTTCGCACGGTCGCGGACGCGTACGGTTGCGACGATGGCCGGTCAATCGTGCTCTACTTCCTCGCGAACGCGAACGGCTGGCGCGGCCCCGTCGCGCGCGCCGTCAAGGCGGAGCTAAAGGCGCGGGCGAAGCGCTAAAGTCGCGCGCCCGGATCGCCGAAGAGTCAATCCCACAACGGAGACCCTACCATGTCGAAACCCTGGACCGTGACCGTTCGCAACGCGGAGGGTCGGACCCTCGCCCGTGTCGAAGTCGACGCGGAGACCCGCCGGGCCGCAAAGGCGGCCGGCATCATGCAAGCAACCCGCGCGCTGGCCGGCCATCCGGTCGCGCGCATCGTCGGCCGCGTGTCGGCCGTCGGGGGCGGCCCCGCTTCGGCGACGGCCGCGCCGCTGGGCAACCCCGCGCGGACCCTCGCCCGGAGACTGCGCGGCGCCATGTCGCCCCGCATGGCCTACGTCATGGGCGGAATCCTGGGGGTCGACTTCGGCGCCCGGGACCGCTACGGGAACGCATGCGGCCGTATCGTCGTGACGTCGGACGGCTTCGCGCTGGGCGCCATGGGAAACGCGTTCCTGGGCGCCGTGTCGGACATCCGGGCGAACGTGTCCGGCTTGCTCGACCACGTCAACGCGACCCCGCGCGAGCGCGAGCACGCGGAGCGCTGCTACCGCGAGCGCGTGACCCGGTCCTAAAGTCGCCCCCGGCTTCGCGCCGATAGGTGCGGGGCCGGGGGACGTCCCCCAGAAGAAAAC
>DASUFW010000338.1:0-3101 GCA_036274335.1 Burkholderiales bacterium | reverse complement strand
GATCCCGCCTGCGGTTGCTCCAGCAGCAGCTCGTCGATGCGATCCATGCTCGTCTCCCTGGCCGTCCGGGCCGGGCGCACTGTAGGCAGGCCGGATGACGCGCCGGTGACGCGGGCGTGAAGTCTCGGTGACAGCGGTGCGTGCTACAGTCGCCCGCGATGGACAGGGAGAGCCCCTTCAAGGGCAAGACGGGCGTGCAGCGCCTGATCAACGCGACGCGCTACTCGCTCGAGGGGCTGGCGGCGGCGGCGCGCCACGAGGACGCGTTCCGCCAGGAGCTGATCCTCGCTGCGATCCTGGTGCCGCTCGGCATCTGGCTCGGCAACAGCGGGGCGGAGCGCGCGCTGATGGTGGGCAGCGTGCTGCTCGTGCTGGTGGTCGAGCTCCTCAACTCGGCGGTCGAGGCGACCGTGGACCGCGTGTCCCTCGAGAACCACCAGCTCGCCAAGCGCGCCAAGGACATCGGCAGCGCGGCGGTCATGGTGTCGCTCGCCATGGTGGCCGCGGTATGGCTGCTGGTGCTGCTGCCGCGGCTGTAACCGAAGCCTCACAAAAGCGTCATCGAAGTTTCACGCGGCCCGGCGAGACTGCCGCGCGGCATGCACATCGCCATGGTCACCGAGACCTACCCGCCGGAAGTCAACGGCGTGGCGCGCACCGTCGCGCGGATGGCCGAGGGGCTGCGCGCGCTCGGCCACACGATCCAGCTCGTGCGCCCGCGCCAGGGTGCGACGGACGCGCCCCAGCGCTCGGAGGGCTACGAGGAGCTGCTGCGGCCCGGCATCCCGATCCCCCGGTACACGCAGCTGAAGATGGGCGTGCCTTCGGGGACGGTGCTCGCGGCCGCGTGGCGCGAGCGCAGGCCGGACGTGGTGCACATCGCCACCGAGGGCCCGCTGGGCAACTCGGCCCTCGGCGCCGCGCGGCGCCTCGGGCTGCCGGTGGCGAGCGATTTCCACACCAACTTCCACGCCTACAGCCGCCACTACGGCGTCGCCTGGCTCGCGCGGCCGGTGGCCGCCTGGCTGCGGCGCTTCCACAACCGCTGCGACTGCACCCTGGTGCCCACCGACGAGATGGCCGGCGAGCTGACCGCGCTCGGCTTCGAGCGCCTGCGCGTCGTCGGCCGGGGCGTCAACGCCCGCACGTTCGCGCCGGAGCGCCGGCGCCGCGAGCTGCGCGCGCAATGGGGCGCCGGCGACGACACGCCGGTCGCGCTCTGCGTGAGCCGCTTCGCGCCCGAGAAGAACTTCCCGCTGGTCATCGAGGCCTACGAGGCCATGCGCCGCGCCAACCCGGCGACGAAGCTCGTGCTGGTCGGCGACGGCCCGATGCTCGCCGAGCTGCGCCGGGCGAATGCCGGCAGCGTCATCGCGGGGCGCCTCGTGAACGGGGAGCTCTCGGCGCACTACGCCTCGGCGGACGTGTTCCTGTTTCCGAGCGAGAGCGAGACCTTCGGCAACGTGACGCTGGAGGCGATGGCGAGCGGCCTCGCCGTGGTGGCCTACCGCTACGCCGCCGCGCGCCAGCACCTCGAGCACGGGCGCTCGGGGCTGCTCGCCGAGCCGGGGGACCGCGCGGGCTTCATCGCGCAGGCCGAGCGCCTCGCGTGCGACCCGGCGCTGGTGCGCTCGCTCGGGCGCGCGGCGAGGCTCGCCGCCGAGCCGGTGAGCTGGGAACGCATCACGCGCGACTTCGAGGCCGTGCTGGCCGAGACCGTGGCGCCGCGCGCGGCGCCCGTGCATGCCGCGGCTTGACGCGGCGCTCGAGCGCCTCCAGCGCTGGGACGCGCGCTGGAGCGAGCGCTCCAACCGCTGGCTGCACCGGCGCGCGCTGCGCGAGCTGTTCCGCGCGCTCAGCTGGCTCGGCAACGGGATCCTCTGGTACGCGCTCATGCTCGCGATGCTGCTGCGCGATCCGCGCGCCGAGGCGGTCCCGGTCCTGCACATGGCGGTCGTCGGGGCGGTCTGCACGCTCGCCTACAAGCTGCTGAAGGCGAGCACGACGCGGGCACGCCCCTACCAGGCGCTGCGCCACATCTCGGCCGGCGCCGCGCCGCTCGACGCCTACAGCTTCCCGTCGGGCCATACCCTGCACGCGGTCGCCTTCACGATCGTCGCGCTGAGCGCGTGGCCGTGGCTCGCCCCACTGCTGGTGCCCTTCACGCTGCTCACGGCCGCCTCGCGCATCGCGCTCGGCCTGCACTACCCGAGCGACGTGCTTGCCGGCGCCGCCCTCGGGGCCGGAATCGCCACCGCCTCCCTCGCGCTCGCGTGACGCGCGCGCTCCGCGTCCTGGGCGTCGCGCTGCATATCGCCTGGGGCTTCGGCGCCTGCGTGCTGCTCTATCCCGTGCTGCGCCCGCGGGCGCGGCTCGCTCTGCGGCAGCTCTGGGCGCGCGGCGTCTTTCGCATCCTCGGCGTGCGCCTGCGGGCCGAGCCGCTGGACATCCCGCCGGGCAGTCTGGTGGTCGCCAACCACGTCTCGTGGCTGGACGCGCTCGCGATGCACGCGCTGCTGCCGGTCAGCGTCGTGGCCAAGGCCGACACGCTCGCCTGGCCACTGCTCGGGCGGATGCTCGCGCGCAACGAGACGATCTTCGTCGAGCGCCGGGCGACGCGGCGGCTGCTCGCCGTGAACGCCGAGATCGGCGCGCGGCTGTCACGCGGCGAGCGCGTGGTGGTGTTTCCGGAGGGCACGACCACGGACGGCGGCCCACCGCTCGCCTTCCGGCCCGCGTTGTTCCAGCCCGCGGTCGACGGCCGACGCGTGGTGCACGCGCTCGCGCTGCGCTATTGCGACCGCGACGGCCGGCGCAGCCCGGTCGCCGCCTACATCGAGCAGATGAGCCTGTGGGAGTCGCTGGTCCGCATCGCCGCGGCCGACGGGATCCGCCTCGAAGTCCGGGCCTGCGGCGTGCAACGCTCGCCGGCCCGGCGCCGGGATGCCGCCCGCGGCGCCCGGGCGGCGATCGACGCACGGCTTCGCGCCGGCGGCGCGCCGCCCGCCGAGTACCCGGCGGCGAACCCGCTGCCGCGCTACGGGCGGTAGCCCTCGAACTGCACGTACAGGCGCACCTCGTCGCTCACCGCGGGCACCGCA
>DASUFW010000337.1:0-3609 GCA_036274335.1 Burkholderiales bacterium | reverse complement strand
CCTCAGGTTCATCCGGCGCCCGGAGGCGGGACGATCACAACGGTGACACTAGGGGCCGCAACCTAAGGAAGCTATCGGTTCGGAAAATATGAGCCCGGTCGTACACAGCAGGGAACATCGAACGGGGCCAGCACACCCCGGCGGATGCCGAAAGCACAAACTCGGAACGCTAAAAGAGCTTTTCCTGCTTCGCGAGCGCCGCATCGAGCGTCGCTTCGATGGTGGAGATTCTACGCTTGGCCTCCCCCATGTCAAAGCCTTCGCCGAGGCGCATGCTGAGCAATTCGTGAGCAATGTTCAGCGCGGCCATCACGGCGATGCGCTCGGTGCCCGCGACTTTGCCCGCCGCCTTGATCTCGTTCATCTTGGCTTCGAGGTAGGACACTGCCTGCAGCAGTGCTTCGCGCTCGTCGTCGCTGCAGGAGACGCGATAGCTGCGCCCGAGCAGCGAGACATCGAGCGTGGCGGCGCCGTCGGCGCGCTTTTCCGGGGCGCTCACTCGGGCAGCCGCGCGAGCAACTGCTCGACCCGGTTGCGCGCGCCGTCGATCTTGTCGTTCAGCCGCTTGGCGTCGTTGCGCGCAGTGGCGAGTTCCTGGCGCAGGGCGATGTTCTCCGCGCGCAGCCGCTCGCACAGTCCGACGAACTGG
Organism: Burkholderiales bacterium; assembly: GCA_036274335.1. Classification (GTDB taxonomy): domain Bacteria; phylum Pseudomonadota; class Gammaproteobacteria; order Burkholderiales; family SG8-39; genus JAABQT01. Next base: position 2,960 of record DASUFW010000337.1, on the reverse strand, counting down.
GCGACCTTCGCCTCCAGCGAATTGAACTCCGCCTGCACGCCGCAAACTATGTTTCAAAACAGCCACTAGGTCAAGAAATAAGGGGCGGTTCTGAATGTGTTTCCTGAGAAGGTCTTAGCGTGCCGGCCGGGTGCGGACGCCCTCCAGAATGTGGCAAAGTTCCTCTGCGCCATCCAGTAGCCGCGGGGTGTGCCGCTGGAGCAGATCCGCCCGGATGGCATGCAGCTGGCCGTGGCGCACCGCGGCGAGACCGGGGTACGCCTTCCAGTCGTCGAGCCAGGCGGGCCGGGCGGCGTCCGCGCCGCTCGCGAGGATCACCTCGGGGTCCGCGCGCAGGACGCGCTCGAGGTCGATCTGTGGCGCGATGCCCGGCAGGTCGGCCATGACGTTGCGGCCGCCGCACAGGCGGATCACCTTGCTGATGACGTGATCGCCGTTCACGGTGATGAGCGGCCGATCCCACACCTCGTAGAACACGCGCACGGGCGGCCGCTGGGCATAGCGCGCGGCGAGGCGCGCCGCGTGTGCACGAAAGTGGAGCGCGGCGGCGTGCGCCGCCTCGGAGGTGCCCGCGAGGCGCCCGAAGGTCTCGATCGTGCGTGCGATGTCCTCGAGCTCGCGCGGCTCGGACCGGAACACCGGGATGCCGAGCGAGGCGAGGCGATCCACGGCGCGCACGCTGCCGGCGTTCGGCCAGGCCACCACGAGGTCGGGCCTGAGCGCGACGACCGCTTCCAGGTCGATCGCCGCCCCGCTGCCCACGCGCGGCACGCGGCGCGCGGCCGGCGGGTAGTCGCTGTATTCGACCGCGCCGACCACGCGCTCGCCCGCGCCCGCGGCGTACATCAGCTCGGTCAGGTGCGGCGCCAGCGCGACCACGCGCTGCGCGGGGCGGGCGAGCGTCACGGCATGGCCGTAGTCGTCCCGGACCTCGATCCCCGCGCGAGCCGTGCAGGCGAGCAAGAGGAGCGCGGCCGGCAGCATTGCGCATCGCATGCCGGTTTGTATAATCGTCCGCAGTATCGGCTGCAAGGTGTCCGCGCCGGGATCCGACCGGCGAGGATGAAACGGGAAACAGGTGAGCGGCGGCGGCAACCGCGGCCGCGATCCCTGTACTGCCCCCGCAACGGTAAGCGAGGGGCGTGCCCCCGGCCACTGTGGAGCCCGGCTCCATGGGAAGGCGGCACGCCTGGCGAGAAGCAACGCGCCTGCTCGCGAGTCCGGAGACCGGCCTTGCGGTTTTTCCAACCGCTTGAAGGCGTCGGGGATGACGCCGGGAGGGTCTCGACATGCGATTCGCAGCCCTGGCGTTGGCCGCCGTGCTCGCGCCGTCCGCGCTCGCCCAGACGGGCGAGGCCGTGCTCATCGAAGCCACGCGCTTCCCGGAAGACAGCCGGCGGCTGCCGGCCAGCGTCACTGTCCTGAACGAGGCAGACATCGCGCGCAGCTCGGCGCGCACCCTGCCCGAGCTCCTCTCGGCGCAGGCCGGGATCAACATGACCGACCTGTTCGGCAACAACGCGGCGCTCACGTCGATCGACCTGCGCGGCTTCGGCGCCACGGGCACGCAGAACACCCTGGTGCTGGTGGACGGACGGCGCGTCACGGACATCGACCTCGCGGGCGTGCAGTGGGCGGCGATCCCGCTCGCCTCCATCGAGCGGATCGAGATCCTGCGCGGTACGGGCGCCGTGCTGTACGGCGACGGCGCGACCACGGGCGTGATCAACGTCGTGACCCGCTCGCCGCTGAAGCAGGGAAGGCGCGGCGAGGCGATGGCGCGCGCGGCGAGCTACGGGACCTTCGAGGGGCAGCTCTATGCGAGCATCGCCGGCGACACGCTCGGCGCCAATGCGACCATCCAGGGCTACGACTCGCAAGGCTACCGCGACAACAACAGCAACGAGCAGGGCAACGCCGCGTTCAACCTGCGCTGGGGCCCGGGCGAGACGTACCTGGATCTGCGCGCCGGGCTCGACCGCCAGAACCTGAGGCTGCCGGGCGCGCGGGCAGTGCAGCCCTCGATCGGCCAGAACCAGTATGCGACCGATCCGCGCGGCACGAGCACGCCGCTCGACTGGTCCTCGCTCGACAGCGAGCGGGTCGGCGCGACGCTGGTGACGCGCCTCGGGCGGGCCGAGCTGAACGTCGGCGCCGACTGGCGCAACAAGGACCAGAACGCCTATTTCGACTTCGGCGGCTTTCCCGTGTACCGGGACGACAACCTGGACTACACGTCGCTCACGCCGCGCCTGCGGGTGCCCTTCGAGACCGGCGGCTGGCGGCATCGCGTGACGCTGGGCGCGGACTTCATACGCTGGCGCTACGACTCGCGGCGCAGCGACCAGCCGCAGAACATCGCCCAGCCGGTCAATCAGGTGCGCATCGACCGCGACAACGAGGCCGTGTACCTCAAGGATGCGATCGACATCGGCGCCGGCACGCGCGTCGAGGCGGGCTGGCGCGAGGAGCGCGCCGACTACAACGCGAGCGATGCTTTCGACCCGGCCGCGCCGGGAGGCGGGTTCGGCTCCGGGGCACCGCCCGCGTCGGCGCGCCAGAGCGAGTACGCGTGGGAGCTCGGCCTGCGGCAGGCGCTCTCCGGGGCATGGGCGGGATTCGTGCGCGCGGGCCGCAGCTTCCGCTTCGTCGGCGTGGACGAGATCTACGAGAACGACGCGTTCTTCGCCGCGCAGTTCCAGATCCTGCAGCCGCAGAGCGCGAACAGCGCCGAGCTCGGCGCGGAGTGGACTTCGGGCAAGGCGCGGCTGCGCACGTCGCTCTTCCAGATCGACGTCCAGGACGAGATCCACCTGGATCCGTTCTCGGCCGGCGTCGGCAATACCAATCTGCCCCCGTCGCGCCGGCGCGGGGTCGAGCTCGACGGCGCGATGAGCGTGGGCGCGTCGCTGCGCCTCTTCGGCACCTACACGTACACCGACGCGCGCTTCCTGAGCGGC
>DASUFW010000336.1:0-1604 GCA_036274335.1 Burkholderiales bacterium | reverse complement strand
GTCGTATCCCGGCAGCAGCGCGACCAGTGAGCCGTCCTCGAGCTGCCGGCGCACGTCCCAGGTGGACTTGAGGGCCACGCCGAGTCCGGCCACTGCCCATTCGCGCAGCACCTCCCAGTTGTCGCAAGCGTAGCGGCCGGTGACGCGGATCGAGCCGCGCTTGCCGACCGGGCTCTTGTACTCCCAGGTCATGGCGAATCCCTGCTCCCACCCCGCCACGAGGCAGTTGTGCCGCGCGAGCTCCTGCGGCGTGCGCGGCTCGCCGTGCTGGCGCAGGTAGGCCGGGCTCGCGCACACCACGCGCCGGTTCGGCGCGAGCTTGCGCGCGGCGAGCGACGAGTCCTTGAGCTCCGCAATGCGCACCGCCAGGTCGAAACCCTCCTCGATCAGGTTGATCGAGCGGTCCGAAAGGCTGAGCGCGAGCTCGACCTTCGGATAGCGCTCCGCGAATTGCGGGACGAGCGGTGCAATGTGCTGGTGCCCGAAGGAAGCAGGAATGGCGACCTTGAGAACGCCCTGCGGCTCCACGCGGCGCGAGGTCACCGCGGCGTCGGCCTCGTCGATCTCGGCCAGGATGCGCTGGCAGGTCTCGTAGTAGCTCGCGCCCTCGTCGGTCAGATGCAGGCTGCGCGTCGTGCGGTTGACCAGGCGCACGCCGAGCCGCGCTTCGAGTCCGGACAGCGTCCGGCTGACGACGGCGGTCGAGACGCCGAGCTCGCGCGCCGCAGCCGACAGGCTCCCCGCCTGGACGATCTTGGAAAACACCAACATGCCATGAACGACGTCACGCATACCTTTGCGCCTTATGCAAAAGACATTTGTATTTAACCGCTATTCTATCCTTCAGTGCAAAGCCCTATATTTGCTGCACCGCGGTAATCCGCAAAGCAACAAGGAACGAGGAACAGAACATGAACGCATACGAGATCGAGCAGATCGAGAAGGACGTCAGGGCCAATTTCCAGCTGCCGCTGTCCTATCAGGGCTGGGCGGACGTGGAGCGGGAAGCTCGCGAAGAGCGCGCTCGCGTGATCGGCCAGGGCTTCGCGAACGTGTATCGCGCGCTGACTGCGAAGTTGGCCGCGCTGGGTCGCCAGATCCGCAGCACCGCGGCGCAGGCCACGGACGCACGGCTGCATCACGGCTGACCCGAGCATCGATTAGGCAGGCCCCGCCGCGGTATCCTCCTCCCTCCTCCTCCGCGGCGGGGCTGCGCCTAGCCCCGTGATCGCCTTCAGGCGATCGACTTCCACATCTCCCGGTCGCGCTTCGCCGTCCAGATTCGCGGGTGCTTCAGGCCCCGCGCCTCGTCGTAGGCGCGCGATACGTCGAAGGGCATGCAGTGCTCGTAGATCGGGAATTCGCCGTACACCGGGTCCATTCGCTTCTTGGTGGCTTCGTACACCGCCTTGAGGGAGCGGCGCGCCTGCACGCCGCGCCGCGCCGACGCATAGAGACCGCGCACGAAGTCCTGGGTGAAGCGGATCGCCTTGCGGCACTGCGCGGGCGTGGTGAGCGCCGGTCCGCGCCCCGGCACCAGCGCGCGCGGCTGCAACGCGCTCAGTTTGTCGAGCGTCGCGGGCCATTCCTCGAGGTGTGCGTCC
>DASUFW010000335.1:0-4564 GCA_036274335.1 Burkholderiales bacterium | reverse complement strand
GCATCGGTCTTGCGCGCGTAGCGCTCCTTGCGCGGGTCCATCAGTTCCTTGCGGCCTTTGTAGACCACGCCGGCCAAATCGGTGACCGTGATGTTGTCGACCGGCATGCCGAGATGGACCAGCAGGTCGAGGCACGACAACGCCGCGGCGCCGGCGCCGGAAGCCACCAGCCTCACCTGGTCGATCGTCTTGCCCACCACCTGCAGGCCGTTCTGCAATGCCGCGGCGACGATGATCGCCGTGCCATGCTGATCGTCGTGCATGACCGGAATCTTCATCCGCTCCTTGAGCTTGGCCTCGACCTCAAAGCATTCCGGCGCCTTGATGTCCTCGAGATTGATGCCGCCGAAGGTCGGCTCCAGGCTGGCGATGATGTCGACCAGCTTGGCCGGGTCGGTCTCGTTGATCTCGATGTCGAAAACGTCGATGTCGGCGAACTTCTTGAAGAGAACGCCCTTGCCTTCCATCACCGGCTTGGCGGCGAGCGGCCCGATCGCGCCCAGGCCGAGGACCGCCGTGCCGTTGGTGATCACGGCGATCAGGTTGGCGCGCGAGGTGAGGCGCATCGCCTCGGCCGGGTCGCGCACGATCTCCTCGCACGCGGCCGCCACCCCGGGCGAATAGGCGAGCCCGAGGTCGCGCTGGTTGGTGAGCTGCTTGGTGGGGTGGACCGAAATCTTCCCGGGCCGGGGCTGGCTGTGATACTCGAGGGCGTTCGCCTTCAGCTGCTCGTCCACTTCGTTCTCCTCGACCCCGGGGGAAAATTATAGCAACGCGTCCTTATAATCCCCGGAAACCCGCCCACCTGGCCGTGCTGAACCCCTCCCGCCTGCGCCCGGCGCGCCGCGCCGCCGACATCGAGCCGTTCCACGTCATGGACGTGCTGGCGCGCGCCCAGGCGCTGGAGGCGCAGGGCCGTCGCGTGGTGCACATGGAGATCGGCGAGCCGGATTTCACCGCGCCCGAGGCGGTGGTCGAGGCCGGGGTACGCGCGCTGCGCGACGGGCGCACGGCCTACACCGCGACGCTCGGGCTGGCCGCCTTGCGCGAGGCCATCGCGGGCCACTACGCCGGGCGCTTCGGGCAGGCGCTCGACCCGTCGCGCGTGGCAGTGACCGCCGGGGCCTCGGGCGGGCTGCTGCTCGCCCTCGCCCTCTACGTGGATCCGGGCGACGAAGTCCTCGTGCCGGACCCGGGCTACCCCGGCTACCGGCACTTCGTGCGCGCTTTCGAAGGTACCCCGCGGCCGCTGGCGCTGGCGGCCGCCGCCGCCTTCCAGCCGACGCTGGCGCTGGTGCGCGCGGCCTGGACGCCTCGCACCAAGGCGCTGGTGCTCGGCTCGCCCTCCAATCCGACCGGCACCGTCGTCGATCCCGCCGAGCTCGCGCGCATCGCCGCGTTCGTCGCCGAGCGCGGCGGGGTGCTGATCGCCGACGAGATCTACCAGGGGCTGGTGTACGGCAGCGCGCCGGCCACGGCGCTCGGGCTGCCGGGCGAGGTGGTGCTGGTGAACAGCTTCTCGAAGTACTTCTGCATGACCGGCTGGCGCCTGGGCTGGGTGGTGCTGCCGGCCGCCCGGGTGCGCGACTTCGAGAAGCTCGCCCAGCACTTCTTCATCTGCGCGCCGAGCGCGGCGCAGCACGCCGCGATCGAGGCGTTCGCGCCGGCCACGCTCGAACTGCTGGAGTCGCGGCGGGCCGAGTTCGAGCGGCGCCGCGATTTCCTGGTGCCGGCGCTCGAGCGCGCCGGCCTCGCGGTGCCGGCGGCCCCGCGGGGCGCGTTCTACGCATACGCGGACTGCTCGGCGTTCGGCGGCGACGCGCACCGCTTCGCCCTCGACCTGCTCGAGCGCGAGGCGGTGGCGGCGACGCCGGGCATGGACTTCGGGACCAACGGCACCGCGCACCACGTGCGCTTCGCCTACACCCGGGCCCGCGCCGACCTCGAGGAGGCCGCGGCGCGCCTCGCGCGCTTCTGCGCCGCGCGCTAGCGCGCCCTCAGGCCTCGCGGCGGCTGCGGGCGAGGATCTGCTGCAGCCGCGCCTTCTCGGTGAGCACCTTGCCGGCGTAGGGGCTGCTCGGATCGTCGAGCGCGCCGGCGTACTTCTGCAGCGCCGACTCGACGTCGCCGAGCTGGCGCAGGTACTCGTGCAGCACCCAGGTGCCGACGCGGATGTTGACCTCGGGGTCGAGCAGCGCGTCGTCGTCGCCGCCGTGATCGATCAGCTTCTCGGGGTGGAAGCGCGGAATGACCTGCATCAGGCCCCGCGCGCCCATGGAGCTCTGGGCCACCGGGTTGTAGCGCGACTCGATGGCCATCACGGCGAGGATGAGGAGCGGGTCGACGGCGTACTCCCGGCCGACCCGGTAGGCCGAGGTCACGTACTCCTGGCTGGCGGACTCGGCGACGCGGTAGCGCCGGGCGATCGACTCGGCCAGCACGCGCTGGTCACGCGTGGGCGCCGCCTGCGTCTGGGAGACCGCCACCGTCTCGGCGGTCGCGGACGCTGCGGGGAGCTCGGGAACCCCGGCCGCCTCGGCCGACACCATGGCGACCGCCGGGCGCGCCAGCTGTGCCAGCTGGGTCATCAGGTGACCCCTCGGGGCCGGCAGCGAGAGCACCAGGACCACCGCCATGCCCACCGCGGCGAACATCCCGCGGGCCACAAAGAAAGCCCTGCTCAGATTGTCCAAAGCGAACATGCGTCACCCCCGTAAGCCTTGCGTCCCTGCGTCGCTTTCCGCGATCTTTGCTGCAGTGCAGCGGACACGATGATAAGGCTGCATTCTCAATCCAGTCAACGAGTTCCGTCAACCAAGTACAAAAGTATGATGCAGTGCCACATTAACTATTCGGCTCCATGAACCTGTTTTGTGGCGCATTTTCGGAGCCGGTAAAATAGGGGCTGCGGTATCGACCCGGTCGCGCTCGCGGCCGGGATTCAAGGAAGCCTCGCGGACCGGCCTCAGCCTTTCAGATTGCGGCCGAACGACCAAGGCGGTCCGCTGAGCTTCGAGGGCCTGGCGGGGGGCTTGCGCCCCCCGCCACATTTCCCGTCAGACCCCGGTTACGGCCGGGAGCCGGTAGGAAACGGCCATGCGGCTGCCGGATTCAGCGCGGTTCGCGCGCTTGGCATTCCGGCGGAGGACGCCGACGATCGTGCTGCCGGCATCACGGCCGCTGCGCTGGCCTTAGGTTTAACGGGCTTCGCCTTCTTCTTCTTGGCGGATTTCTTCTTGCGGCCCGCTGCCTTCTTTTTGGATGACTTCTTAACTACTTTCTTCTTTTTCTTTGATGATTTCTTCTTCTTCTTTTTCTTGCCGCCTTTTTTGGCTTTTTTCTTCGCCATGACTAGCTCCTTACGGGTAGTTGAACAAAGGAGCCCGGCCATCTTCTGGCCGGACTATCCAACCGCCGCCGGGGCTTGCGCCCCGGCGGCGTGCTGAATTCCACGCGCTGCCGCACTACCGTCCCCCCCGCGTCGCCACATCCTGGTAGAGGATGTCGGGATCGAGCCGGATGCCGCCCTCCCAGGTGACGGTCGCGGTTTCCGGGTCGACGCTCACCTTCTCGAACTCGCGCACGTCGCGCCACAGGCGGAACGCGCCGATCTCGAGCAGGTTCCCCAAGGATACGCTGCCTTCGAGCCCGTCGTCGAAGCGCAGCCACAGCCGGTAGTCGTCCTCGACCCGGCAAGCGGTGACTCGGTGCATCTGTCGTCCGTCCTCTCGCATGTCAATCCCAGCTCAGCGCGCCGCCCGTCTGGTACTCGATGACGCGCGTCTCGAAGAAATTGCGCTCCTTCTTGAGGTCAATCATCTCGCTCATCCACGGGAACGGGTTGCTGGCCCCCGGGTAGAGCGTGTCCAGCCCGATCTGCTGGCAGCGGCGGTTGGCGATGAAGCGCAGGTACTCCTTGAACATCGGCGCGTTGAGGCCGAGCACGCCGCGCGGCATGGTGTCCTCGGCGTAGCGGTACTCGAGCTCGACGGCCCTGCGGAACAGCTCGTGCAGCGACTCCCGGAACTCGGGCGTCCACAGGTGCGGGTTCTCCAGCTTGATCTGGTTGACGAGGTCGATGCCGAAATTGCAGTGCATCGACTCGTCGCGCAGGATGTACATGTACTGCTCGGCCGAGCCGGTCATCTTGTTCTGGCGCCCGAGCGACAGGATCTGCGTGAAGCCCACGTAGAAGAACAGTCCCTCCATCAGGCAGGAGAAAACGATCAGGCTCCTGAGGAGCTGCTGGTCGGCCTGCGGCGTGCCGGTCCGGAACGACGGGTCGGTGAGGGTGTCAATGAACGGCACCAGGAACTCGTCCTTGTCGCGGATCGAGCCGATCTCGTGGTAGGCGTTGAACACCTCGCCCTCGTCCAGGTCGAGGCTCTCGACGATGTACTGGTAGGCGTGGGTGTGGATCGCCTCCTCGAAGGCCTGGCGCAGCAGGTACTGGCGGCACTCGGGCGCCGTGATGTGCCGGTAGGTGCCGAGCACGATATTGTTGGCGGCGAGCGAGTCCGCGGTCACGAAGAAGCCCAGGTTGCGCACGATGACGCGCCGCTCG
>DASUFW010000334.1:0-3516 GCA_036274335.1 Burkholderiales bacterium | reverse complement strand
AGGAGGTCGCCAAGCGCACGCTCTCGGTTGCGGTCTACAACCACTACAAGCGGCTCAAGCACATGAGCCGCACCAAGGACGAAATCGAACTGTCCAAGAGCAACATCCTGCTGATCGGCCCGACCGGTTCGGGCAAGACGTTGCTCGCGCAGACGCTTGCGCGGCTTCTCAATGTGCCTTTCGTCATCGCCGACGCGACCACGCTGACTGAGGCGGGCTACGTCGGCGAGGACGTCGAGAACATCATCCAGAAGCTGCTGCAGAACTGCGGTTACGACGTCGAGAAGGCGCAGCGCGGCATCGTCTACATCGACGAGATCGACAAGATCTCGCGCAAGTCCGACAACCCGTCGATCACGCGCGACGTGTCGGGCGAGGGCGTGCAGCAGGCGCTGCTCAAGCTCATCGAGGGCACCATCGCCTCGGTGCCGCCGCAGGGCGGGCGCAAGCATCCCAACCAGGACTTCGTGCAGGTCGACACCACCAACATCCTGTTCGTGTGCGGCGGCGCCTTCGACGGGCTGGAGAAGATCGTGCGCAACCGCACCGAGAAGACCGGCATCGGCTTCGGCGCCGAGGTGCGCTCGCCGGGCAACTCGAAGGCCATCTTCGACCTGCTCAACATGGTCGAGCCCGAGGACCTGATCAAGTACGGCCTGATTCCCGAATTCGTCGGCCGCCTGCCGGTCGTGGCGGCGCTCGAGGAGCTCGACGAAAGCGCGCTGGTGCAGATCCTCACCGAGCCGAAGAACGCGCTCGTCAAGCAGTACCAGCGCCTGTTCCAGATGGAGGGCGTGGAGCTCGAGCTGCGCACCCCGGCGCTCGGCGCCGTGGCGCGCCGGGCGCTTGCGCGCAAGACCGGCGCGCGCGGCCTGCGCTCGATCCTGGAGAACGTGCTCCTCGACACGATGTACGAACTTCCGACCCTCGAGAATGTCAGCAAGGTGGTGGTCGACGAGCAGATGATCCTCGCCGACGGCAAGCCGCTGCTGATCTATTCCGACCCGCAGCAAAAAGTTGCCGGCTCCTCGGCCTAAGCCTCGCATTTGCTTGCTTTTGTTGCGTTGCGGCGCACGCCCGTTGCGTGTACGCTGGTGCCGTTGATTTCCCTGCGGGAATCCACACATGTCCGAGATGACCGAGACCCCGAGCACCCAGTACCCCCTGCTGCCCCTGCGCGACGTGGTGGTATTCCCGCACATGGTGATCCCGCTGTTCGTGGGTCGCGCCAAGTCCATCAAGGCCATGGAGACGGCCATGGAGGCGGGCAAGTCCATTCTGCTGGTGGCCCAGAAATCGGCGGCCAAGGACGATCCCGGCCCCGAGGACATGTACGAGATCGGCTGCGTATCGGGCATCCTGCAGATGCTGAAGCTCCCCGACGGCACCGTGAAGGTGCTGGTCGAGGGCAGCGGCCGGGCCCGCATCCGCTCGGTGACCGACCTGAAGACCCACTGGGTGGCGGAGGCCGAGGCGATCCCGGCCAAGGACGCGCCGCCGGCCGAGATCGAGGCCATGCGCCGCGCGCTGCTGTCGGCGTTCGACCAGTACGTCAAGCTGAACAAGAAGATCCCGCCCGAGATCCTCACCTCGCTGTCCGGCATCGACGAGGCCGGGCGCCTCGCCGACACGGTGGCGGCGCATCTGCCGCTCAAGCTCGAGCAGAAGCAGCAGGTCCTGGAGATGTTCGACGTCAAGGCGCGCCTCGAGCACCTGCTGTCGCAGCTCGAGACCGAGATCGACATCCTGCAGGTCGAGAAGCGCATCCGCGGGCGCGTCAAGCGCCAGATGGAGAAGAGCCAGCGCGAGTACTATCTCAACGAGCAGGTCAAGGCGATCCAGAAGGAGCTCGGCGAGGGCGAGGAGGGGGCCGACCTCGAGGAGATGGAAAAGCGCATCAAGCGCGCGCACATGCCCAAGGACGCGCGCCGCAAGGCCGAGTCCGAGATGAAGAAGCTGAAGCTGATGTCGCCGATGTCGGCCGAGGCGACCGTGGTGCGCAACTACATCGAAACGCTGGTCAACCTGCCCTGGAAGAAGCGCTCGAAGATCTCCCGGGACATCAAGGCCGCGCAGGAAGTCCTCGACCGGGACCACTACGGGCTCGAGAAGGTGAAGGAGCGCATCGTCGAGTACCTCGCGGTGCAGACGCGCGTGGACAAGATGAAGGCGCCGATCCTGTGCCTGGTCGGCGCGCCGGGCGTGGGCAAGACCTCGCTCGGGCAGTCGATCGCCAAGGCGACCAACCGCAAGTTCGTGCGCATGTCGCTCGGCGGCGTGCGGGACGAGGCCGAGATCCGCGGCCACCGGCGCACCTACATCGGCTCGATGCCGGGCAAGATCCTGCAGAACCTCTCCAAGGTGGGCGTGAAGAACCCGCTCTTCCTGCTGGACGAGGTCGACAAGCTCGGCCAGGACTGGCGCGGCGATCCCTCCTCGGCGCTGCTCGAGGTGCTGGATCCCGAGCAGAACCACACCTTCACCGACCATTACATCGAGGTGGAGTACGACCTGTCGGAGATCATGTTCGTCGCCACGGCGAACACGCTGAACATCCCGGCGCCGCTCCTCGACCGCATGGAGGTGATCCGCCTCTCGGGCTACACCGAGGACGAGAAGATGAACATCGCCGTGCGCTACCTGCTGCCCAAGCAGATGGAGGCCACCGGCCTCAAGGGGGGCGAGCTGTCGGTGTCCGAGTCGGCCATCCGCGACATCGTGCGCTACTACACGCGCGAGGCGGGCGTGCGGGCGCTCGAGCGCGAGGTGTCCAAGATCTGCCGCAAGGCGGTCAAGCAGCTGCTCACCGAGAAGCAGGCCGGCGAGGAGAAGGCGCGCCGCATCACGGTCACGCCCAAGAACCTGGACAAGTTCCTCGGCGTGCGGCGCTACACCTTCGGCATGGCCGAGAAGGAGAACCAGATCGGCCAGGTCACCGGCCTTGCCTGGACCGAGGTCGGCGGCGAGCTGCTCACCATCGAGGCGGTCACCATGCCCGGCAAGGGCAAGACCACCACCACCGGCAAGCTCGGCGACGTGATGCAGGAATCCATCCAGGCCGCCCTGTCCGTGGTGCGCACGCGCTCGCGCAAGCTCGGCGTGAAAGAGGACTTCTACCAGAAGAACGACATCCACATCCACCTGCCGGAAGGCGCCACGCCCAAGGACGGCCCCAGCGCCGGCATCGGCATCGCCACGGCGATGGTCTCGGTGCTCACCGGCATCCCGGTGCGCGCGGACGTCGCCATGACCGGCGAGATCACGCTGCGCGGCGAGGTGCTGCAGATCGGCGGCCTGAAAGAGAAGCTGCTGGCGGCGCACCGCGGCGGCATCAAGAGCGTGATGATCCCGGAAGAGAACGTGAAGGACCTGGTCGAGATCCCCGACAACATCAAGAACAAGCTGGAGATCGTGCCGGTGAAGTGGATCGACAAGGTGCTCGAGGTGGCGCTCGAGCGCCAGCCCGATGCGCTGCCCGAGCCCGACGAGTCGGCGCCGATCCCGCCCAAGCCGGAC
>DASUFW010000333.1:0-1533 GCA_036274335.1 Burkholderiales bacterium | reverse complement strand
GTTCGGGTCCTCGCCCGCCATGATCTTCAGCAGGCTCGACTTGCCCGAGCCGTTCAGGCCGAGCACGCCGATCTTCGCGCCCGGGAAGAAGTTGAGGGAGATGTTCTTCAGGATCTCGCGCTTCGGGGGCACGATCTTCTGTACCCGGCGCATGGTGTACACGTACTGAGCCATAAGGGTTAAACCCGATCGGTCCTTTGCAGTGCGCGCCACACCTTCTCGGGTGTGAGCGGCATGTCGAGGTCTTTCGCGCCGGTCGCGTCCAGCACGGCGTTGACGATGGCAGGCACGGCGCCGTGGCAGCCCGCCTCGCCCGCGCCCTTCGCGCCGAGCGGGTTGAGCTGCGTGGGCACCGATTCGTCGAACTGGGTGCGCAGGTCCGGGATCTGGTCGGCGCGCGGCATCGCGTAGTCCATGAACGAGCCGCTCAGGAGCTGCCCCTCGGCATCGTAGACCGAGTGCTCGAAGAGCGCCTGTCCGAGCCCCTGCGCCACGCCGCCGTGGATCTGCGAGGCGGCCGTCAGCGGGTTGATGACGCGGCCGATGTCGTCCACCGCCGTGTGGCGGGCGACCCGCACGAGCCCGGTGCCGGGATCCACCTCCACTTCGGCCACCTGGCAGCCGTTCGGCCAGGTCTGCCCCTGCACCGCACCGGTGTGCTCGCAGACGATGCGCCGATCGGGCTGCTTTCCCGCCAGCTCGAACAGACCGATGCTGCGATCGGTGCCGGCGATCCGGTAGCGTCCTCCCGCGTATTCGAGATCCGCGGCCGCCGCCTCGAGCGCCTGTGCCGCCAGCGGCCGGGCCGCCTCGATGAACGCGCGCGCGCCCAGGAGCGCGGCGCTGCCGCCCACCTGCAGGCCGCGCGAGCCGCCCGCGCCGCCGCCCTCGGAAACGAGGTCGCTGTCGCCCTGCACCACGCGAATCGCCTGCGGATCGACCCCGAGCGTCTCCGCCAGGATCTGCGCGTAGGCGGTCCACAGCCCCTGGCCCACGACCTGGGTGCCGGCGTCCATGCGCAGCGAGCCGTCGGCATTGGCGGTCAGGCGCACGATCTCCTTCAGCCGCGCGCTGCCCGTCACCTCCACGTAGCACGCGAGGCCTCGCCCGTAGCGCATCCCTCTCGCCTGGGCGTCCTTGCGGCGCGCGTCGAATCCCTTCCAGTCGGCAGCTTCGAGCGCGCCGCGCAGCATCTTCTCGAAGTCGCCGCAGTCGTAGGTCATGCCCGCGGGATTGGCGTAGGGCATGCGCGCGGCGGGGATCAGGTTCTTCAGCCGCAGCTCGACCGGGTCGGCGCCGAGCTCGCGCGCCGCGCGCTCGACCAGGCGCTCGATCAGGTAGCCCATCTCGGGACGCCCGGCGCCGCGGTAGGCATCCACCGGCGCGGTGTTTGTGAACATCATCTTCACTTCGTGGTCGAGCACCGGGATCGCGTACACGCCGGTGGGCGCGCGCACGCCCGACATGGCGGGCACCGCCGCGCCGAAGCTCGAGACGTAGGCGCCGACGTTGGCGAGCGTGCGGATGCGCAGC
>DASUFW010000332.1:0-7681 GCA_036274335.1 Burkholderiales bacterium | reverse complement strand
CTCGGCTACGTCATCGACGGCCAGCCGTACGTGACGCCCACCGCCTACTGGCGCGAGGGCGACGCGGTGTACTGGCACGGCTCGTCCAAGAGCCGGATGCTGCTCGCGCTGGAGAAGTCGCCGCGCGTGTGCCTCACGGTCTCGCACTTCGACGCGCTGGTGGTGGCGCGCTCGGGCTTCCACATGTCGGTCAACTACCGCTCGGCGATGCTCTTCGGCAAGCCGTACCTCGTGGAGGCGCCGGCGGAGAAGCTGGCCAAGATGGAGAAGTTCGTCGAGCGACTCTACCCGGGGCACTGGAACAACCTGCGGCCGGTGAACAAGCAGGAGCTCAAGGCCATGAAGGTGTTCGGTCTTCACCTCGACGAGGCCGTCGCCAAGGTGCGCACCGGCGGCCCGATCGACGAGGACGAGGACTACGCGCTGCCGATCTGGGCCGGGGTCGTGCCGATCGAGCAATCGCTCGGCAAACCGCAGGACGACGGGCGGCTCGCGCCGGGGACGCCGGGCGCGCCGCGCGTCACGCTCTAGTCACTGGTTCTCGAAGCGGTTGTAGTCGAACAGCCCCGCCTCGCGGGGCGCCCAGCTCCGGTAGGCGGCGTGCAGCTCGTCGCTGTAGGCCCAGAATCGCGAGTCCGTGCGGCGCACGCCGTAGCGTGTGAGCAGCGCCGCGTAATCCTCATCCGAGGCGAGGCTCTTCACCGCCGCGGCGAATTCGGGCAGCTGGTCCGATCGCAGGGAGAAGAAGGCGTTCGGGTAAGCGCCGATGAACCCGTAGGCGAGCGTCACGTCGTCTTCGTCGGGCAGGCGCCGCTTCTCCTCGTCGAACAGGTAGGCGACGTTGCTGTGCGCGCGGTTGGCGATCAGCGTGAAGTGCGTGCGGCGCCCGGAGGGCGCCTGCACTGCCAGGAACGCGAGCTCCGGCAGGTGCGAGGCCGCCCGGCCGCGCACCGCGGACAACGCCTCGAGGCCGCGCAGCGCGGCGCCCGTCAGGCCGGCACCGGCGATCGAATAGCGCGGCGAGGCGACGGGCGCGAGGCGGATCTTGAGCATCGCGTAGAGCTCGCCGAGCGGATCGGCGCTCCGGTAGACGACGCCCGTGCCAGCGTCGAAGTAGGCGTCGGTGTCCGCGAACTGCTGGATGTGCGATTTGCTCGCGCCCCGGTACCAGCGGTCGCGCACCGTGCGCCGTGTGTCGCGCGGCAGCAGGCCGAGGAAGTTCATCTCGCCTTCCATGCGCAGGAAATCGAAGTACAGGCGCGTCTGCAGCTGGTGCCCGACGTTGCCGTACACGTCGTAGCCGGCCACCAGCAGGTAGTGGATGCGCTCGAACAGCGGGTAGCCGATCAGCATCACGGTCTGCGGCTGCTCGCCGATCAGGCCCTGCACCACCGTGGCGTTGTCGAAGTGGCGGAACACGGTGAGCGCCGCGTTGGGGTTGCGGCGCTCCCCATCCCAGACCACCTCAAGGGTGGGCGGCTTCACGGCGCCGTAGCGCTCCTTCAGATGGCGGCTCTTCGCGTCGAGGTAGGCGGCCTCGAGCTTGCCGTAACGCAGCCAGCGCAGCAGCCCCGTCGTGCTCCCGCTCTCGGCCGGCAGCTGCAGGTTGCGGCCCTGCTGCGCGAGGAAGGCCTCGTCGCCCCGCGATTCCTCCTGGTCGGGGTCGGCGAAGATGACCCAGAAGCGGTCGTTGATCACGTCCACGGCCACCTGGCCGCGGCACACCGGCCCCTTGATGAAGCCCATCAGCGTGATCTGCGCGGAATCCAGCATGAAGCGATAGCGCGAATCGGCCGGCAGCTGCTCGAAGGTGACGAACGGATTGGCGGCGGACTCGGGCGCATAGGAAGGCAGCGACCGCACCTCGAACGGCGCGTCGAGGAACCACCCGCGCAGCCGCGCCATGCGCGCTCCGTCCAGCGCGTAGGGCATGAGCGTCTTGGCGAGCGGCGTGTCGGTTACGCGCCGCAGGCGGTAGTACACGCGCTCGACGCCCGGGTCGTCGTAGGGACGCCGCGTGGCGATGAGCTCGATCGGCCGGCCGGGGGCAGTCTTTGAGCGCACCACCTGGAAGTACGCCGGCCCGGGCAGGTCCGCGAAGTACAGGTGGACGATGAACCAGTGCTCGTAGAGGTAGCGGCTCATCAGGCGGGCCTTGAGGCTGTCGCCGTTGAGGAAGGCCTCCCACTGCGCGATGCGCTGGCCATACGCGGCCGGCAGCGGCTCGACGTCGCGATAGGGCGCGCCGGCTTCGATCCAGCGATCCAGGACGCCTTGCTCGCGCTCGGACAGGCCCGGCAGGCCGAAGGGCATGCCCCACAGGGGATTCTTCTCCTCGAAGCGGTCCATCTGCTCGATGACCGGGCAGACCTGGGCGCGGTCGAGGGAAAAGTCGAACCGGTCCTTCGGCAGCACGGCGCCCGCCGGGAGCGGATGCTCGCGCTTCAGGCGCAGCAGGCGGTACAGGACGCTGCCTTCGCGATTCGCCTCGGCGCTCGGCGCGCGCTCGTTCAACACGGGGCGGAAGCCCTTCTCGCGCCAGCCTGCGTTGGTCTGCGCATCCACGAACAGGCGCGTCGGCGCCGCCGCCACCAGGCGCGAGGCATCGTAGACCTTCTCCGGATTGCTTCCCCGCGTCACGCCCGAATAGGAAGCGAGGTTGAGCTGGCAGGGTGCGTCGTAGCAGCCGTGGCAGACCACGCAGCGGTTGTCCACGATCGGCTTGACGTCGCGCAGGAAGTCCGGCGCCCCCGGCGCCGGGGCCGGCGGGGGGTCGTAGCGCGCTGGATCCGCCGGGCCGTAGCGCTCGTCCAGCCGGTGGCCGGCGAGCGCCGCGCAGCCGGCCAGCACCGCGACGAGCAGGGTCGTTTGAAGTCGACGCATGCGGGTTCCGCCCGGACTCTAGCCTAGAACGCGCCCATCGCGAGCCCCGCCGCCATCGCCGCGCCGAGCTCCTCCAGCGCGGCGAGTTGCCCGGGCTTGAGGTCCTTCACGACCACGATCGGCTCGGCGATCCGCTTCAGCCGCAGCCCCGTGACGATGCGCTCGACCGAGCTCACCGCGCCGGCGCCGTCGATGCCGGTGCCGACGAAGAGCGCCCACGGCCGGCCTTCCACCTTGCCCTCGCAGGCGTAGAAGATGCGCTCGAGGAAGTCCTTCATCATCCCCGACATGTAGCCGAAGTTCTCCGGCGTGCCGAGGATCAGGCCGTCGGCCGCGAGCACGTCCTCCGGGCCCGCCTCGGCGCAGCGCTTCACCACCACGCGCACGCCGCCCTCGCCGCGTGCACCACGCTCGACGGCCTCGGCCATCTGCGCGTTCTTCGCCCCGGCGGTGTGGTACACGATGAGCAGCGTCTTCACGGCGATCTCCACGCGGCGGGATCCTGCCCGTAGAACTGCTTCAGCTGATCGTAGACATCGGGGTAGCGCCGGCGCGCCTGCGCCGCCTCGGTGAAGAACATCTCGCTCATGACGGCGAAGAATTCTCCCGGACTCTCGGCGGCGTACGGATCGAGCCAGGTGTCGCGGCCGCGGTCCACGGCGTCGCAGAAGCCCTCGTAGGCGGCGCGAAACGCCTCGCGCCAGGCGTGCCGGTCCATCCCGGCTCGCAGGGGCGGCATGCCGTCGGCCTCGCCGTTGGCCATGTCGAGCTTGTGCGCGAACTCGTGGATGACCACGTTCATGCCGGGGGCGTTACGCGCGGCGTCCCAGGAGAGGATGACCGGCCCGCCGGGCCAGGATTCCCCGGCGCGCTCGTCGTCGAACTCGTGCACCACGCCGTCCGGGTCGGTCTCCGTGACTCGCACGCGGAAATCGCCCGGGTAGACCACGATGCCGCTCCAGCCCGCGTAGGCGTCCGGGCCGAGCTCGAGGACCGGGAGGCAGGCCTGCACGGCGATCGACACGCGCATGGCGTCGGTGACCGTCAGGCCGCGCGCGCCGCTGAAGGACTTTTCGGCGAGGAACAGCAGCGTCTGCTCGCGCAGGCGGCGACGGGCCTCGTCCGGCAGGGAGCGCAGGAACGGCAGGCTGCGCAGCACCTCGCGCCACAGGCGCTCGTCGATACGGTGGCGCGCCAGCACGCGCCGCCGCCGCCACTCGGTCAGCCAGCCCATCCGATTACAATACCCGCATGGTCTCGGTCGTGCAGTTGCATCCGGCGAGCGGCGCGGCGGCGCTCGAGCCGCTCGCCGGCGGGCTCGCGGGCGAAGACCGCGCGCTGCTCGGGCGCGCGCTGGACTTCGCCGAGCCGCTGTACGCCGGCCACGCGCTGTCGACCGGCGAGCCGGTGTGGCCGCATGCGCTCGGCCTCGCGGCGAGCCTCGCGAGCATCGGCGTCGACCCGGTGGCGCGCGCCGCCGGGATCCTGTTCGCGGCGCCGAAGTACCTGGGCGCGGGCGAGGCGCTCGCCGGGCGCTTCGGGGCGGAGATCGCGGAGCTCGCGGCCGGCGTCGAGAAGCTCTACCAGCTGCGCGTGCTCACGCGCGCCACCGCCGCGCAGCAGACCGAGATCCTTCGCAAGATGGTGCTCGGCATGGTCGAGGACGTGCGCGTGGTGCTGATACGGCTGGCCAGCCGCACGCAGACCCTGCGCTGGTTCGCCAAGCGCGCCAGCGCCGAGCGCGAGGCCTATGCGCGCGAGACCCTCGACATCTACGCGCCGCTCGCCAACCGCCTGGGGGTCTGGCAGCTCAAGTGGGAGCTGGAAGACCTGTCGTTCCGCTTCCTCGAGCCCGAGGTGTACAAGCGCATCGCCCGGATGCTCGACGAGCGGCGGCTGGAGCGCGAGCAGTACATCGCCGATGCGATGGCCGCGCTGCGCCGCGAACTGGCCGCGGCCGGCGTACCGGGCGAGGTGAGCGGGCGCCCGAAGCACATCTACTCGATCTGGAACAAGATGCAGCTGAAGGGCGTCGGCTTCGACCAGCTGCACGACATCCGCGCGCTGCGCGTGATCGTCCCCGACGTGCGGGACTGCTACGCGGTGCTCGGCGTGGCGCACAACCTGTGGGCCCCGATCGAGCGCGAGTTCGACGACTACATCTCGCGCCCGAAGGAGAACCTCTACCAGTCGCTGCACACGGCCGTCACGGGCCCGGGCGGCAAGACGCTCGAGGTGCAGATCCGCACCGAGGAGATGCACCGGCATGCCGAGCTCGGCGTCGCGGCGCACTGGCGCTACAAGGAGGCGGGCCACGCGACGCGCGCCGACACGGCGTTCGACGACAAGGTCGCCTGGCTGCGGCAGCTGCTCGCCTGGCGCGACGAGATCGCGGACCGCGGCGCGCGCGCCGAGGCCGAGCGCCGCGCCGCGTTCGACGATACGATCTACGCCGTGACGCCGCAGGGCCGGGTGGTCGATCTGCCGGCGGGCGCGACGCCGGTGGATTTCGCCTACGCCCTGCATACCGACCTCGGCCACCGCTGCCGCGGCGCCAAGGTGGACGGGCGCATCGTGCCGCTCGACACGCCGCTGAAGAGCGGGCAGCGCGTGGAGATCACGGTCTCCAAGACCGGCGGGCCGTCGCGCGACTGGCTGAACCCCGAGCGGGGGTTCCTCAAGACGAGTCGCGCGCGCGCCAAGGTGCGCCACTGGTTCAACCTGCAGGAAGGGGGACGGGAGTCCGTGGCCCCGGCGCGTCCCAAGCTGGTGCCGGCGCGGCCGGCGCCCGCGGCGCCGAAGAAGCGCAAGGCGTCCGGCGGCGGCGTGCTGGTGGTCGGCATGGACCGCCTGCTCACGCAGACCGCGAAGTGCTGCAAGCCGGTGCCGCCCGACCCGATCCGCGGCTTCGTGACGCGCGGCCGCGGGGTGTCGATCCACCGGGCGGACTGCGCGAGCCTCGCGCGCCTTGCGCAGGCGGACCCGGCGCGGCTGCTGGACGCCGAGTGGGGGCAGGGCGGCGGCCATTACGGCGTGGACCTGGTGGTCACGGCGAGCGACCGCCCGGGGCTGCTGCGCGACATCGGCGATGCGCTCGCCCGCGAGCACCTCAACGTGACCGCGGTGCGCACGCAAAGCCGGGAGGAGCTCGCCTTCATGCGCTTCGCGTTCGAGGTCGAGAACCTCGGGCAGCTCAAGCGCGCGATCGCGGCGGTGCGCGAAGTGAACGGCGTGATCCGCGTGGCGCGAGGCTGACGTGTACGAGGCGGTAGTCTACCTGCAGGAGTTGCTGCGCCATCCGGTCGTGCAGTCGAGCGCGGCGCCGTTCCTCGCGGGCCTCGTCGCCGCGGCGCTGCTCTACCACGTGCGGCTCGAGGGCCTCGCGGCGCTGGCCGGGTTCCTGGCGACGGTCGCGCTGGTGGGCAACTTCGCCCTCGATCCGCTCACCGCGACGCGCAAGATCGTGATCGTCGGCGCGGCGGCGGCGGCGCTGGGCGCCATGACCGATCTCGCCTTCAAGCCCACGCGCTTCGGCGGCCCGCTGCTCGGGCTCATCTTCGGGGTCGCGTCGCTCTGGGTGTTTGCCACCGTGCTGCGCCAGAAACTGCCGGTCGAGGCGGTGCTGCTCGCCGCGGGGGTCATCGCGTTCACGGCATGGCTGGCGGCGGCGAGCGTCGCCCTGCAGCACGACCCGGCACGCGCGGGCGCCAACGGCCTGATGCTCGGGCTGGGGGCGGGCGTGTGCGCGGTCCTCGGCGGCTCGGCGCTCATCGGGCAGTACGGCCTGGGGCTCGGCGCGGCCTGCGGCGGCTTCATCGTCGTGCTGTGGATCCTCGGACCGCGCTTGGGCGCCGGCCATGCGCTGACGCTGTCGACCTCGGTGCTCTCCGCCCTGCTCGCCTCGGGCGCGGTGCTGCTCGCGCAACTCAGCCCGGTGGCGGTCGCCCCGCTCGCGCTGGTGCCGCTCGCGGCGCGCCTGCCGCTGTCGCGCGCCCCCCTGTGGATGCAACCGGTGCTGGCCGCTGTTTACACGGGCGTGCCCGCGGCGGCGGCCTGTGCCCTCGCCTGGCTGTCCGGGCGCGGCTGGACCTGGTGATTTCCCAAATGTGTTGCCACAACAAGGAGCTGCAAGCATGACCCGACTGACCCTGGGCGCTTTGGCGCTGGCCGTCCCCCTGGCCGCCGCTGCCGCGCCGGAGACCTACAAGCTCGACCCGCACCACACCTACCCGCATTTCGCGGTCGAGCACTTCGGCGTCTCCATGTATTGGGGCCGCTTCGACCGCGGCAGCGGCCAGTTCACGATTGATCGCGCGGCGAAGAAGGGCTCGCTGGAGCTGACGGTGGAAACCGCCTCCGTGAGCACCGGCGACAACCAGCGCGACGGTCGGCCGCGCACCCTCGACGAGCACCTGAAGACCGCGGATTTCTTCAACGTGGCCGAATTTCCGCAGATGACCTTCAAGGCGGACAGCGTGAAGTTCGACGGCGATGCGCCGAGGGAGGTCAGCGGCACGCTCACGCTGCTCGGCGTGAGCAAGCCGCTCACGCTGAAGGTCGAGCGCTGGGTGTGCAAGGACAACCCCTTCAACAAGAAGCCGATGTGCGGGGGCAACGCGTCGGGCTCGCTCAAGCGCACCGACTTCGGCATGAAGTATGCGGTGCCCGCGGTGAGCGACGAGGTGCGCCTGTACGTGCAGTTCGAGGGCTACCGCCCGTAGCGCGGCAGCGGGTTCGCCGCCGGGTACTCGGCGGGCGGCGCGCCGCCGGCGCGAAGCCGTGCGTCGATCGCCGCCCG